>NZ_JADYXN010000028.1:0-58698 GCF_015864285.1 Pseudoalteromonas sp. NZS100_1
GGGACGAAGAGGCGCGGGGCTCAAGCATTTTTAGAAAATCTCAACTGAATCCCTTAGCGATTGCGCAAATACCTGCGCAACAAGTAGAATTGGCGTATGAGCAACACATTCTGTGACGCCTTTGCGGCACCTTTGGCATGAGCGAATACGTCGAAGGCATCGAGATCGACGTGCCCCGGCTGGGCGGCAAACGCGAGAACGCTGGCCGCAAGCCCAAGGTGTTCGAGGACCAGGTGCGCAAGGAACTGGAGGACGCGGGCGAGGTTGAGTACGCCGTCTCCCGGGCGCGCAAGGAGGCATGGACGGCCAAGACTGTCGAGCTGGACTACCGCATCAAGGAGGGCGAGTACGTGAAGCGCGAGGCTGTGCGCGAAGCCTGCGCCACCGCGTTCGCATCCATCGCCCAGACCCTGCGCTCAATCCCCGACCTGCTGGAGCGGCGCGAGGGCGTGGCACCGGAGACCTGCGAAACGGTGAGCAAGACGATTGACGACGCACTGAACACCTTGGCTGAAGAGTTCGAATTGTTCGGAGGCTGAGTGGCAGACGATTTCACCAAAGCGGTACAGGACGTTTTCTCCCCTCACGCAGCGTTCCGACCACCCAAGCGGGTTTCCGTCAGCCAAGGCGCGGCCGCCTCGCTGATCGTCAAGCAGACCGGCGGCACCACCGCCCCATGGTCGGCCACCGAAACACCCTACATGTGCGAGCCAATCGACACGCTGGCGAGCCGCCGGCACGAGGCCGTCGCCTTCGTCGGTCCAGCACGGTGCGGGAAAACCGAGGGGTTGATCACCGGCTGGATGGCGCACGCCGTGGTCAACGACCCTGGCGACATGGCTATCATCCACATGTCCCAAGAGAAGGCGCGCGAGTTCTCCAAGACCACCGTGGACCGCGCACTGCGCCACAGCCCGGACTTGGCTGCGCTCGTCTCGCGCAACGCCAACGCCGACAACACGTTCGACAAGAGCTTTCGCCACGGCATGTGGCTCAAGATCGGCTGGCCCACCGTCAGCAACCTGTCCGGCTCCACCTATCGCTACGTGGCCTTCACCGACTACGACCGTATGCCGGACGACGTGGGCGGCGAGGGCGCGCCGTTCCCGCTGGGGCTCAAGCGCACGCAGACCTTCCTGTCGCGCGGCATGTGCCTGGTTGAGTCCAGCCCCGGGCGCGACATCGAAGACCCGAACTGGAAACCGTCTACCCCGCACGAGGCCCCGCCGGTGCGCGGAGTGGTTGGCATCTACAACACCAGCGACCGGCGCCGGTGGTACTGGAAGTGCCACGACTGCCGCGAGTGGTTTGAAGCCGCGCCCGGTGTTGGTCTGTTCAACCTACCCCCGGACGACGAGTTGCTGGAGACGGTGCGCAGCGCCAACCTGGACAAGCTCGCCGAGCACTACGCCAAGATCGTGTGTCCCCACTGTGGGTCGCTGCACGGCGCCGACCAGAAGAAGGCTCTGAACGCCAACGGCCGGTGGCTGCGGGACGGCATGACACTGACCGTTGACGACGAACTGGTGGGCGAGGGCATGACATCTTCCATCGCCGGGTTCTGGCTGGGCGGCGTGGCGGCGGCGTTCCAACCGTGGCGCTCTATCCTAGTGCGCCACCTGCAGGGCCTGCGCCACTATGCCCTCAGCGGATCGGAAGAGGCCCTGAAGAACGCGATCAACGTGGACCAGGGCATGCCGTACATCTCGCGGCACCTGAAGGAGTCCCAATCAGGACGTGCCCGACCGCAGGACCGCGCTGAAAACGACCTGATCCGCTACCAGGTACCCGAGCAGACACGCATGCTCTCGGCCTCCGTGGACGTGCAGGG
The DNA here is from genome assembly GCF_015864285.1 of Pseudoalteromonas sp. NZS100_1. NCBI lineage: Bacteria > Pseudomonadati > Pseudomonadota > Gammaproteobacteria > Alteromonadales > Pseudoalteromonadaceae > Pseudoalteromonas > Pseudoalteromonas sp. NZS100_1. The sequence continues at coordinate 1,832 of NZ_JADYXN010000028.1, forward strand.
CGGGGTGAACGCGCGCTTCGTGGTGCAACTCCACGCCGTCGGCGTGCACATGGAGCAGTGGTTGGTGGATCGTTTCGAGATAAAACACTCGAAAAGGCCCGGAATGGGAAGCGAGTTTGCCCCTATCGACCCCGCCAGCTTTCCTGAAGATTGGGATGTGCTGACGGACAAGCTGCTCGACGCCACGTGGAAGACACCGGACCCCAACCGAGAGATCAAAATCCGCATGCTCACGGTGGACACCGGGGGCGAGGACGGCGTGACCCATAACGCCTACGCCTGGTATCGGCGCGTGCGCAAGGCCGGACATGCGCACCGCGTCACGCTCTACAAGGGTGCGTCCGAGCCCAAGGCACCGATCATCCGGGAGACCCTAGTGAGTGGCCGCAAAGGGACCAAGGGCGACATCCCTCTGCTGATCTGCAACCCGAACCTGCTGTCGGACATGGTGGCGGCGGGCCTGCGTCGGACCATGCCGGGGCCGGGTTTCTACCACTTCCCTCAGCCGAAACACCCCACACAGAACCCCGACGGCTGGCTGCCACAGGCGTTTTTTGACGAGCTGGAGGCCGAGGTGCGCGGCAAGAACGGCACCTGGCAGAAGGTCCGCAAGCGCAACGAGAGCTTTGACCTTTGCCGGATGATGATGGCGGGTATGCTGCGCATGCAGCTCGACAAGATCAAGGACTGGAACGTCGTGCAGCCATGGCTGGCGCCGCTCGACCGCAACAGCGAGATCGTGGCGCGCGAAGATCGCCGAGCAGCGCAGGAAAACAGCGTTATCGCCTTACCACCTGCAGAAGAAGTGCGCGTACTCCGGCCTGTGCGCAGGCCACGGCGAAGTGCGGTGGCGCAGTATTGAAATCGCTTGACGACTTCTTGCGCGTTTGCTAAATTACACACATCGCAACAACGTCAGTCCGACGATCTTTTTGAAAGGCAAATATGCAACCGTCCGAGCCCCGTTCTTTGTCCCTCAAGGCAGCCGCTTTTGCTGCTCTTGGTGCAGCATCTGAAAAGGTGACCCAGAGCATGGAGGCGTACCGCGTCAAGGCCAGTGGCCCAAACACGGCCTGCCAACTGCTGCAGCACCTCGGCGTAGCCAACGTGGGCCTGCCAGGTTACGGCAAGATGCGCTCGGCCAGCCACACCAAACGCGGCCCAGGTCGTCGTTTCACCATTGGCGACGGCACACGCACGTCCCAGCAGCGTCAGGCAGGCGCCTACGGACGCGGCTTGATGAACTGGGTTGCGAGCACTCAAGCTGCGCGCTCAGCAAATCGCAAAAATGCCAAAATGGCACGGGCCTGCGCTTAAAAACCCTTGACCTTTATTTCGCAAACGCGATAATACGAACCAGGCCAGCGCAACCAGTGGCCGGAGTTTAAAAGTCGAAAGGCTCTCAAACCAACTGGAAGATTTCGGTGACGAAGAGGCTGGGTTACACCCAGTAACGGTCCTCCGGTCGGACCCTAAGCCGGCGCGCTCTCAAACGCGAAAGGGGAAGGGGCTGATCCACCTACGGATTCTTGGAGCCTGCGCGAGCAGGGCCTTCAAGCGAGAGACTGATAAGAAGGTGCCACTGCCATTCTCACGCAAGGCAGCGTAGCACCGTAAATCGGCCTCTCACTTGAAGGTCGCACAGTGAAAAAGTGAGAACAAAGGCACTCTCGCACCACGTGGTGCTGTAGTAAAAGCTCCCTTAACAACGGGGTGATGTCCGCGCCATCCAACACTCCCTGCGACCCGAACTTGGAGCCTGCGCGAGCAGGGCCTTCAAGTGTGACACCTGGCCGGAAAGGGCCACCCGCAAGGGACAACCTCCGGTAGTACCCCGGAGTTGATGTTCAGGCGTCACACTTGAAGGTGGCCCAGCGGCCGAGGGTTAGCGCCTCGCCAAACTGACTTTCATGCGAAAACCTTGTGATCGTGGTGCGTAAACACTGCTTCATGTGAGCTGGGTCATTCTTCAACATCTCTCCCGCGCAGCGCGCCGTTTCGACGGCGGCAAAGGGATGATCGCCGGAAGCATGCGAGTACGCGATCCTGTCACGGCAGTAGCAGCACCGAACGTACTGGTGCGGTAGGCCCCGTGAGGTAATTACGTGACATCCCGGAGAGACGGGAACTAGCAAGCCTGCAGTTTGGCCTCTGGGCGATCCTGGGGGAGCGCACCAGACTGCAGACTCGATGGTGCTAAATGCCCGCGAGGTGGTTCTCGCAGTGTGGCGCCCAGTGGCCGGGGTTCAGCGCGGGTCTGACCAACCAAACACGGCCACCATCGACTTGTCTCAGCAGCAGACGCCGCCATCAGCGTCTCCTTTTAAAAGACTTTCCGTAAAAAGAAAGTCTTTCTTTTTTCCGAAATCGTGCCGCAGGCCGTTTTCGCGCCACCTCGCCGATGATGCCGATCATTTCGCATATCGGATCAACCATGGCCGTCACCCAGGCAGACATCGACAATCTAAACGCGGCCATTGCGGCTGGCGTTCGATCCGTCACCCTCGGCGGGCAGACGGTCATTTACGGAACGCCGGAGTCGCTGATCCAGGCCCGGGACGACATGAAGAAGGAACTGGCCGCACAAAGCCCGCAGCGCCCCCGCCAGTCCTATGCGTTCTACGCAGGTCGAGGGTACGACTGATGGCTCGGTACAGCGCAAACGGCAAGTTGATCGGCCGACCACCCAAGAACCCCCAGCCTGAGCAGACTCCGGTCGCCCAGGCCGCACGCACGTTCACCAACCGCTACGACGCCGCAGGGCAGGGCCGCCGCCTCGCTGGCTGGACACCACCCTCCAGCGGCCCCAACACGGCCATGGCTGGCCTGCAGACGATCCGCAACCGCTCGCACGACGCGGTGCGCAACGACTGGAGCGCCAAGAGCGTCACCCAGAAGTGGGCCACCAACCTCGTCGGCATCGCCATCACGCCGCGCTTCAAGCGCATCACCAGCAAGACACGCAAGCAGGAACTGACGGACCTGTGGAACGACTTCGTGAAGAAGGCAGACGCCGACTGCGTGCTCGACGGCTACGGCCAGCAGACCCTGGCCGTGAAGTCGTGGCTGGCCGCCGGTGAGGTGTTCGCCCGCCGTCGTGCCCGGTTCCTTGACGAAGACGGCCTCGCGGTGCCCATGCAGGTGCAACTGCTGGAGGCCGACATGGTGCCGCTCATGGACGCGGACCAGTGGAAGGGCCTGCCTGTCGGCCACGTCATCCGCTCCGGCATCGAGTTGAACAAGCGCGGCAAGCGCGTGGCGTACTGGGTTTACAAACAGCACCCGGGCGACAAGGGGTTCATGGGCGTGATGGACCCCGACGCGCTGGTGCGCGTGGCGGCATCAGACATGATCCACATGTTCGAGCCCGACCGTCCCGGTGCCCTGCGCGGCGTGCCCACCATGGCCTCGGTGCTGGTCAAGCAGCGCAACGCCGTGGACTACGAGGACGCGACGCTGGAGCGCCAGAAGCTGGCGAACCTGTTCGTCGCCACGATCTCGCGCACGCTGCCCCCACTGGACCCGAACGACCCGAACAACGGCGCGCTAACAGGCACGCCGTACGAGACCGACGGTGTGAGCCCCGAGCCGCTGGTCCCGCTGCGGCCCGGCCTAGTGCAAGAGCTGGAGGACGGCCAGAAGATGGAGTGGTCCAACCCTCCCGAGGCCGGCACCAACTACAGCGACTACATGCGCACGACCCATCTGGGCACGGCGGCGGGCGCTGGCCTGCCGTACGAGCTGATGGCGGGCGACATCCGCGAGGTCAGCGACCGCACGCTGCGCGTCGTGATCAACGACTTCCGCCGCTTTGCCGAGCAGCGCCAGTGGCAGATCGTGATCCCGATGTTCTGCCAGCGCGTGATCGAGTGGTTCGCTGACGCAGCGCTGCTGGCCGGGGAGATCACACTGGCCGAGTACGACGACGTGATTCGCGTAGAGCACGCACCCCACGGCTGGGCCTACATCCACCCCGTGCAGGACGTGCAGGGCAAGGCAGCGGAAGTCACGAACGGTTTCCGCAGCCGCTCCAGTGTCATCGGCGAGCGCGGTGACGACGCCGACACGGTGGACGAAGAGCGCAAGGTCGACATGGACCGCGAGAAGGAGATGGGTCTGTGGGTGGACCCAATGGGTGTCCCTGCTGCACCGGGCGAGGATGACCCGGAAGAGGACGGCATTGACGACGACGAATACAGCGCGCCGCCCAACCCCACGCAGGCCCAGCAGCGGGAGATGCACCTGGCGCTGCTCAAGCGCACCGAGGCTGAGACCGACGCGCTGCGCGCACGCGCGGCTGCCGCCAAGGCGCCGCCACCTGCGCCAGTGCCACCTCCGGTAGACCCAACGGCCGAGCAGACCCTGGCGCTACAGAACCGAATTCTCGACCTGCTCGGCGAGGGGGCCGAAGGTGGACAGCAATGATCGCGGCATCCTCACCCTGCTCGCCAAGGCAGTCCGTGACCTGCGCGCTCAGGTCAGCAATCTCGCCCGGCAGCCCGGCCCTCCCGGCAAAGACGGTGTACCCGGCAAGAATGGGCTGGACGGCAAGGACGGTATTGGCCTGCGTGGCGACCCTGGCCCTCGCGGCAGGGACGGTCCCCCAGGAAAGCCTGGCCGAGATGGGGCTCCCGGTAAAGACGGCGAGCGCGGGCCGATGGGCCCTATGCCCAAGCACGAATGGCAAGGCACCAAACTCCGGTTCCAACAAACTGAAGGTCGGTGGGGCAAGTGGGTTGACCTGCAAGGCAAGCCCGGCAAGGCTGGAACCGGCGGTGGCGTGTACGTCAACGCATCCACAGGTGGTGGCTCCGTCAACCCCGGCGACTTCCCCCTTGCCGACACCATCGTGCCCGACGACGAGATGGTCATCGTTCGGGGCGGGGTTCTGATGCGCGTGCGCGTGGTTCTACAGGCAGGTGAAGTGCCGACCAACGCGGTCACAGTCAACGGCGAAGCCGTCACGGTCAACGGTCAATATGTGGTGGTAACAAGCTGATGGAACACGAACTCATACCCGCTGGGGAAATTCACGCACCCCACAATTGGGTCGTCGCGGACGAGGCCGAGCGCCTGGCGCTGGCGCCGACCGAAACGGACGTGCGCAAGTATCTCTACCAGGAGAGCGACAAGACCGAGTGGGTACTGACCGGGCTCGCCCCGGTTGAATGGGCGCAGCACATCGGCCCCACTGGGCCAGCAGGTCCGACAGGCGCAACAGGCGCAACAGGCGCAACAGGCGCAACAGGCGCAACAGGCGCAACAGGCGCAACAGGCGCAACAGGCGCAACAGGCGCAACAGGCGCAACAGGCGCAACAGGCGCAACCGGCAATGATGGAGCGACCGGCCCAACTGGCAGTACCGGCGCCACCGGGCCAACTGGGGCGACGGGGAATGATGGCGCTGACGGCGCTACAGGGCCAACGGGTGCAACTGGTGCCACTGGCGGCACAGGCCCCACGGGAGCAACCGGGGCCACGGGTGGTGCTGGTGATGTGGCTGCGCTGATTCACGCCGCCACCAGCAAAGCAACCCCGGTCGATGCCGATGAACTGGGCATTGTTGACAGCGCTGCGTCCAACGTCCTCAAAAAGCTGACGTTTGCGAATCTCGCGGCGTGGGTGCGTGGGATCGCGCTCACAGGGTTGAGCACTGCGACGAACGCGGTGATCACTGCTGCAGACACGGTGCTGGTTGCTCTGGGCAAGCTGCAAGCGCAGGTCAACGAGCTGGACACCAAAAAGTTAGATAATACCGGTGGTGATATTGCAGGCAATGTAAATTTCTCGGGAACTGGTAGGCGTATTACTGCGGATTTCAGTAACGCGACCGTTGCGAGCCGAGCGATGTTTCAGACGAGTACGACTAACGGCGCTACGGTATTGGGGGCGATGCCAAGTGGGGCCGGTGGTTATTCAGAGTATTCACTTTACAACGGACCCGACCCGACAAACGCAGCTAAATTTGATTTTTCCATAAGCGGCAGTACCGCGCGGCTGCGCTCTACAGCCATAGGAACGGGCGCATCGCTCCCGATAAATATTGAAACTCCAGGCGGGACTACGCTTCATTTGGGGACGAATGGTGATGTGCTCGCGCTGCGTGGCGCGCTGGGTTACGGCACGGGAGCAGGAGGTACAGTTACTCAAGCAACCAGCAAAACCACCGGCGTGACACTTAACAAACCTAACGGGCAGATAACTATGAACAGTTCTGCATTATCGGCAGGCGCGGCTGTGGTCTTTAGCGTGAGTAATTCATACGCCTTATCCACAAGTTTAATTGATGTTTGCGGGGGATACAACTCCGGTGCCCCTGATCCATCTAATTATAGGATTGAACTTAATTGGTCTGGAAACGGGGTTTTTAGTGTAAGAGTGACAAATATATCCACCGGCACACTTTCAGAGGAGCTTGTAATCAATTTCCAATTAAGGACAGGTTCTACATCATGATTATCAAACAACCAATCCGCTACGAAAACGACCCCGCGACCCTCGAAGCAACATGGGTTGATGCAAGCGGCGCGGTCATCAAGTGCCACGCCTACAGCAACGGCCAAATGGACATGCTACGCGCAGACCTTGGCGCTGACGCCCCGCAGTACGAGGCACTACTCGCCCAGGTCGAGGCCGAATATGTGCCGCCTGAACCACCAACGCTTGCAGAGCGTCAGGCTGAAATCGTCGCGCGCATCCAAGCGCTGGAAGACCAGCACCTAATGCCGCGCATCACCCGCGAAACGATCATCGCGCTGGCTGAAGAACGCGCGGTTGCCATGGGGCTGACCATTGAGTATCTGCGTGCCAAGAACAAGGGCTACGCGGGTCTGAAAACCCTGGACGAACAGAGCGCAGCACTCAGGAGCCAACTGCCATGAGCCACCTCCTATTTTTCCCCGTCTACGCCTTCCTCCTGCTCTACGCACTGTGGGTGTTTTTCCTCGCGGTCATGTCGCTCAAGCGCGCCAAGGACGCCGGCACGCTGACCTTTTGGAACAAAATGTTCGGATACCCAGTGCTGTTCGTCGGGCTGCTATTGGACTTTCTGGCAAACACCTTGGTGCTCACGGTACTTCTGGGTGAACTGCCGCGCGAGGGAACTGTCACCGCCCGACTGAAGCGCCACAACGAGACAAGCACCGGCTGGCGCAAGGCTGTCGCCGTTTGGGCGGAACAGCACCTCGACCAGTTCGACCCGAGCGGCGATCACATCTGATCCGAAACCAGCCCGCAGTCCACCAGCACATTTTCCGACGACAATCGCCACCCATGCGACATCTAGACCCCACTGCGGCCTTCACCGTGCTGCTGGCCTCCATCTTTGGGGCTCAACTCAGTGCGGTGATTGGCCCCTACGCCGTCATCATCCTTGCAGCTACCACGGGGGCTGGCTGGGGCCTTGGGCGCTGCCCGCCGATGACCCGCGCGCAGGGCCTCTGGTACTTTTTGAAACTCAATTGCACCGCTTTGTTGGTTACAGTACCGATTGCATCCGGTGTTCAGCATATGCTCGGCTGGCAAGAGGCCAACTGGCTCCTGGTCCCCGTCGGCCTCCTGGTTGGCGGTGTCGGCAATAGCTGGCCCAAGGTCGGCGAGTGGTTCGTGACCTGGCTGGGTCGCCTGCTGGAGAAGCGCACCGGCACCGAGCAACCACCGAAAAAGGACGACTGAGATGAATTCCCACCTCTGGGCCCTGCTGAACACGGTCGTCTGCGGGGCGATCATGGTTGTCTGCATCTGCCGCTTGTCGGTCATGCACGTAGGCATTCGCAAGCTCGTCCGTCTCAAATACACCCTGCTGCTGTCCGGCGCCTGCGCATACGGATTTCAGCCGTTCATCTTCGGCACATGGCCCACGCCCGCAGGTATGTTTTTCGTGGTCACGGTGTTTGTCGGGCTGCTCACCAGCTCGCACCGCTGGCGCCGCGCCGCCCCCATCGAGACCGAAACACGTCCTGCCGAACTGGCCTGAGAGCGTCGTCCGAAATTGTGCCGCAGAGGTGAATAACGCAGGGATCAACACAATGCGCAGCATTCAGCAAAGGACTGCGCATGCGCCCCTGTTTCAAATTCACAGCCAAGGCGGGTAAAAAGCCCGCGGTCTTGGCGCTAGACGAGGAAATCGGCTTCTGGGGCACCCAGGCCAAAGATTTCCGTGCCCAACTGGATGCTGTCGAAGGCAACGAACTGGTGGTCGAGATCAACTCGATTGGCGGTGACGTGATGGCCGGCCTGGGCATCTACAACATGCTGCGCTCCTGGGCCAAGGACGGCAAGACCGTCACCACCCGCGTGACCGGCATCGCAGCCAGCATCGCCTCGATCATCGCCCTCGCAGGCGACAAGCGCGAGATGCCCAAGAACACGTTCGCCATGGTGCACCAGGCTTCGACCATCGCAGCCGGCACCTCGGAAGACATGCGCGACGCGGCCAACTGGCTGGACAAGGTGGACGGCTCTCTGCGCAACATCTACATGGACCGCATGGGTGCTGACGAAGCCAAGGCCGCCGAAATCATGGCGAAGGACACGTACCTGACCGCTGACGAATGCCTGGACCTGGGCTTCGCCACTGCGCTTCTGGACGACATCCGCGCCACGGCCAAGTTCGACCTGGCCCGCGCCGACCTGCCCGCCAACGTGGCTGCGATCTTCAAGGCGGAAGCCGACCCAGTGGTTGACCCCGTTGTTGACCCTGTGATCGACTCTGTGATCGACCCTGTGATCGACCCCGCGGTGCCAGACACCCCCGTCGCCAAGCAGATCGAAGCCCTGGCAATCACCGCTGGCCTGCAGGCCTACGCCGCTACGTTCGCAGTGGCCTGCACCTCGCTGGACGAAGCCAAGACCCGCATCACTGCGGCCAAGGAAATTGTGGCGCTCTGCGCCGTTGCCAAGCGCCCGGACGATGCCGCCAAGGCCATCCGCGCCAACCAGTCCGTAGAGGACGTGCGCGCCGCGCTGATCAAGGCAATGGCCGAGGCCGATGAGCACACCAACAACGCGCCTCCGGCGCGTGGGTCCCAAACCGCCGGCCAGTCCGGGGTGTTGTCGGCGAAAGCCGTCTACGAAAAGCGTGCGGCACGCAAGCAAAACTCTCGCAAAGGAAACTGACCATGGCAACCTCTCTTCTCTCCACGCCGCGCGTCAAAGCGGTGATCATTTCGGAAGCGTCCAACCAGCGCAGCCGTGAAAACATCGTCGTGACCCAATCGGGCACCGCGCTGGCCTCCGGCACCCTGCTGACCCGCTCGGGCGACGCAGGCGAGGGCACCTTCGCCATGGACGCCGGCGCAACTGGCAACCCCACGGCGGGCACTATCACTGTCGGCGCTGCGGCCATCCCCGGCGTCTACGTGATCGAGTTCACCGCAGCCACCAAGTTCACGGTGGAAGACCCTGAAGGCAAGACCGTCGGCACCGGCACGCTGGGTGCCGCCTTCAGCAAGGGTGGCGTCGGCGTCACGCTGACAGCAGGCGCAACCCCCGCAGTGGCTGGCGACACCGCGACCATCACCGTGGCTGCAGGCTCCGGCAAGTACATCGCCTACACCGCCAACGGCGCCGCAGGCCCCGCTGACGCGGTGCTCTACAACTGGCTGCCCGCCAAGACCGGCGACTCCGACGCAGTGGGCTTCGTGCGCGACGCCGAGCTGAACCGCTTCGAACTCACGGGTCTCGACGCGGCAGGCCAGACCGACCTGGCGAAGAAAGGTCTGATCGTGCGCGGCACGGCTGGCCTGCCAACCGTTTCCACCCCGGCTCTCTGAGCCTTTCATCTCTCGACTCAGGAGCACAAGAAACATGGCAACCCTCGACATTTTCCAGGACGATGCGTTCAGCGTTACGTCTCTGTCCAGCACCATCACGGACATTCCCGACGTGCCCACCAAACTGGGCGACAAGGGTCTGTTCCAAGAGGAAGGCATCTCGACCACTTCGTTCATGATCGAACGCCAAGGGTCGAGCATCAAGCTGCTGCCCACCGCCCCCCGCGGCGGTGTGCGTGAGCCTGTCGCCCTCGGCCCTCGCAAGCTGATCCCTCTGCACGCTCTGCACATCCCCGCCTCATGGTCGGTGCTCGCAGACGAAGTGCAAGGCATCCGCGCCTACGGCAGCGAGACCGAAGTCGAGCAGGCAGCCACACTGGTGCAGCGCAAGCTCGCCAACGTGCGTGCCAGCATGGACCTGACCCACGAGAACATGCGCGTCGGCGCACTCAAGGGTCTGGTGACCGACGCCGACGGCTCCACGCTGCTCGACGTGTACGACGCCTTCGGCATGACCCAGCAGACCCAGTTCTGGAACATCGCTGTGGCCGCCAACGGCGACCCCAAGGCTTCGATCATCACCCTCAAGTCGATGATCCGCGCCAAGATGGGTGGTCGCTCCTTCGGTCGCATCCGCGTGATCTGCTCGCTGGGCTTCTTCACCCCCCTGGTGCAGAACACCAAGATGATCAAGGCGTGGGAACTGTGGAACCAAGGCGCCTACCTGCGCACCGACCAGGTGAACGGTGGCGACTTCGAGTTCGCAGGCGTGATCTTCGAGGTCTACGACGGCGGCACCTCGGCCGGCGACTTCATCGCTGACGGTATCGCCTACGCCTACCCCGAAGGTGTCCCCGGCATGTTCCAGTCCAAGTTCGCACCTGCGGACTACATGGAGACGGTGAACACGCAGGGCCTGCCGTTCTACGCCAAGCAGGAAGCGATGCCTTTCAACAAGGGCATCATCGGCGAGGCGCAGTCCAACCCGATCCACTTCAACTCGTTGCCCGAGGCAGTCATCAAGCTGTCTGTGGCCGCGAGCTAAATGGCAAGCGTCTTCGGGCGCATGACGGAGAGCGTCCTTTCCCTGCTGGGCGAGGACGCTCTTTTACGTGGTGCGGTCCCCTGCAAAGTGAACATCGAGCACGACGTGCAGCTCGTCGGTATGGACGCCGAGCGCGCACAGAGCCGGGGCGACCTGGTGACCAACAGCGACGTGATCACCCTCGCTAAACGGCACAACCCCAAAGGCGGGGACTCTCTGAAATTCACGGGAACCGGGCCCCACGCGGGCCGCTCGTTCCGCCTCGAAACCATGATCGAGGACAACGGCTACTCCCGCCGCTACATCGTCATTGAGACGACGGTGCCATGACCAAAGCCCGCGACTACACGCTCAAGATCGACGCCTCCCAGGTAGTGAAACTGGGAGAACGACTCGCGCAGGCCAGCGGCGAAGAGATTGGCCGCGCGTCCGTCACCGCTTTGAACGAGGTGGTGGACCGCACATACGATCTGGCGCGCGACCGGATGATCGCCGGTATCAACCTGTCCGACGATTATCTGCGGCGTCGAATGACGCTCCAGCGCGCCACACCCGGCAAGCCGGTGGCGTCGATCACGGCCAGCGGTGCGCGCAACGCAACCACCGTGCTCGGGCGCTACGACGCCAAGCCGGTGATCGTAGCGAACAACAAAGGGCGGCCCGGAAAGGGCAACAAGGCCCTTGGCATCCCGTCGGGCCAGAAGCAGGTCGGTGTCACCGTTGAGGTGACCCGTGGGCAAACGAGTGACGGGTTTGTACCGCGCGGTTTCCTACTCCCGCTGAACCGAGGCACCGAGTCCGGTGGCAACGGCTTCGGCGTTTTCGCGCGTTCGCGCGACGGCAAGTTGCGCCACCGCTACGGCCCGTCCGTGTATCAACTGTTCGCCTACCAGGTCGAGCGCATCGTGAACGATGTGACCGACGACCTGGAAGACACCCTCGCCGCACAGGTTGACCTGGCGCTGCAGAAAGCCATCGAACCATGACCGCCACCCCCGCCATCTTCAAGAAGTCCTCCGACATCGCCGAGTATCTGACCACGGTACTGCAGGGCGTCACCAAGGCCAACGGCTACAAGACCGACCTCGGCACCACGGTGTACCGGGGCCGCCTGAAGCACGATGAGGACCGTGTGCCCTACGCCGTGCTTATCGAGGGTGAGGACCGCCCGCAGGAGAACGACGGCGGCCGACTGGACATCACCCTGGAGCAAGACTTCGTACTCGGCGCCTACGTGCACTGCAACGTGGACAACCCGAACGATGCCGCGCACGACGCGATCAAGGACATCAAGAAGGCGGTGTTCTCCAGCGACCTGGCCCGACGACCGATTGCCGGTGCGCGCGGGGCCAACGGCCGCGTAGCGAAGTTGAGCTACCGGGGGAAGGACATCGGCCCCCGCGCCGATGGCAAGAACATTGTGTTCGCCGTCGTGCACATCACGGTGGTGTTCGCCGAGAACCTGCTGGAAGCCTGAGTCCGAAATTGTGCCGCAGAGGTCGATTCGCCCTGTGCGATGACACTGCGAGCGTTGTAATCCGATCTTGCCGTGAGTGCGGCATGACATTCTCAAGGAGTTTCTCATGGCAGCACGCAGCTTCAATGGCGCTGGCGACGTTTACTTTAACCGTATGGTGGACGGCGTAAAGCAAGGTCTTGTCGGGCCGATCTACGCCGACAGTCTCTCGATCACCCCCAGCGTCGAAACGATCCAATCGACCAGCAAGGGCCGGTATGACTATGGTCAGGTGCTGGAGAGCGTGAACATCGCCCAACCGTCTGAGTTCTCCATGGCGCTTAAGGAAGTTACCGGCGACATCTTGACCATGGCCTTCCTCGGAACCTCTGCCGCGTTCACCGAAGCCTCCGGCACGCTGACGGGCTACGACCTGACTGTCACACAGGTGGGCACATGGCTCCCCATCGGCAAAAAGAATCTCGCCACACTGGTTACCGTTGAAGACGCGGCCACTGGTGGCGCCACGCTGATCGAAGGCACCGACTACAAACTGAACCGCCCCATGGGCTGGATCATGGCGCTGGCCGGGGGCGCTCTGGCGGTAAACGACCACGTTTTCATTACCTGCGCACATAGCGGTGCCACGGGCACGAACGTTAAGGGCTCCACCCGCACAGAAGTTCGCGTTGAAATCATTTTCGACGGTATCAACCAAGCTGACGGCACCCAGTGCACGGCAACGATCTGGGAAGCCATCCTGGCGCCAGACAGCGAGTTTGACTTCCTGGCGGATGACTTCGGGAACGTAAACCTGACGGGGACACTGAAGACCCCGGTCGGCAAGGACGCTCCGTACGAGGTGTTGATCCAAGACCCCGTGGCCTAAGCACTGCTGGTGTGGCGGGCCCGCCCGCAGCCCAAACCCGCCACGCGCCTTCAGCCTGGCGGGTTTTTTCATTCAAGGATCGTCATGCATAAATGCACCCGATGCGGGTTGACCAAGACCCCTAGTGAATTCTACAAAGCCACCAAGAATCCTTCGGGCCTGCAGTCCCGGTGCAAAGAGTGTTCGAAGGCGACAAACCGCGAGTGGATGGCGAAGCACCCGGAAAAAGCTGCGGAGTACACCAAGCGGTACGAAGAGAACAACGCCGAGCGTCGCAAAGAACTCCGCGCGATCAGTCGCGCGGCGTATGCCCCGCGTCGTCTTGAACTGGGACGCGCGCTGGAAGAGAAAAACCGCGCGAAGCGCAAGGCACAGGCCGACGCCCGTCGCGCGTCGATGCTTGATCGCCATAATGAAAAGTCGCGCCGTTGGCGCGCCGCGAACTTGGAAAAGTCCAAGGCCATCTTCAAGAAGTGGCGGGACGCCAACCCGGGCGTGATGGCGATGCATTCGGCGAAATGGCGCGCGGCCCTTTTGCAAGCAACCCCAACATGGGCCGACCAAAAGAAGATCGCGGAATTCTATGAGGCCGCCGACGGCCTGAGCATGCTCACTGGGGAGTGGTATCACGTGGACCACATCGTACCGCTGCAAGGTAAGACGGTGCGCGGCCTGCACTGCGAAGCCAACCTCCAAGTCCTGCCTGAAGCCGAGAACATCCGCAAAGGCAACCGCCACTGGCCTGACCAGCCCTGAAAGACACCATGGCTACTTCGAATCGTGATGTAACCCTCAAACTGAGCGTTGAGACCCTCGGTGAAGACGGTATCAAGGAACTGCAGAAGGCGGTTGAAGCTCTCGGGCGCGACGGCGGCGCAGCGGCGCCTGAGTTCCAGAAGCTCGCCGACGAGATCGGCCGCCTGGGCGAGCAGAGCCAAGCGCTGACCACGTTCCGGGAACTGAGCGAGGAAACCGACAAGCTGGCCGCGCGCCAAGTGGACGCCGCCGACAGCGCCGCGCAGATGGCCGAGCGGCTGGAGGTGTTGCGTGATGCCACTGCTAAGGCCACCCAGCGGCAGAGCGAGGCCAACGCCGAGTTGTTGAAGGGTCAGCGCACGCAAGCCGAGGCCACGGCAGCGTTGCGACTCCTGAAGGCAGAATACGACGCGGCCGGGAAGAACACTGCAGCCTACCGCGACCAACTGGCCGATGCGGTCAAAGCTCAGAACGCAGCAAACGTCGAACTCGTAACGCTGCGCGCCAACCAGAAGGCAGCCAACGCCGAAGCCTCGTCGGCCGTGGCCGAGCAAGGCAAACTGGAGACCCAGTACAAGAAGAGCGCGGCACAGGTCGAACGCCTGGACACCGCCCTGAACAAGCAGAACGAGGCGCTACGTCAGGCGACCACGGCGGCCGAGGCGCTGGGGCTGTCCACTGCAGACGTAGCTGCGGCTGAGGGCAAGCTGCAGGCGATCTTCAACTCTGGCGTTCAGACCGTAAACGCGCGCAACGCAGCGCTCCGCGAGATGGCAGAAGCCAACCGCCTGCTCGCCATCGAAGAGAAGGCAGTTGCAGACCTGCTGGCACGCGGCCAAGCGGCGCTGCAGGCCGAGACACTGGCCCAGCGCGATGCGGCGCGGGCCACGGAGCAGTACGCGGCCACAAAGCGCGAAGCGGCTGCGGCCAACGATGCCTGGCAGAAAGAGGCCGAGGCCCTGGTCAACGCGGCCCACGCCGCCCAGCAACTGGCCCGCGAGACCGAGATTTTGGCTGCGGCCCAGCGTGAACTCGCCAACCAGAACGCCTTCGAGAAGCAGGCCACCGAAGCGCAGAAACTGCTGCAGGCGGCCCAGTACGTCAAGTTCTGGGAGAACGCGCTGGAGCAGGCCGAGACCCAGGTCAAGCAGACCGCTGACGAAGCCCAGAAGGCTGCCCAGCGCATCGACAACGCCTTCGGCACGCTCGGCGTGCGCTCGGTGCAGGCCGTCCAGCAGGAAATCGCCGAGACACGCGCTGCGATGGCAACCCTGGCGACCACTGCCGGGCAGACGGGTGCACAGCTCTCCGGCGCCTTTGCTGCGGGCGAGAACAAGATCAAGGTGCTGGAGCGGGAAATCCGCGAGCTGACCGGCACGCTGACCACCGCCGACAAGGCGGCCGGCCTGTTCAAGAACTCGCTGGGCCAGATTGCGGCCGGCAACCTGATCGCGGACGCCGTGGGCGCGATTGTGGAGCGCGTCAAGGACATGGGTCGCCAGTTCATCGCCTCGGTCGTGCAGCTCGACACGTTCCGCCGGGCCATGAACGCTGTCTACAAAGACACCGCACTCGTCGCCAGCCAACTGGATTTCCTACGCAAGACCGCCAACGATAGCGGCGTGGGGGTGGGCGGCCTCAGCGACTCGTTCGTCAAGTTCTCGGCATCCATGAAGTCGGCCAACGTACCGGCGCAGCAGAGCAACGAGCTGTTCGCCTCGCTGACCCGCGCCGCAGGCTCGCTGGGCCTCGGCGCCGAGCGCACGTCCCTGGCCCTGGACGCACTCAGTCAAATAGCGTCCAAGGGCGTCGTTAGCATGGAAGAGCTGCGACAGCAATTAGGGGATTCCCTACCTGGTGCGCTCAGTTTGACGGCCAAGGGGCTCGGAATCACCGACGCCGAACTGGTCAAACTGGTGGAGTCAGGCAACTTGGCAGCGCGCGACTTCTTCCCGTCGTTCACCAAGGGTCTGCAGGAACTGCACGGCGAGACAGAAGGCTTGGTGCCCACGTGGGAGCGCCTGAAGAACGCCTTCACACTGGCCGCCCAAAACGCTGGTGACGCCGGCTGGCTGGAAATCCTGACCATGGGGTTGCGCGGTCTGGGCCTGGCGGCAGGATCGGTACTGCTCCCGCTCAACGCCCTGTTTGAATTAATGGCGGGCCTGATCCGGTCTGGGGGAGCCTTGGTCGCAGCCATCGCCACATGGACAAACCCCATGGAGGCTTTGAGTGAAATCTGGGGACAGGCTGCGGATCGCCAGTCCAAGTTGACCGAGGCTTTCGACGCGACGATCAAGGGGGTCGCTCAGACAAGCGCCGCCACGACGCAACTGACCAGTAAAGTCCAAGAGACTATCACCTCGACCGACGGCCTGACCAACTCGCAGAAGCTCGCAGCCATCGCGGCGCAGCTAAATGGAGACGCCACACTAGAGGCGGCTGCGAAGTACGTTCAACTCTCTATTGCCACGGCCACGCTGATCAAAGAGCAGGAGAACGAGACGCTGAACCTGGAGCGCGTCGCCAAAGCGCGCAAGGAAGAGGGTGAGACCCTGGTGGCGCTGGCGAAGTTGCGAGGCGATGAACAGGGCGTCCTGAAGGCAGCCAGCCAAGCGGCGGAAGAGTACGCACTTGCCAGCGCGCGGGTCGCGGCTTCGAAGCAGGAAGAGCTGAAAATCCTGGAGCAACAGTTGGTCGCACAGCAGGCCAAGCTCGAAGCCGACAAGGCGACGGCGGATCAGCAGGAAAAAGAGACGCAGAAGCTGCGCGAACTCATCAAGACCAAGCAGTCCGAGGTCGAGCAGACCAAGGCGTCAACGGAGGCGGCAAAACAGGAAGTCGCGGCGCGCAAACTGGCCGTTGAGATATACGGCGACCAGTCGGCCAAGATGGCCGAGTACCGCGCCGAAATGGATCGGCTCATCCTCGTCTTGCAAGAGTACGAAAAGCTCAACATCAACGGGAAAAAGACTGACGAGGAAGTCGCGGCTGTGCGCCAGAAACTGGCCGAGATAACGGCCAAGTACAAAGACACCGTGAATGACTTGGCACGGAACCTGCGCCTGCAAGCGGCAGAAGAAGTCGCCACGCTGAAGACCAAACAGGCTTCACTTTCCGTGGACATTCAGATTGCACAGGCAAGTGCCAACATCGCTCGCCTTCGTGGGGATAACACCAAGGCGATGCAGTTGGAGCGCGAGGCCATGGCGAAGCAGATCGAGGTCGCCAAGATCAAAATCGAGATCGACCGGGTACAGGCACAACTCCAGATCAAACTTCTCGAAAACGAGAAGTTGAAGCTCCAAGCCAGTGACGCCAACTACAAACTGTTGGTGCGGGAGTTGGACCTAAAGATCAAGTTGCAGAAGGCAACCCTTACCGAACTGGATGGCGCGGACAAACTCATCCGGTTGAAAGAAGAAGAGAACCGCCTGCGGCAGCAGGCCACCAACGACCTCGGCAGTGAGGCATCCGCGCGAGGCAACGTCACAGAGGCCAGCGAGCGCCAGGCCGACGCCATGGCGAAGATGCTCATGCAGTACACACTCAGCGCCGACTACAGCGAGCGGCAGATCGCCATCTTGGAACGAGAAGCCGCCGCCGAGGAAAAACTGGCCGAAGCCCGCCGCAAGCGCCTGAACGTGGACAAGGAAGGTTACTCCTTGAACACCGCAGGGGAGCGCGTGATGGCCGGGGAAACCCAAGAGCAGGTAGACCGCGACATCGCCCGGCGTTACGGCGAAGAGAACATCGGCAACCCAGACGCCATCAAGGCTCGCGGCCTGGCAGAGATGCTGAAGTTCATCTCCAGTCAGGGTGGGCAGATTCGAGACCCCAACTACAGCAAGCAGGTGGCTGACATGCGCCGGCAACTGCAGG
Source organism: Pseudoalteromonas sp. NZS100_1 (assembly GCF_015864285.1). NCBI lineage: Bacteria > Pseudomonadati > Pseudomonadota > Gammaproteobacteria > Alteromonadales > Pseudoalteromonadaceae > Pseudoalteromonas > Pseudoalteromonas sp. NZS100_1. The sequence continues at coordinate 19,633 of NZ_JADYXN010000028.1, forward strand.
AGTTGGAAGCGAAGCTGCTCAACACAGGCCCGGCACCAGGCGGCACGGCGACCACACCCGCAGGTGGGGGATCGACGACGCCAGGCGGCAGCCCTTCGGGTGGGCGCCCAAGCAGCGGTGGCGTCAGCAGCGGGGGGAACCTGACCGTCAACCTCGGCGGCCGCAACCTCGGAACCATCACCGGACTGAACCCCACGCAGTCACGTGAAACTCTCGCAGTGCTTCGCGCACTTGAAACCTCACAAGGAACCGCAGCATGAGCCTCACCCTGGCCGATGGCACGACCACACTGACCTTGAACCCAGACCTGTTCTGGTCCGACGAGAACAACTGGAACCCGGTCGAGCAGACTGCCGACCGCACGATCACGGGCGCGTACATCGTCCAGGCGGCGGCGAGGGTCAAGGGGCGACCCATCACGCTGGAGCCGGAGAGCGACAGCAGCGCGTGGATGACGCGCGCCGACGTGACGGCGTTGCGAAATTGGGCCGCAGTACCCGGCAAAACCATGACTCTTACACTTCGCGGCGAGGCTCGGGAGGTCATCTTCCGTCACCAGGACGGCGGTTTTGAGGCCCGTCCTGTGATCCAGTACCGCGATGGGCACGAACTGCCTGCCGACTTTTACCTCTGCACCATCCGTCTCATGGAGATTTAACAAGTGGCAATCTTGAAAGGCGATGTCCGCCTGGTAGCGTCGGCGGTGATGGATGACGTGAGCGAAGGCGGCGGTGCCCCCACGGCGACGATCATCCAGGACGGTGAGAGCAACAACATCTTCCCGGACATCAGCGAGCTGGACCGCGCGGGCGGTCGGGTGAACCTGCGCAAAGTGCATGTGCACGTCCAGACGGGCGACCGTGACACGCTGCTGGGCACCAATTTCATTGTGGCCGAGCCCCCTAATGATCCGAACGTGAGCATCACGGTCTTCTCTACCGGCGAGACCTTTGACACGCGCACCAACGCTGCGGATTTCATCGAAGCCTATCTGGTGAAAGGCCCCGCACTTCCGGGCTTCTTGCTGGAGAACCACGTCGCTGGTCAGCGGGCGATCCAGTTGTTCCAACGCCCCGGGTCCCCGCTCCCCGCTGTGGGCCGCACCCTGGTACTGGTGGCCGACGAAGACACCCCCGACGAGATCGTGCAGTACGTGCGCACGACGCGGGTGGAAAGCACCATCGGCACCTACACCGAACTGGTTGGCGGCGGTTTGGTGGACTTTGAAGCGGAAGTTGTCACCTGTGACATCAGCGATGCCTTGCGCGTCAACTTCCCTGGCTCACCCCCATCCCGGCTTTTCGCCGTGGCCGACGGCAAGACTAAGGTCCGTGACACCACCGTCGCGGATGCCGGGTCGTACCACGGTGTCGTTGCCCTGGAATCGGCGGGGGCTATCGGCGACGCAACGGTGCAGGTGGAGAGCGTCTACACCCAACTGGTTCCCAACGCGCGGACGGAAGTCAGTGCGCTCGACCAGCGGCCTTCCGCACAGCGATCCTTGGTCTTGGCCGAGACGCCACGGCTTGTTACCGTTGGCGCCGCGCCGCACAGCAAGCGCATCAAGATCGGGCAGGAAAACCGCGGCTTCAATTTCGTTGACATCCTGCGGCCGTTCCCGGCTGCGAACTCCTTGGTGGTTTCCTTCCGGGCGCTCGGTAGTTGGTACACCATCCAGGACGACGGTCTCGGCAACCTGACGGGCACGGGGGTTGGCACCGTCAACTACGACAACGGCTCCATCGCCGTAACGTTCCCCTCGATGCCAGACGTTGGCTCATCCATCATCTACTCGTGGGGTGAGAAGTCTGCGTACACCAACCGATCTGCCGCCATCGGTTTTCGGATGCCCGAATTGTCGTGGACCGTACCGCACTCCCCCTTGGAACCAGGGTCCGTCGTCGTGACCTGGGAGTCTGGGGGTGTGTTGAAGACCGCAACCGACAACGGCACAGGCGGTTTCACCGGAGACGCTACAGGCAGCATCACGTACAACAGCGGGTTCATCTCCCTCAAACCTTTGGCGATGATCGACCCAGGCGGCGAGTTCAACACCGAATACGCCTACACGTCGGCCCGCAGCGAGAGTTTCGCCGGCCTTAGCCCCGACGCCGGCGGTTTTGTGACCATCACCTTGAGCGAACCGCCCCTGGCTGGGACCATCACCGCCCGTTGGATCACGGTGCGCAACGTCAGCAACAGCAGCGGGACCAGCGATCTGGTGAGTGAAAGCAGCACGGAGATCGAGTACAACGGCGCCGTGATCGTAGACCCGCCGCGCTCTGGCGGTGGGGGCAGTACCGGCGGGGGTGGGGGCGGCGGGGGCGGTTCGTCCACATCCTACGCCTGGCTGGAATGCGGCAACCCGCAGGTCTTGAGCGGAACGGCGTTCAACTTAACCTTTGACGCAGGCCCCGGCGCGGACGGCACGTACTCCTGGACGACCATCACCCTTAAAGGTGGCGGCCTTGGCGCAACCTCCGGCACGTTCACCGTGTCAGGGGGTCAAGGGTCCTTCTCTGTACCAACAGTCTCCGGCTGGCTGGTGAACAGCACGCACCACGTTTTCGTGGAAAATCCGTCGTCCATCACGGTGGGCCAGTCGGTTGTTCTCTACAACTACAACGCCGGTTCTTGGCCTGTGCCAAACCCCAGCGTTCCCCTCACGATCAAAGCCCCGGCAGACGTGGTGCGCGATCCATTGGTGAGCGGCAGCGCTACGACCGGCGCGGTGGCCGTTGGTGGCGTCTATCCGGGCGGCATTCGAGACGACAACGGCGCTACTGTGTACGTCAACGTGATTCCAAGCAGCCTTGCAGGCTTTGGGAACGTGTACGACCCTCCGGCATCTGGCGGAGCCGTGTGGTCTTCCGGTGACCTGACGGCAGGCCAAAAATCGCTGATGAGCCGTGACGGCGTGCTCAAGACCTATTTCCTCGCAGGGGCATAACACATGGCAACCGGATACGCATACCTCGAACCCCAGCGCCGCCGCGCATCGCGCAAGGTCACAGCAGGCTCTTCGCACACGAAGACAACCTACAAGACCGAGAAGACACAGGAAACCTTGGTCAACGAACTCACTGACGACGGCACGGGTGGCCTCGGTGATTTCGGCACGGTCAACTACGGCACGGGCGCGCTGAATGTGCGCCTGGTCGAGCTTGACCTGACGACGGAAGGATACAAAAGCGATCACGAAGATGCCGAATCCTTCGAGAGCTATCTGGAGCCTTCCACCGGAGGTGACAGCGCGCAGAAAGGCGGGGAGTACGGCGACACATCCGTGGGTGAAGAGCTGTTGGCCGCTTCGACGCTGACGGTGACGTACGCGACAGACTTCGCCAGCACGGTCACTACGGAGTACAGCTTCAAGCCCCCGACCATCACGATTGACCTGTGCCCATACACCAGCGACTACGTGGTGCCAAACAGCGTGCAGTTCACCTGGATGGGTCACACCTATGCGGACTACGACGGCGACCTGATTCGGGATCGCACGACCCCGGGCACCGGTTTTTTCGCAGGCCGAGTCAACTACGCGGGCGGCATCGCCGAGATCACAGACTACGTGGTGGACCCCCTCTACGACGCCGAAGACCTGACCATCACAAGCCTCTGGACTGTGCGTCAGAAGTGGACGACTGCCAGCATTTTCATGCGCACCCAGATCGCCCCCCTGAAGCCCGCCGGGTTCGTGATGAACCTGTCGGACACGGAGGGTAACGCGATCACCGCCAGCGCGGGCATCGACGGCGTGATCGCGGGGACACACCTGCGCGGCAAGGTGGACTTCGAGACGGGCGTGGTCGAGTTGCAGTTCGGCGACTACGTTCTCGACACCTCGCTGACCGTCGAGCAGAAGCTGGAGTGGTGGTACGACGCGGACGACGTGGGCGCAGTTGAGGCGCTGAAAATCTGGCGCCCATGGCCTGTGGACCCAACCACACTGCGCTACAACAGCGTGGCTTACTTCTACCTCCCGCTGGACGCCGACGTGTTGGGCCTGGACCCCGTGCGGCTGCCACAAGATGGTCGCGTTCCCATTTTCCGCCCCGGTGGCTTCGCCGTGGTCGGCCATACGGCGGTAACCAGTCCGGCCACTGTGTCGAACGGGCAAACCATCGACCTGGCCCGCACGCGCCTGTCTCGCGTTCGGGTGATCGGCGATGACGGTGACACGATCAACACTGGCTACACGGCCAACCTGGAAGCAGGAACGGTGACGATTGTGGACACCACCGGTTGGAGCCAACCCATCACCATCGAGCACCGCATCGAGGACTTGGCCCAGGTCAGCGATGTGCAGATCACAGGCCAGATTGGCTTAACACGTCAGCTCACACACGACTTTCCGGTGCCAGGTAGCTACGTCTCGGGCGCCCTGATCGCGGGAGACCTGCGTAGCCGCATGTCCTTGATGTTCGACCAAGGCTCCTGGGATGGCACCACATGGTCGGATGTGGTGGACGGCTCTCCTGCCACGGGGACCTACAACAACACGCTGGCCCCCGTAGAGGTGAACAACCTTGGTGCCGTGACGGAGCGATGGGCTTTCCGTTTCACCAGCACCACGGCATTCCAGATCATTGGCGAACATGTCGGTGTGATCGGGACCGGGACCATCAATGCTGACTGCTCGCCGAACAATCCGGCCACTGGTACGCCGTACTTCACCATTCTGGAAACCGGTTGGGGTTCCGGCTGGTCGGTGGGAAATATCGTACGCATGAACACTGTCGGTGCGCAGTTCCCCGTGTGGGTGGCGCGCACGGTGCAGCAGGGCCCAGAAGCCGGCCTGGACTATTCGTTCTCTCTGATCACACGCGGTGGCGTGGATCGCCCGTAAGGATTTCCGATGACCTCTCCGGTTGACACGTCCGTCAAACTCTTCCGCAGCACCATGCCGGGTGCACCAGCGTTGCGCGGCCAAGTTGGCAGTCTGATCTCTTTGCTGGACGCCTGTTTGGTAAACGGTTGGGGCAGTCAGACCGCCTCGTCGGTGATCATCACGGGTGGTGTAGCCACGGCCACATTTCCAGCCGATCACGCAGCCGCCGTCGAGTCGGTGGTGCTGGTCGCAGGGGCGACACCTGCTGGGTTGAATGGCGAACAGAAGGTGACCGCGGTGGCACCGAACGTCATCCGGTGGGCAACTGCTGAAGCTGACGGCACAGCCACCGGCACAATCACGGTGAAGATGGCTGCGGCTGGCTGGACGAAGGTTTACACCGGCACCAACTTGGCAGTCTACAAGTCGGCCGACCCGCAGGCCCACGGGCAGTTTCTGCGCGTCAACGACACCGGCACGACGGCGGCGCGGGTGGTCGGGTACGAGAATATGACTGCGGTGTCTACCGGCACAGGTCTTTTTCCTACGAGCGCGCAGCTCAGTGGCGGTTTCTATTGGGGTAAGTCTCACACGGCTGGTTCCGCGGACGTGGCGTGGGCGATTGCGGCCGACAGCCGTGCCTTCTACTTCAACGCTGCGGCGTATGTGACGACCGGAGGGCCAACAGCCAACGGTGGTGCGGCTTACTTTTTTGGCGACCTCGTGCCGCATAGTCGGTCCGGGGACGCCTACGCAACCATGCTGACCGGCGCGCCAGGTTCGGTGTGGGAAAGCTACGGTGGTCAGTACATCCTGTCTTCGGACGTAGCAACGCGCGCGATACCTCGCAAGGTAGACGGGACGGGGACCGCGATACAACCAGAAGTCTCGCCGTACACCGCGTACAACCTTAGTTTCTTGCCCAACACCGTGAATGGACGTGTCCCGTTCACGCCGATCATGGTGCGGGACTCGCAATCGCAAACAGGCATTCGTGCGGACATACCGGGGGGCAGGTTGTCACTGCACTTCGGCGCCGAAACTGTACTCTCCGAGCATCAAATCTTCTACGACACAGATGGTCGTGCTCGCGTGAACATGCTCGCGCCGAACAACATGACCAGTGCGTCGGGTTTCAACTCCCTCGCGGTTGATGTGACCGGCCCCTGGAGGTAACGCCGTGGCCGCACACAAATATTGGCGTGCCAAGCTGATGACGGCCCCCACGCTGTCCACGCTTGAGCTGTCTGAGTTTCACCTGTTCGACGGCGCCACGCGCGTCGATGCGGCGGCCACGCTGACGGCGAGTGCGGCCCCCACGGGTCCGCTGACCAACCTGTCTGACAACAACACGGCCACAGGCTGCTACTGGAGCACCGGAGGTGATGCGGTGGTGCTGACATGGACGTTTCCAACGGCCGTACAGGTTACAGGCATTGAGCTGGGCGCGCGCACCACAGCCTCTCGATTCCCCACCGCTCTGGTCTTGCAGGGGGGAGATGCCGTAACAGGAACGGGTCCTAGCCCAGAGTACACCACACTGATGGGGTTTGGTGTGAAGGCATTCGCCTCTGCCGCCAAGACGGGGGTCATGCTGCAAGCTGTGCAGCCCACGGACGGTGGGGTGATCTACAGCGCGTTTGACTTTCAGACACCCAGCGGCATCGGCCGCGTACCCTACGACGTGAAGCGAGAGATTCTGCCCGCCACCACGCCGAAGACGTACACCCCGCAGTTTGCCAAGGTGCGCCTGGTGCGTGACATTGACGGCAAGGTGATCCGCGAAGAGTGGTCGGACCCGACCACGGGGGAAGGCGCGTTCGAGGGTGTGGACGAAAACTACACGTACAGCGTAATCGCCATCTACCCGAGCGCCGATTTCCGCGCCGTCATCGCCGACCGCATCGAGCCCGAGGGCTACCCAGGATGACCACGCTGGCACTCTCGGCTGCTGCGCGCGCGGCTGCGCTCGTGTCAGCTCGACCTGCTGTGCTGCAGGCTCTGATCGACCTGGCCGACGCAGGCTCTGGTCCCGCGCAACTGGAAATCTACGGCACGACGCGCCCGGCCACCTCTGGTGACGTTCCGGGGGGCGCCGCCCTGGCAACCTTGGTGCTCACGAAGCCGTGCGGCACGGTCGAACTGACAGGGATTCTGCTCACGCAGGAGTCTGTGATCGGCGACCTGATCGCAGTCAACGGGGCAGCGGTGTGGGGCCGGCTGGCAACCAGTGAAGGTGACCCCATCGCCGATGGCGACGTGACCGACATGGCGGGCGACGGGCCGTTCAAACTGGACGGCGCTGACGGCGTGAATCTCTACGCAGGAGGCCGGGCGATACTGGGCGCAACGGCGCTCTCATGAGCACGAGCCTGATCTTCTCGGCCGCCCCAACCACTGGGCTGCCGGTACACCTGGTGTTCGGTGATGAGCCGACAGCCGACATCCCGAGCGTTGCCGTTTACGTCGAGGGGGTCTTCGACCTGGTAGCGGATGACGTTTTCGACCTGACAGGCGCGGTTGCGTTTGAATACGTGAGCGGGGCCGAGCGCCCCGACGTGGGCGAAGTGCGCTCTGTCTACCAAGGGGCCGCTGCGTCCCAGGAGCCGATGCGCGGTGTGTGGCAAGACAGCACGCCTCTCGTTCCCCACTGGCAGAGCCGTTGGCAAGACGCAGACCCCGTTGAGTCGCCCACCGACCTGCGATGGCAGGACCAAGAGCGCCTGCGCAGCGACAGCACGTCGCATTACCAGGAGGCGGCGCCCCTGCAGACGACACTGGGTTCCGAATTTCAGGACCAAATTCGACTGCGCAACGACGCCTGGGCTCGATTCCAAGAAGCGCTGGGCATACAAAGTGCGCGCACGACCAAGTTTCAGGACACCCTAAACGACCGGCGAAATTCAACCGCAGGGCGTTTTCAGGAAGCCGTCGGATACTGGAATTCAATTCTGGAAGGCTACCAAGATGCGCTGCCGTTCGGTGCACTGCTCGCCGGCCGATACCAAGAGGCCATGCCACCACCGGCGGGTATCTGGGTTCGGCCACCCGTGCCCGGACCGGACCCGTGCTACCTGCCTTCGTTGCCGGTACACCTGGTGTTCTCCGAGGCGCACGTCGATGCCGCGCACCTCGTTTTCATTTGCGAGCGGCACGGTGGGCCAACACCGGGCGGCACGGTCGTTGTCCCGATCAAAGAGGTCTACCTGGTGATCAACAGTGCAGTTCTGATTCGAGTTGAGGGTGCGGTGCCGATCCCCACGCTGTCCATGTCCATGTCGCTGGACGTGGACTCGTGGACGTGGAGCTTCAGCGCCTCCGTACCAGGCTACGCGCTGGCCGACATTGAGCCCGAGGACGGCGTGCCCGTGGACGTGCAGGCGACGATCAACGGCACGCCCTACCGCTTCATCGTGGAGTCTATCTCCCGCGAGCGCACGTTCGGCCGGAGCGACCTGCGCATAGGTGGCCGTGGCCGCGCGGCGGTGCTCGACGCCCCGTACGCGCCGATCATGAGCTTCGGCAACGAGTTTGGCCGCACGGCTGAACAGCTCATGAACGACATCCTGACCGACAACGGCGTGCCGCTGGGCTGGGACGTGGAGTGGAACCCGGACGACTGGAACGTGCCTGCGGGCGTGTTCAGCCACCAGGGCAGCTACATCACCGCGCTGAACCAGGTGGCCGGGTCGATCTCGGCGTACCTGCAGCCCCACAACACCGACGAGGTGCTGCGGGTCCTGTCGCGCTACCCCGTGGCGCCGTGGGACTGGGCGGGCGTCACACCCGACTTCGAGCTGCCATCGGCGGTGATGAGCCGCGAGAGCATCGAGTGGCGCGACAAGGCCCGCTACAACCGGGTGTACGTCATGGGCCAGCAGGTTGGGGTCAACGGCCGCGTGACGCGAGAAGGCACCGCTGGCGACTACCTGGCGCCCACCATCATCGACCCGCTGATCACCGAGGCGGTGGCCGCGCGCCAGCGGGGTATCGCCGTGCTGTCCGACACAGGCCGCATCGCCACAGTGGGCCTGCGCCTGCCGGTGCTCGCTGAGACCGGGATCATCGCCCCGGGCAGCTTCGTGCGCTACTTGGATGGGGGCATCGAGCGCATCGGTCTCACGCGCAGCGTGCAGGTCGAAGTTGGGCTGCCGTCTATCTGGCAAACCTTGGGGGTGGAAACACATGTCGAACCTGTTTAGCCGGTTCCAGAAGCTGATCCCCACCTACCCGTTGCGCGTGGGTGAGGTGATCGCCTATGCCGACGGCGTTGCCACCATCCAGGAGCAGGGTGGTATGGCTACTGCACGCGGGGAGGCCACCGTGGGTGACCGCGTGTTCTTCCGCAACGGCGCAATCGAAGGCCCCGCGCCGGACCTGACCATTGAGATTATCGAGGTATGACCATGACCTTCACGGTTGAACAACTCGCGGCGGCCACCAGCGCGCCGTACGGAAACGCGCAGACCTACCACCAGCCCCTGCTGGATGCCATGGGTCGATTCGACATCTGCTCTCTGCAGCGCCAGGCGGCGTTCCTCGCCACCGTGGCGGTGGAGTCGGCGCACCTGTCGGCGGTGGAAGAGGGCCTGTACTACAAGGACGCCTCACGGTTGGCGCGCATCTACCCCCGCGCGTTCAAGAGCATGGCTGACGCCGAGCCATACGCACGCAACCCCAAGGGCCTGAGCGAACTGCTCTACAAAGGCATGCATGGCAGAGGTTTGGTGCAGCTAACTTGGCGCAAAAACTACGAACGCGCCGGCGAGTCGCTGGGGTACGACTACGTGGGCAACCCCGCGCTGGTCACCACGCCAAAGCACGCCGCGCTGACGGCAGCCTGGTACTGGCACGACGCCAAGTGCAACGACCCGGCCGACAAGGGCGACATGACCGAGGTGACGCGGCGGGTGAACGGGCCAGCGCTCATGCACCTGGCCGAGCGCAAGGCGCAGTACGAGACTGCGCTGAAAGCACTGACATGATCGGGCTGCTCAAATTCTGGCGCGAGGCGCTGATCGTGGTGCTCCTGCTGGCGCTGGCCGGGCAGCAGGTGAGGGTGGCCGGCGAGAAGTCGGCGCATCAGAAGACGAAGGCCGACAACGCCGAGGTGCTGCGCGTGTTGGCCGACAAGACACTGAAGGCGTACCAGGCGGTGGTCGCCGAGGACGATGCGCGCAAGGCGGCCGTGGCCGCTCTGGACGAGAAACACACGAAGGAACTGAACCATGAAAAGCGCAAGCTGGAAACTCTGCAGTCTGATGTGCGCGCTGGCCGTGTCGGGCTGCGGATCAATGCCAAGTGCCCCGCCCCAACCGGAACTGGTGTGCCCCAAGCCCCCGGCGCCACCAGCGTGGTTGATGCAGGCGGCCCCCGACTTACTGACGCCGCTGAACGGGATTATTTCAGTCTCCGAGCCGGGATTGAAACTGCCCGCCAGCAAATAGCGGGGCTGCAGGATTACGTCAGGGGTGTTTGCCTGAAGTGATCAGGTTCAGGTCGTCCCTGCGCCACCCACTCTGCGTATAGTGCACGAAGTTTGGGGTGGCGCAGTGCCCTTCTCCAGAACGATCTCTAGGCGAGGACGAACACCTTGTCACCGCGAATCTCAACCACAGGGTGTGGGTACTGCTTGCGAAAAGCCACACGACGTTGATGCGAGTTCATACCTTCCTCCGACGCTTCGGCAGCGGGCACCACGCCTGCCAGAACGGATCACCGTGGTAGTCGCCGTATACCGCCACGCCGCCCGCGCCGAGCAGTTGGACCTTGGCGCCGCGAGGGCACGTGGTCATGTCCTCGTTCCAGAACACGTCGGTGGCGACGGCCACGGTCTGGTCGGCGTTGAGCTTGTGGGCCGGTTGTTCTGCTGTTTCGGTCATAGCGTGTTGCTTTCGTGCAGTTCTCGTTTTGCCGCGAGGTAGGCGGCCGATGCGGCTTCAGGTGTTGGGAAGCACCCCAGATACTTTCGGGCGCCTCTGGCTGCGATGCGCGCCATGTAGGGGTTGGGCAAACCCGGACGAGGCATCTTGAACACACCTATCGGTAAGTCTTCCTTCTTCCCGCGCATGAGCGCCCTGCGATTTTCAGCGTTGCCCATCGGGCAAACGACACGAAGGTTGTCCAATCGGTTGTCATATTTGTCGCCGTTCCGGTGGTCGATAATCCCGTTGGGCCAGTGACCATGTGTGTAGAACCATGCGACACGATGACTCCAGTATGTTTTGCCGTCGATGCGGATGTTGGTGTAGCGCAGTGTTGAGCACCCTGCAGGGCGACCGGCATGCTGCGTGTTCCAACTGCGCCATCGTCTTTCATCGCCGTCGAAATCTTCGAGGCCACGGGGGTGCCACGTGAACACGCCATTATCCGGGTCGTAGTGCAACACCTGTCTCAACCGCGCCAGTGAAATCCGTTTCATGGATTAACCTCGTAAATCAGTAGGTTATAGTTGCGCGCAAGAGACACAAGATGGTCGTTTCCCCCTGCACACACCAATGCGTCTGAGTGGAAAACAAGTGTGTAGTTCCGCGCCCGCTCCCGGGTTTCCACCGGCTGCATCGGGCAGATCGGGTAGACATCGACGGGCAGGCGGCTGCCGCGCGGCGGGTGGGACAGGCCGTTCGTCACGAAGCTGGTCGGGGTGATCCCGGCCATCAGTTCGGCATCGGCCAGGTGGTCGGCGGTTACGGGGCCGTGGAGGATCACTCGCATACGCGATACCTCACGATGTCGCCAGGGCGGCCGGTGTGACCCCAGTCAAAAGTTTGACCCTCACCGCGCGTCTGTCTACCCGAACGGGGCTGGAGGGCAACGACGACACCGGAAGCTACGGGACACGCACCGCCGGCCCAGTCGATCCACTCCGGCACACGCCCCACACCCTGCACCCCCTGGATCAGCCGCAGCACGCCGTCGATGTCGGGACCGCGCGCGGTGTACTCGGCGGTGCCCACTTGGAATTGGACTTCGTAGGTCATGGCTTGACCACCTTGTAGGCGACGATGTTCCGGTTGCGCAACTCGCCTGCGGTCCAGTCGGATTCCGGGGTCGTGTACGCTTTGTTGTCCCGTTCGGACCGGAACAACCAGCCCGCCATTGGTGTGTTAGGTGGCAGCTCGCGCGGGTGGCCTTCCACCCAGTCGCCTGAATCGTCGGGATACCAGGGGGTGGTGTCGGCCTTCGGCTCCATCATGAGGGCCGCCCACTTGACGAAGAACTCGCCAATCACCTTGATCTTGTCGTCGCCGCACTGCGCGCCGAAGAACTCTTGGTTCTGCTGTACCAGGCCCATCGCGGCGTTGAGGTCGCTGGTCGCTTGGAGCCAGAGGTTTTCGTAGATGGGCGGCTCGGGGTCTTTGCGCAAACCCATGTCCTGCGCAAATTTTTCGTTCTGCTCTGCGAACCCAGCCAAATCGCCCTCCGGCGCTTGCCCAGTAAGCGCTCGCAGCTCTTCTTTCAGGAGCGCGTCGAGGTGGACCTGCAGCGCGGTGCGGGTGGACTCGGGGAGCCCCGGGCCCATTACGGGCGGGCGAAGCTGGTTGGTGGTGCATTCGATGGCGGTACGGATGCGCGCGGTCAGTTGGTCGAGGTTCACATGGTGCTTTCTCCGACTCTTCGCCGGGGTTTGGTGTTTTGTTCGGAACGAGCCCACCTGTTGAACCCATCCATGTCGATCAGCAAGCGCCCATCCGGCGCCCGCACGTACTCGCGGCCCTCGACCCACACGCCGTCTTCGATCTTGCGGGCCAAGGCCTTCTCAGAATAGCCAGTCTCCTGGCAGAACAGGGGGATGCGTTTTAGCATGGTGCCCCCTTGACGTGCGGAACGCCGCGTGCTGTGGTCAGCGAGGCGATCAGCGCGTCGAACGACGCACCAGCAGGCGCTGGGTTGATCTCCAGCAGTTCCGTCGCCATGTCCTGCTGGGCCGCCTTCCACACCTTGCGCGCCACTTCCTTCGCTGCCGGGTTCAGCGCCACGCGCGCCGGGTTGCTGGTCCACCAGGATTCGAATCGTTTGTCGTTCATGGCATTGCCTTTCCAATTTCGGCGGCGGCGTGGGTTATGGCCCAGCGAGTGGCGGCGTGGGGGTCTGGAGTTATGTCGTACTCACGGTAACCAAAGTCGCCCTTGATACCGATACCCACCGCGTTGTCAAAGACCGTCACCGACATGCGCAACTTCACCGCCAGAAGCAGGGCATCGCCATCGTTGACGAGGGGGTTCCAGTAGCTCGTGATCGCACCCCGGCGAGAACCCAGTTCTAAGCACACACCGACTTCTTTATCCACCACGGTGTAGTTACAGAAATTCGGGTTCCGCAGGTTGTGCATGGCCTTCGCAGCCAGCTCCAACATTTCGTCTTCGCTCATCGCACACCTCCCCGCAACCGCGACTCGCGCACCCACCCGTCACGGCAGGCTGTGTCGCACCACCGCTGGTCGTCGGCAACGATCTCGTCGCAGTACAGGCACCGACCGGTGGCCGTGGGGCCAGTCGGCTTGCGGCTGGCTGCGAGCAGGTAAGGGGCCTCGCGCTCGGCGCGGTCTTGGCTCAGGTCGGCGTCATCCACGCTTCACCCCCTTCTTGACAGCCGCCTTGCGTGCTTCCTTGAAGAAAGCGAGGTCTGGCGACTTGTTCTGCAGCTTGGCGTTCAGCAGGCCCAGGCGGATGACACCTTGGATATTGGCCGCCGTGTTGTTGAGTTCGTGGGCCACTGCTGGCTCCACTTTGCCTGCGCGGATGTCTTTGTAGAGACCCGTCAATTCATTGGTGAGTGCTTCGAGGTTCATGGTGCGACTTTCTGTTTTCTGAGTTCACGTTTGATCAGCATCTGGGTGCGGAAGATCGGGAGCACTTCGTCGGGCACGTCCTTGCTGGTCAGACCGACAGACCCGTATCCGTGCGCCACGATGCCCCGAACACTGGCATCGTTGAGGTCCTGCCAGCGCTGGGCTTGGTTTGCCAGTCGGCGCTCGCGGTGGCGTTCATAGTCTGCGCGCCGGAGTTCCGCTACACGCTCGGGGTTGGCCTCCCTCCATCTGCGGACGCATTCGCGTTCCTTTTCTGGGTTGGCCTCGCGCCACGCTTTGTTGCGAGCAAGAATTTCCTCTTTCTTGCGCCGGTAGTAGTCCTTCTTTTGCACGCTGACCTTGTGCTTTTTCCAGGTGAGTAGATGCGCGTCGTGTAGCACCGTCGGGTATCCGGTCATCCACGCTGGCGGCGTGTAGTACTCCGGCGCGAGCATCGAAGCGTCAAACTTGCGTCTTGGCATGTTGGCGCTCCAAAATCGCCGCATCAATCGCCTCGCGAACCGTGGGCTTCTGCGCGCCGACCTGACGCACAGGCGTGCCCTCCAGCACGGCGAACTGCCCGTCGATGCACATGACCTTCCACTGGTAGGTCTGCAGCGCGTCGAGGCGCAGCTTGTTCAGGTTGGCTTTGTAGAGGTGGGCGACGAAGCCCAGGCCCAGCAGCGCGAAGCCGATGAGGCCAAACCATTCGATTGGTGTCATTGGTGTTTCTCCAGGCGCTGGCGCACCATCTTGAAAGCGGTAACGAGGATGAAGAACGCTGCTCCGGCACCGAGGGCAAGCAGCGTCATGCCGATTGCAAAAATCCATTCGAGTGGGGTCATGTGCTCTCTCCTTTGTTGACGACCAGCAGTGCGGCGATGCACACACCGATGAAGACGCCTGCGAACAGGCCGACTGCGAGGCCGATGGTGAAGTCATCCATGGGTGGACTCCTTGTGGAATCGGATGTCAAAGTCCGCAAGGGCGTCGTCTGCGTGTTTGGAGCTGCCGAATTTCAGTTGAACGCCGATCCAAAGTTCCTTGCGATAGTCGCGCTGGGGGATCACTTCGAGCGGTTCGAGCATCTGAATCTGGCCGGGCTTGAACATCTCGGCGAGGTAGGCTTCGATGGCCGGTGCTACGCCGTCATGTGCACTACCCGGGGCGTCATAGAAAGCCATCATCGCCTTCCGTAAGCACTCACGGTTGAGTTCCATCACACACCTCCTTCCGTCTTGCCCGCGCCGTACTCCAGTTCGAGCAGGAGCTGGCAGTAGTGAATGACCTTGCGCACGTCGTCGGCGCCGTGCTTCTGGCGGTGGCGCGTGATGTACTTGACCACGTTACCTTCGGCGAAGCCGAGCTTGTTGGCGTGGATGTACTCGATGGGTTGGATGGCGCAGTCTTTGTAGTGGGTGCCGCCGACCTGCACGTCGAGCGCGTTGGGCACCATACCGATGGGCAATTCAGCCTTCGGCTGCTCCGTCCACGCTTGGCCGTCGAACGTCCAGCCGAGGGCGCTCAGGGTTTCTTCGGCGAGGGTGGCGCTGTCGGAGGGCTGCGGGGCTGCGGCTTTCTCGGCCACTTTGTAGGCGGCGATGTCTGCGTTACCGCAGTGGTTCCACATATATCTGTCGGCAGGACCGTGCTTGGTCGAGCGGCCGATCCTAACTTCGACCACCTTCCCGCGCGTTTCCGCCGGCTGCTCACCGCCGCGCCAGATCGTGAAGCCGTTCTCGTCCTTGACGAGTTCGATCAGGTCGCTGTTGCTCTCTCCGTCATAAAACTCAGCGCCAGTGTCGGACACCGAGTCGCCGTTTTCGAGGTCCCACGGCCAATCGTCGTGCCCGTCGTTGCTGACGACTTTGCGCTCTTTACCATCTCGGCAGCGCCACACCTGCCCCACCTTGATCTCAATGCCATTTACTCCGACCATGATTGCCTTTCGGTTGTTGATGGTAGGAAGTTTAGCAAACGCGCAAAAACTGCGCAAGGGGGTTGTGAGGGGTTTTAGCGGGAAATTTTCATGGCTTCCATGAGAGCGTCTTGGATGGAGGCTTTTGTGCGCAGGCGCTTCACGACAACCTCTTCCAGCGTTCCGGCCGCAATGAGCCGATGGACGTACACCGGGCGGTTGTACCCGCTCTGCGCCTGGCGGGTGGGGCCCAGGCGCTCGACCATCTGCGCGCTGGCCTCAAGACTCCAGTTGCTGGAGAAGAAACACAGAATGTTGCTTCCGTGCTGGAGACTCAACCCGTGGCCGGCGCTTTGTGGGTGGGCCACGAGCATTTGAATCTCACCCGCGTTCCAGCGGTCGATGATCTTCGGGTCGGCGCCGAGGTGCACAGCCTTGGGGAACGCCTTCAAGATGCGCGCCAGGTCGCTCTTGAAGTGGTACGCACAGAGCACTGGCATGCCTGCTGCCTCTTCGACCACGCTCTGCAGCGCCTCGATCTTGGCGTCGTGCACCAGCGACCATGCGCCGTCAGCGTCGGTGTAGAGCGCGCCAGAAGCGATTTGTAAAACCTTCTGCGAGAGGGCTGCCGCGCTGAAGGCTTCGATGGGCTTGCCTTCCAGCTCCACGAACATTTCTTGCTCCATTTTTTTATAGAGCTTCATGGCGGCCGATGGCATCTCAACCTTGATGTCGTTCTCGATGAGTTCGGGTAAGTCAAAGTAGTCGCGCGCCTCCAGCGCGATGGTGATGTCTTTGATGGCTGCGCGAATTTGTTCGTCCGCAAAAGGTAGCGGTTCAATCTGTTGCTTCTGCGGGTCGCTTCCCGGGCGGGCGCGGAACCAGCGGTGGCTGAAGGCAGTGAAACTGGTTCCGAGGCGTCGGCCGGAATCCAAGAAAAAATACTGCGCCCACAAATCTTCCAGGCCATTCGGAGCGGGCGTGCCAGACAGGCAGATGAACCGAGTGGCGCGGGTCAACGCGACGCGGGCCAGGGCTTTGGCGCGCTTGCCCCCTTGGCCGGTGAGAAACTTCTTGCCGGACTTGCTCGTCTGGATGCTGACGCGCAGGCTCTTGAGTTTCGTGCTTTCGTCACAGACGATGCAATCGAACGACCAGTTGGCGCCGTGGTACTCCACCAGCCATTCCAGCACGTCGTAATTTGCCGTAACGATCACCGCGTCGGAGCCAATGGCGGCGCGGCGCGTATCGGCATCGCCGACGGCCACGGCGATCTTCATGTGCCCGAAGCTGGCTTTGAACTTCTCGATCTCACCGGGCCACGTGCTGACGGCCACGCGCTTGGGGCCGAGCACGAGCACGCGCTTGACCTCACCGAGCAGCAACAGCATGGACAGGGCCTCCAGGGTGGCCGGCCCTTTGCCGGTTCCCATGGACGCCGCCACGAAGCAGCGGGGGTGGTTCAGGATATGATTGGTGATGGCGGGCTGATAAACCCGAGGGGCGTAGCGGGTCACAGGAAAGGCGTGAGGTCAGGCTTGATGTACGACTGTGGCTTGGCAATCTTGCCGTTGGCATCGAACACCGGCTTGCCGTCAACGAATTTCGAATAGTTGCTCCGTGTGACCTCGGCCAGCGCGCCCTCGATGTCCAGCCCGAACATGTGGGCCACGCCGACGGCGGTGACGATCTGGTCGCAGATGGCGTCAAGCAGTTCGGTGCGGTCTGGTTGCATCACGCCCGGGAACTCGCTCTTCATGTAATTGGCCCACAGTTCGACGTTCGCCGAGGTGTTTTGGAAGCCCAATGCCGTCAGCATCTCGGCGAACTCTTCCGCGTGGCAACCGAGCTGTACGGCGCGGTTTTTGTCGGTGGGCTCCGGTACGGCAAGTTGGAACCACTGTTTGATGCGGGGAATTGTCATTTCGGTCTTTCAGTTGGTTGAGGAAACAGTGCTGCCCGCCAGGCGCTGCACCATGTCCAGATGCTGGGCCTTGCTGCGGTAGGTTCGCGCCCGTTCGGCGTCCGTCTTACGTTGCCGCTTGGCGTCGCGCCCTGGGCCGATCTTGTAAATCTTGATGGAGTCCCGGCCGCGTCCGTCTTTGTCCCATGCGCAGATGTGCGCGGCCTTGGCGGCGTGGAGTTCGCGGGTGTACTGCAGGACGGTGACGTAGTGTAGGCCCGTCAACTCGGCCAGGGTGCGGCAGTCGTGAACGCCCTCCAGCATGTGCAGGATCAACTGCGCGTAGGTCAGGGCTCCCACTTTCACTTGCTTCATTGCTTGCTTTCAGAGTTGATCTTCTTCACCGCCTGCGCCACCACCCAGCGAGTGCTGCCCATGCTGATGACGATCTCCGCCTGGGTGAGCCCCTGCTTGCGCAGGGCGGCCACGCGGGCGAGGTTGATGGGTTTCGTCTTGGGGCCGCTACCAGGGCGCGTACCGCCGTGGGTGTTCTTCATACCGGCACCTTTCCTGTTGCGTGCAGCACGGCAGTCCACACACCCTTGTCCGTGGGCGCCTGACCCCATTCCTCGGCGTAGCGGTTGTCGATGAGGTTCTTGGCGATGGAGCGGGCCTGCGCCTCTTTGACCCCCAGCCGCTCGGCCAGTTCGGCGCGGGTGGCGGGCAGGTGGGCCAGCGCTTTGTTGATGGTTTCGTTTCTCATGGTGCTTGGTCGATCACGTCTACGGCGAAGCCCATGGCACGCAGGCGGTCGTGCTCGCGCACTTGGCCGGGCCGGGGCTTCTTGTTGGGCGCCTTGTACTCCGCAAAGCGGAAGTAGCGGGCGACGATCTCCTGGTGCTCCGGTGGCACCGGGAACAGCTTGATGCGGTCGGGCACGTTGGCGCGGCCGGGCGACACGAACTTGAGGCTCAGGCCGCCGAGGGCGGTGGTGGCCTCTTTGTCGGCGCGCTCGATGGTGGACTCGCGGGTCATGCAGGGGCTTTCTTGTTGCGGTTGGCGATTTTGAACAGGTGCTCGACCTGGAACTGCGCGTCGGCCAGCGCGTTGTGCGCGCCGGTGCCCTTGTCGGCGGGGTTGTACTCGATGGCCGAGTACATGTTGCGCACGGTCCGAAAATCTCTTTCATTTGTCCAGTACCAAGGCGTCTTGATGTCGGCGCGCTTGTAGGCCCCGCCGACGATGGTCAGATCGAACGCATTCGAGTTGCCCCATGGGCGCACGTCCTCGTGGCGGCAGGTCTCTTTGATCCAGTCGCTGAAGTCCTGCAGCACCTTGCGGATGTCCTGCCCGTTGAAGCGCACGCCGTGGCGAGCCTCATCGCTCTGCCCCAGCCACCACAGGAACGCGGACGGGTCGATGGTGCCACCATCGCGCACGCTGGTCGCCAGGTGCACGGTGCGCAGGAACGTGGGGCCCAGGGTCTGCGTCTTCATATCGAAGAACACTGCGCCGATGGACATCAGCGCTCCGGTGGGCGGGAGGCCCGCAGTCTCTGTATCAATCATGAGATCGAAAAATTGGGTGGTCATATCAGCCCTTGTAGTAGCGAGTGGTTTCAAACCCGGCGGCCGAGAGCGGCAGGCCCGGGGCCCAGTCGGGGTTCGTGGACAGGATCGCCACGAGGCCGTCTGCGTCGTATTCAGGGGTGTCGGGCACTTCGGTCAAGCCTTCGTCGTGCACGCTGAGGACGGGCAGGTATCCCTTGTCCTCGGCCACTTGCAGCGCTGGCGCCAGGATGTCGCGCGAGGTGGTTTGGCAGACGTTGCCGGTCATCTTGCCTCCATGTGTGAACACCTTCACCCACTGCCGCGTGGTCTTGCCTTCCTCGGCTGCCTCGCCGAAGTAGGCGATGGTTCCGTCGTCCAACAGGTGCGGGTGGAAGTAGGTGATAAGCCGCCCGCTGGGCAGCCGCACGACCATCCAGCGCTGACCCTTGTGGGACACGCAGCGCACCTTGATGTACTTGCCAACAGGAAACACCACGCCCCAGTTCCGGAGGGCGCTCTTGGCCGCGTTCTGCAGGTCGTACCAGAAGGCTTTGGTGGCAGGGTGGCGAGCGCGCCAGGCGAGTTTGCACGCCTCGCTGGCGAGCCATTCGGTTTCGCTGATCTCCAGCGACTCCAATTGCGGGCGGCCCCACTTGTTCAGGTTTTCGTGAGCTTTGGCGATCAGCGCGGGGGACACCTGTTCCTGCAGAGTGCCCCAGTAGTCGGCCATGCGGACGTTGTAGGCCGCCGCGAACTTCTGGTAGCCAGACACACCGCCCATGTACCCGCTGGCGAGGTCTGAAACTTTCCCTAGCGAGTCGCGGATGTACTTGGGCACCTCCATGGCCGGCACGCCGGTGATGATGGAGGCGGTAACCTTATATAAATCGGGCCCACGGCCAGCGTCGTACTCCCGGAACGCCTGCAGCTTCCATTCTTCCCCGGCCACCCACGCGAGCATGCGGCCCTCGATGTTGGACAAGTCCGCCACCACCAGCTTCTTGCCGGGAGGGGCGATCACGCAACCGCGCAGGGCCGCCGCACCGAACAACATGAGGTTGTCGAACATCAGGTCGTGTGCCCCGGCCTTCAGGCACTCGATGTACTGCTCGACTGCGGTGGGCTTGGGGAGGCCACGGCTGGGCAGATTCTGGGGTTGGAACATACGACCAGCCCAGCGGCGGGTGCGGCTGGCCCCTGCGAACTGCAGGCCCCCACGGAAGCGTCCGTCGGCCGCCACGGCGGGGTCCAGTGCGGCGTACTTGGCCGTGCTGGTCTTGTTCGACGCCATGGACAGCTCCATCAGCTCGGCAAGACGTGGGTCGATCTTTTCGCGCGCCTTCAGCATCTGGGTGAAGGTGTCCTTGGTCGTGTCCTCCAATTCCACACCGAACTCATTGAGCACGAATGCCTTGAATTGGTCGCGCTGGCTCGGCCGGTCCACCACGCCGCGCGTCAGCTCGCGGAACCGCACGCCGATGCGCTCCTTCTCTACGATGGCCGCCCGTGCACCGGCGCGTGTCAACTCCTGGTCCACCTGGAACCCACGCTCGTTGATCCGTTGGTCGCAGTGCCACTCTGCAATGGCCGAGGCGTCCCAATTCCAGGTGGGCGTGCGGCGCACGCACTCGCGCATGGCGGTGATGTCGTCGGCCGCGTAGACCTTGAAGCGCTCCCACTCGGCGGGGTGTGTGAGCCGCGTGGCGCGCTGCACCTTGCGGTTGGCTGGCTGGGGGCGGGTGAACAACTGGATGAGCTTCTTGCCCTCCTTGTTCTTGGCCTGGTCCTCGGGCACCTTGAGCACCGTGCACAGGTCACCGAGGCTGGCGGGCAGCGCGTGGGACAGCGCCTGAGCCATGCTGCAGCGCCAGCGGGTCAACTCGATGCGGGGGAGGTGGGCCTGCCGTGGGCCGTTGTGGATGGCCTTATCGAACGCAGCGTTGTGCGCGATGACTTCGGGGGCTTCGGCCATCGCATGGCGCAGATCGTCGGGCAGCGGCTCGCAGGTGCAGTCCCAGACCTTGACCGGGCCGTCGTCAATCGCGTAGGAGACCAGCAGGTCCTCGGCGGTTTCCGCGTAGCGGTAGGTGCCGACTTCTTTCAGGTCGATCTCGCACCACGTCTCCCTATCAAGCCACAGTCGCTGCATTCAGTTCTTTCTAAATTTCAAAGTTCAATGACCGTTCCCCAAATTCCCGCTTGTGTCGTTGCCGGCCTCCAGCGGTTTGCGCATGCACTAGGTGTAAAACGTCCACGGGCACCTGGTGTTAGCCATAAGGGGCGAGTTACCGGGTGGTCAGCCCAGCGAAAGGAGGCGGAGGCCCCGTTGTGTATCCCTTTGGAGAAGGGCGGCAAGCGCCCCTCTGCGAAGGGTTTACTTCGGCTCTTGCGCGCTCATCGCGGCCTTGGTGCCCGCGGGCAGCTCGGTCACGGTGATGGTATTGCCGCTGTGCACGTACAGTTCGACGGCCTCGCCGGGTGCAAGCACGTGAGCGGGGTTGCCATTGCTCTCGGCGACTTGGGCTTCGTACGGCCCACCGTCGGTAGGCACTTCGATTTTGATTTTCAGGGTCATTTCAGTCTTTCAGAAAACGGGGCCGAAGCCCCGTGGGTTTAGAACAGGTCGCTGGCGCCTTGACCGGCGGTCTCGACTTCTTCTTCGCCGAAGCCTTCAGCGCTGGTCGGGCCGCTACCGAATGCCTCGCCGTCCTTCACGAACTGGATGGCGATGATGCGGGCGAACACCTGGTTGGGGATGATCTGACCGTCGCTGCCCTTGAAGGACTTGCCGGCCACAAATTCCACCTTGGCGTTCACGTAGCAGCCACGATATGGCACCTTGACCTCGTAGCCGAGCTGGTCGGTCACGTCCATGCCATCCACCAGGCCGCGACCGGCTTCTGTGATCTGCACGAACTTGCCGTTGTGCTTCTTCTGCGTGACCACCTGGGGCTTCTTGTCAGCCTTGTTGCTGGCCGAGATGAAGAACATGTTCTCGTACTCGGGGCGCACGGTGCCGTCGTCGCTCATCTTGTCGTTGCCGTCACGGATCGCACGGCTGTTGGCAGCCATGGAGCGGATCATGTTGGCGGCGTTCGCGGGACCCCAGAGCTTGGTGGCGGCTTCCAGCATTGCTGCCTTGCCGATCTTCAGCGCTTCGCTTTCGGGTTCCATCAGGCCGGTGAACTTGAACTTCGGCGCGCCGCCGTTCATGCCCTCGCCGGGCTTGAAGATGTCGAGCCATGCCGCCCGCAGGCCCTTGAGGATGACGGGTTGGGAAGATGCGAAATTGCTCATGTCTGCGCTTTCAGAGTTTCAGTTTTCAGGAAAAAAGATCGCTGTTGTCAGCGGGCGGTACGTCTCCGAACCCGTCCAGCGCGGTGGCGATGGTCGGTCTCGGGTCAGTTTCTAGGACGATGCTGGGCTTGCCAATGTCCTGTGTGATGAGCGCCTGCAGTCGGTTCCACTGAGTGGGGCCGAGCACAGGCGGTAGTGTGGGTTCACCTTTCTTGGCCTTGGGCGCCTTCACCAACTTCTCGGCGGTGGTGGGCGAGATGAGCGACTGGGTATACATCTGGTCGGTCTTCAGGCGCATCTTCTTCAGCGCGGCCTCGGCCTCGGTCTCGTCAGTCCAGGTGCGTGCACCCTTCTTGCCTTCGACCAGCTTGTAGGCCACGCCGTCGGCGCGAGCCACGCGCTTGCCTGCCTGCAGCGCCTCGTACACGCGCTCGCCCACCGCCTTCAGCCAGGTGGAGACCAGCGGCACGAGGCGGTAGGCTTCGCCCAGCTCGATCTCGGCGGGGGTGCGCACCTTGGGCTCGTCGGTGTCGAAGCCTTCGAGCGCGAGGTTCACCACCATCTCCGTCTGCGCCTTGCAATTGCCGGAGGCGCGGCAGAAGTGGCATGCGTCGGCCGACGGCACGTACTGCGGGTTGGTGCGCGTCTCTTCGGCCTTCTGCCGCAGGAACGCTTCGACCTCACGCAGCTCGTCAATCGAGCAAGAGTAGGTGCTGAGGTGGCCGATGGCAGGCTGCACAATGGTCATCACCACGTCGCGGATGTCGTAGAGCAGGCCAAGTTCCTCAATGGTCCCCAGCGCATAGCCTGCCATCTGCAGGTTGGCGCGCACCACTTCGGGTACGGGCTTGCCGGTGATCATGTCCGTGGTGGCAGGCACGATCACGTCGTAGGCATCCACGCGGCCACGGCCGCCCTTGAGGTCGATGACCTCCACCGTGGTGCCGTAGATCAAGGTCACGTCCGTGCGGCCGGTGGCACCTTCCTCGCCGGTGAACTGACCGATGGGGACGGCGCGCTCCACAAGCATCTCGGCGCCGGTGAGGGCTGCGCGCTCACGCACGTAGTTCACAGCCGTGGTCGAGATGTCGATCAGCTCTTGGTCGATGGTTACGATCTCTTTCGAGAGCGGCCCCGCGCAACCCGGGTTCACCCAGACTTCGCGGCCTTCCAAGAACACCAGATTTCGCCCCAGATAGCTCTGCGGGTCGATGCTCGGGTCCAACAGCATCTCTTCGAGCATCTGGTGGCAGGCGGTCCCCCGGCGCGCGGCCTCGTTGCCCTCGTTCGGGACACCCTCCTGGGCACCCACGGACGCGGTGCAGCTCGTCCATCTTGCGGCGCTCGACGGAGAAAGACGGGCATGGTATGTCATGCGTACTCCCACTTATAGCCTTGATAGACACGACTAGCATCGCGCAACGCTAAATGCATGCGGGTGCGATTGAAGCCTGCGCGCCAAGCTGCCACCACCGTCAAGAAACCAATCTTGTCGCCGGTAACCGCGTGGGTTCCAACGATGGGGTTCTTTTGGCCTGACCGAGTGCCGAGGACAGTACGAGCGTGCTCCAAGTTTTCCAGATGTGTCATCCACTCCAGGTTGCCGAGCGCGTTGTCGTGACGAATTCCGTTCTTGTGATTCACAGTCGCTTCTTGGCTATCGCCAAGAAAAGCGGCAGCAACGAGGCGGTGCACTTTCATGTGCGCAACGGAATCTCCGGCGTAGATCGTAACGAGCCGATAGCCGTCGGCATCGGGGCGGCACCGAAGTATTTTTCCGCACACAGGATACGACCGCCCACTGCCCTTGTTGAACACGACGCGATCCACACTTCGGACACGCCCGAGGCTGCTAACCTCATAAAGTGGGTAGCCCTCAATGGGTTTCCAGATTTCGTCCATCAGTTCACCGCCAAAAAGTAAGTTGCCCCAGCGAGCAGGGCGCCGTGCACCAGCACGCCGAAAATGTCGCCCTTGTCCATGCCGCCGCTCTCGTTTGCAACGATGAGGTCCAACACAACCGCGATGCCCATGTACGCGAAGACGCACCAGAGGAACGCGGTCATGATTTACAGGCCCAAATCAGCGTCCGCAGCCGGTGCCAGCAGGCCCTGCACGTGCGCCAAGATTTCGGCGTTCTTGTTCAGGTCCTTCAGCGCGGGGACGGTCTTGCCCTCGCAGCCGAAGTGCTTGAGCACGCCAAGCACCGCCTCACGACCGCCGCTGGGCGCCGTGGACAGTTCCTTGATGGCGCGGAACACCGTGTCCCAGTCAGCGTCCGAAGTCGCGGCCGAGGCAGTGTCCTGTTGGGCTGTTGCAGAAGGCGCGGAAGTAGCACTGGCTTGGGACGCCGCTGCAGCAGCCGCGTCTTGGGCCTTTTTTGCGAACTCTGCCTTCTTGGCAAGGTACTGGGCCGAGGACTCAATCTTGAAGGACTGATCCTTGGGGTCTGGGTCGCCGGGCTTCTGGGCGTAGGCGGTCTGTGTTTCTTCGCTCACCCAGTAGCGCGTGCCCTCGGGGTCGCCGTCCACAAGGTCGGCCTTGGTGGCAGGCTCGTCGGTCTTCTTGGTGCGGGGCTTCTTGGTCTCTGCGGTAGGCGCTGCAGCAGCGGCTTCAGGGGCGCCGGCCACGGCGGTGATGGTGCCTGCGCTCTGCAGGATGGTGACAAGGGTCTTCAGCGATGTGTCGATGGATTCCAGGCGGTCTTCGATGTTCATGAGTGCTCCAGTTTGAAAATTTAAGTTGCTCGGTGAGCGGACTGAAGTGTATGCGAAATTTCGCGTTTGCGTAATACCCGACAAAAGTTTGTGACCTTTTGCGAAAAAACTTGTCGTTGTTCACACTTGTCGGTAAAGTTCAGTTGTCAGTAACGACAAACCAACGAAAGCACCAGATGACCCGCAAACTCACCGTCAGCACCAAGTGGCTCGAAATGGCCGCCATCAAGCTGGAGATCGACGCGCAGGACTCCCTGCACACCTGGATCGTCCTCGGCCAAACCCACCGCTACTGCGAAGACTTGGGCAAAGCAGCGATGCTCCGCAAGGCCGCCGGCATCAAGAGCATCGCCGAGCGCCGCGAGTTTCTTCGGATCAACGGTGTGACGGCCTGATCGTGAAGATCATCGCCACCACCCACCGCGTGCGCCGGTGGACGCGCAGCGACTGCACCGGTTTTCAGGTGCTTGAGCGCGTCACCCGCGTGCTCGGTATGCCTATCTGGTGCCGCGAAATCGACCGCGAGGACGTGCCGAGCTGGGCCTTCATCCAGCGCGCATGCCTTGGCGAAACCGACTGGGAATCGCGCCTGTTCAAAGACTATGCACACCTGCTCGCCTGATCGTGCCGCCAAAGACAAACCTCTCCGTTCCAACTGAAAGCACCCCATGAAATTCCTAAACCCTTTCCGCAAACCCTCCCCCAAGGAACTGGCCCAGCGCGAGCTGGAAGAAGCCCAGCGCCAACTCCTGGCGGCTCAGTCCAGCGCGGACTACGCCCGCCGCATCGCCGAGTACAACGGCGACCGCATCAAGCGGCTGACGGCGTTCTTGAAGAAGGAGGGTGTGTGATGGAGACGGTAACTCTCTGGCTCCTGATCACCGTTGGCGGGTACTACGGACATGAGGCGACCGTGGTCGAACGATTCCCCACCGTTGAGCAGTGCGAGCATGTGCGCAAATCCATCCCGTTTTCAAATGAATCTCTGCGGAAGGGGACGCGCTGCGTCGAAGCCAAGGTGTTGCGCCCATGACCGCCCGCACCACCACTATCCTGCTGCTCGCCCTGGCACTGGCCGGCTGCTCTGAGGACAAGATCAAAGCCATGGAAGCTATCAACGAGTTCTGCAAGAAGAACAACGGCGAGCTGACCACGGTGTTCGAACACGGAACGTTTGGCAGCAAGCTCACGTTCGGCTGCACTGCGAGGGCCTACCCATGACCGCCCCCCGCCGCAACAACGCCAAGATCACCCTGCGCATGCAGACCGCGCTGAAGGCCAAGGGGCACACCTACGACGACCTGGTGCTGGTCTCCGGCCTGGCAAAAGAGTCGGTGGCCCGCTGGGTCAAGCAGATGCGCGAGCTGGGTGTGGTGCGCATCTGCGCATGGAACGACGACGTGCGGGGTCGCCGCATCGTGCCGGTGTTCCAGTGGGGCACCGAACCCGACCTGCCGCGCCCCGGGCGCCGGTGGACAGCCGCCGAGACGATGGCGCGCATGCGTGCGCGGCGTCGGGCCGAGAGTTC
This sequence comes from Pseudoalteromonas sp. NZS100_1, assembly GCF_015864285.1. Lineage (NCBI taxonomy): Bacteria > Pseudomonadati > Pseudomonadota > Gammaproteobacteria > Alteromonadales > Pseudoalteromonadaceae > Pseudoalteromonas > Pseudoalteromonas sp. NZS100_1. Next base: position 46,168 of record NZ_JADYXN010000028.1, read on the forward strand.
GATGGTCAGCCTGGAGGACACGTTATGACGATGGACGAATTTGATGAAGCCATTCGTGAAGCCAAGGTGGAAAAGCGGTCGGCCAAGCGGGATTTCGGAAAAAGCAGCCCTGAGTTCGCTGAGGCAAAGGAGGCGTTGGCCGCACTCAAGGACGCGCGTGACTTCGAGTTTCTTCACGGGGAAGGCACATGACTATCCCACCCACCAGCACCTACTACGCCAAGGCGTTCTGTGTGAAGTGCCTCACCGACCGCAACCGGACGGGCGGGGTGTGGCGCAACCGGATGTTCTTCTGCGGGGGTTGCAAATGAAAAGCACGACGCACGAACGCTTGGCTGCGTGTCGCCGTGTGACCGAACACCCACCTGCTGCGGTGCGCGCCGTTGTCGCCACCATCGAACGGGTGACAGAGGTCCGCATTCGGTTGTTGACCTGTCTGATGCGCAAAAAACGTTGGGATGGAGACCTCGCGGTCGCGTTTGTTCGGGCAAACGGGGACGTGTGGCGTTGATCCTACGCTGCCCTGAATGTCGAACCCGACGCAAGTCGTTCGACCTGTTCACGAAGCACCTGCGTGAGACCGGGCACCGCGTCTGCAACTGCGGGGGTTACTGGTATCCCCACCGCCCTGGCTCACCGTACTGCGAGCAGAACGCCATGAGCGCTGTCCGCATCGCCGCTCGTCAGGAGGGGATCACCGCCGACGAGTTACTGGAAATTGCGGTCGATTGCGCTTGGGAAAAAGCCGGTCGGCCGTTTACAAAATGGAGAGATTGATCATGACGAATGAAGAACACGACAGACCAGCAGCACCAAAGGGCGGGGCCTATGCGGAGCTGCCTGAGCCCACGCCAGATGAACTGCGAGCCATAGTACGCAAAGCACGCAAAGCACGCGACAGCTCTGGCAGCGCAAGCGACGACTGCGGCTCTGCCGCTTATGTGCTTTACGGGTGGCGCGCGGCAATTCGCGCATACCATGGGCAAGCACCAGCCTCCCGCATCACGGTCGAACAGGTTGAAGACGCCATAGGGCTGCAATCCACGGCATGGGACACCATCGGCGCCGAAAAAATCGTGGAAGCGGTGTTGCGATTGGCAAATGGGCAAGCACCAGCCGGGGCGACGAACACCAAGACGCACGCTCTACTGAGCACGATGATCGGCCTGTTCTTGAGAGCAAAGGAGAAGATTGGCTACCAACCCGGCAGTGCGATTGACAAGACGGTGGCCGAAGCCGTCGAGCATTTGAAGGACTGGCCCTACCCAGAAACCGCCACGGCACAGGCGGCACCAGCCGCAGGGGCGTGGATTGAGCGCTGGTACGGCTCTGGCGGCAAAGATGGCTACGAGGGCTGGAGCATCGTGAACAAGGAAGGCCGTGGCCTTGTCTCGTACCTTGGGCGGAATGTCGAATCCGGTGCGGTCACTGAAATCGTGATGGCCCACAACGCTACCCTGGCCGCCCCCACGGCACAGGCGGCACCAGCCACCACCGACTTCACGACGCTTAGTGCGGCGGTGCGAGCCATCCGGCAGGCCATCGAGTTGATCGGCGAGCCTGCCGATGACCGCATGCGCGCTGCGAGGCGCGTGCTGCGCGGCGCGGTGATCGTCGCGGAGGATTCTGGCGAGTTGGCGGCACCAGCCGCTGGCGCAGTTGCGGGGCCTGTCGAGACGATAAAGTTCTCGGACGGCTCCACAGCGGATCCGGTGGAGAAAGCGCGCCGATACCTCAACGCCATGGCCGACCACCGCATCAATAGCCAGTATTTCTTCGATGATGGCTGGCCGAAAAAGGAGAGTGCAATCGATGCAATGGCGACGTTGGCTGTCTTGGAGCAACTCGCCGCAGCGCCCACCCCAGCCGCCCAGGCAAACAGCCAGCCAGTGCCAGCTGAGGTTGCTGACGCCATGGCCGATAGCCAATACCTCGCCGGTGTTTCCGCTGGGTGGAACGCAGCAAATGCAGACGACCCCAACGCGGCGCTGCAAAAGCTCCACGAATCACGCGCTGGATACCTCAAGCCACTGAGCGCATCCCGTGCCCCGGCAGACAGCGTGACGGCACCAGCCGCTGGAGCAGTAACGGGGCCGCTGGACAGTCTCGCGCTGATGAAGGTTGTGATGCAGGCTGATGAAGCGCTGTCAGGTCGTTGCACCAGAGGCACTACGAATTGGGCAGCAGCCATCGGCAAGGCAGTTCAACGCGCCGTTGTCGCCGCCGCACCCCAGCCAGCACCCCCGGCAGACAGCCAGCCGTCCAGCTTTGGAAGCCCTGAACTGCAGGCGATGATTCTTGCGCGCTGCGCGGAGAAGGACAAGGCAGACAGCGTGCTGGAGGATGCGGCGCGGTGGTTTTCCGAGCGCGACAACGTGCTGCACTCATTCTGGGTGCTTTTGGGTGAAGCAGAAACCCAAGCGGACAACGACAACAACCCACTGCTGAAACACCAAGTCGAAGGGTTCTATCGCCAGTGGAACGCACTAAACGGAAGCGCGCTGGAGCCCCGCTGGGTGACTCGCGCAGCCCGCAAGCAAGGGGGCGCCCAATGACCATCGCGGCAAAAGGCGCCGTGCGAAAAGCCGTCGTCAGCACCTTGGAGCGCATCGGCCGGGGCTCGTGCGCGGAGATCGAGCGGCGTAGTGACATCGCCGACGGCGGTTCTCGTGCCGCGCTGTGGGCCTTGCACAAGGATGACCTGGCGCACATCACCGCATGGGAGCGCTCGACGGAGAAGTCGGCACCCGCCGCCGTGTGGGTGCTGGGCCCCGGGCAGAACGCGCCTCGGCCCGCGCCGAAGCCTCGCGCCTCTCGTGGGTACGTGGCGAAGTACAGTCCGTTCTCGGACGGTGAGCGTACCGTTGATCTGCCGATGGACTACCCGGTAAAGTCGGTGTTTGTTGGTGGGGTGAACCCCTGGACTGGAGGTGTTGCGTGAACTGGGTCTTCGTTTTCATCGCGTTCACGGCCCAAGGCGCCGTGGTCGAGAAGGTGCACATGGACAGCGCGAGCATCTGCGCGGCCTACGGCTAGGGGTACTCGTCCAGGGTGGAGTTGCGGGTCGCCCATGTGCAGGTGGCCCAATGCGTGTCGCTGCGCAGCGGTGCGGTGATCCCCGTGGGGCCGGTGGGTAAGCGGCCTGTTGGGAAAGGGTTGGTATGAGCACACCTCCGTGGGGCTCATTGGGGTGACGTAAGACTATCGCAGAGTTTAGGTGTACGCAACAGTTTTTTCGCGTTGGCCGATGGGTGGTTGTGAGCGATTGCGCAATAAGCTAGAATTTGCGCATGTGCGAAATAACTTTATCACCCTGCCCCTTCTGCGGGGGTGCGCCTTCCGAACGGCTGGGCCACAACCCTGGCGGTGGTTTCGGCCCTGACCCAGTGGACGTCTTCTCGGTCTGCTGTAACCCCTGCGGTGTGCGCTTTGTCGTGTCCAACTGGCCGGGCCACGTCACCGAAGACCAAAAGGCGGCCGTCCGCGCGAAGTGGAACCATCGTGCACAAACACAGAAAGACCCTTCCTAATGGCCCGCAAGAACACCCCGAAGACACCCCTGCTGGCCGTCCTGCGCCAGTTGGAGACCGACGACAAGCGCGACGAATTCGCGGGGCTCGCCGGCACGTCGCGTCTGTACCTCTACCAGTTGTCGATCTGCAGCCGCCGCTCGTGCCGCGCTGACCTCGCCAAGCGGATCGCCGATGCCTCGGTGGTCATGCACGAGAAGTACGGCACGCAGGTGCTGACGCTGGAGGTCATCTGCTCGATGTGCGCTGAGTGCGAGGTTGCGCCATGACCAACACCGACACCCGCCCCCAGTTCGAAGACGCCTGCTGGGCCCACTACCAGGGGCTGAAGGCGCGAGGCTGGTCGCACCCGGAAGAGGGTGATCCGAACAGCCGGGAGGCCCTGTTCTGGCGCGAAGCGAACGGCCAGTACGGCGTCCGGCAGATCGAGGCAGCATGGCGGGGGTGGTTGATGCGGGAGGCGGCCGAGGGTTGGGTAGAACCCGGCGGTTTCGGTCTCGGCACTACGGTGGACATCATGCTGACCGACGGCAGCGTGCTGTGCGGCTGCATCCCGCAGATGGACGGTGACCTCTGGTGGCACGGGGCCGACACGGGCGCGAAGTTCATCGACCCGGTGTACACCAGCATCCTGAAGTGTCGAGTGTCGCAAAACGTTTAGTGTTTTTGCGCAAACGCGATATACTGCACGCCGCCAGCCAGAATTCCCCGTCACCCGCAGAGCCGCACGGTGGGGGCCTGACACCCCCATTTTTGCGGATGGGGTACAGGCTGGCGCTCCGTCAGGTCTCCACCATGCGGCGCCTTGCAGAAAGGTCGCCAGCCTTGTTCTCTCCTACCAAATTCCCCTGTACCGCCTGGTACGTCACCGCTTCGCTGAACGTGAAGCAGTTGTCTGTCTGCGGTGTCTATCCTGGCTCCATCAAGGGATACTTCAACTGCGACAAACCGTCGCTCCTGCACCAGGGGGGCCTGTTCGCCACGCGCGATGAGGCCATTGCCGAGGCCGAGCGCAAGCTGGAAAAGATGCACGACGCCTACGTGCGCGCGGGCCAGCGCTGGACGAAGGCGCGTGAAACCGTCTCCAAGCTGAAGGGCGGTGCGGCATGAACATCGAACAGGTCGCAATCTTCATCAGGGTCGATGGGCGAACCACTCTTGCACCAATCGACCCGAACATGGCTGAGGCTTTCGTGGGGATGCTCAGTGCGTTCCAGACCGGGACGCCCAAAGAAACGAAGCTGGTTGTACTGCCAAAACACACTGTAAAACAACTGGGCGCCATGACCGCAGCGCTTGCTCGTGAGATCGCCTTGCGCCAGCAGAGCAAGCAGAAGAAAGCCGAAAGCCCCCAAGGATGACCGACCATTTTCGCAACCATGGCCGGGCGCTGCTCGCCAACGGCTACCTGATCGTCCCCATCCGCAAGGGCGAAAAACGCCCAGCAATCTCTGGCTGGCAAAAGGCCCGCCTCGGCATGGAGGACCTGACCCGCTACCCTGACCACGGGGTGGGTGTGCTCTGCGGCCAGGGGGCGCACCCCATCGTCGGCGTGGACATCGACGTGAGCCACCCGGTCATCGGCCCTGCGCTCATCGCCTGGTGCCGCCGCAACCTCGGTGATGGGGCCGAGCGTGTGGGGGCCGCGCCGCGCATCCTGCTGGCCTACCGCGCAGACAGCGCCGGCTGGGCCAAGGGCGCCTCGGTGCAGTTCTTCGACCCCACGGACCCCACCAAGCCGTCCGGCAAGGACAACCACCAGCAGGTGGAAATCCTGGGCCTGGGCCAGCAGTTCGTAGCCTACCACGAGCACCCGGACACCGGCCGCGACTACCAGTGGGTGGACCTGATGGGAGGGCTGGAGTCGCTGCGCGCCTCTGACCTGCCTGTCGTGACCGAGAAGCATGTCGCTGCGCTGCTGGCCGAGGTGAGCCGCCTGGTGCGCACCACCCCCGGTGTGACGGTGGTGGGCTCGGCCGAGTCGCCTGCCATGCGCAGCTCCAGCGACGCCGATGACCTGATGAGCTTGGTGGCCCGTGTGGGCATGTCCTTCGCCGAGGTTGAGCGCTGGATGTCGCACCTGGAGAACGACGGCGACTCCTACGACCACTGGGCACACGTCGGCATGTCCCTGCACCACGAGTTCGCAGGCACCGAGCATGAGTCCGACGCGCTGGCGCTGTGGAAGGAGTACGGAGCACGCTCCAGCAAGGACGACCCCAAGCAGTACGACTACAAGTGGCGCTCGTTCGGCGGGGGCAGCGGTGCGCCCACCACGCTGCGCTGGTTGCTGAAAATCTGCGGGCAGGCCAAGCGCGAGAAGGACCACGAAGGGCGCCGCGCCGCGCTGGACGAAGCCAAGGAACTGATCCAGTCGCAGACCGACAGCCTGAAGTTGGGCGGAAAGGAGGTGCTGGAGAAGCTGAAGCTGCTGATCCCTGACGACCCGCTGGTGCGCACGGAGATCATTGGCGCCTTCCAGGCGCGCTACAAGGCCCTGACCAAGACCAACATGCCCATCACGCAGGCGCGCGCCCTGCTGGTGGGACCACGGGCGGCCACGGTGCAGGCCAAGCGGCCCTTGACCGAGTTCGGCAACGCCGAGCGCATGCTGGACCGCTACGGCGACGGCCTGATGTTCGTGCCCGAGGTCGGAACGTGGTTCATCTGGACCGGCGTCTACTGGCGCCGCGCGGTGGACGTGGAAATCGAGCATCTGGCGAAAGAGACCATCCGCGCCCTGGTCAACGAGGTCGAGGAACACGAGGAACGCGCCGAGTTCTTCCAGTTCTGCGCCCTGAGCCAGCAGGCCAGGATGGTGAGCAACATGGTCAAGCTGGCGTCCAGCGATCCGCGCGTCGCCGTGCCGGCTGCCGAGCTGGACAAGCACAGCCACTACCTGGGCGTGCGCAACGGCGTGGTGGACTTGCGCACGGGCGCGCTGCTGCCCCCGGACCCAGACCTGCGCATCACCTTGGTGGCGGCCTGCGACTTCGACCCTCGGGCCAAGGCGCCGGTGTTTGAGCGCACCATCTCCGAGGTGTTCTCGGGCGACGAGGACATGGTGGAGTACGTGATGCGCACCTTCGGGTACGCGCTCATGGGCACCCCCATCGAGGACATCATGTTCATCGCCTTCGGCAACGGGGCCAACGGCAAGAGCACCATCTTCAACGCCGTGCGCCAGGCGTTCGGCAGCTACGCCCGCTCGGCCGATGCCGCTTCGTTTGTGGCAGATGGTAATAAGGGGGGCGGGGGTGGCCCGCGAGAGGACCTTGTTCGATTGCGGGGGGCTCGTTTCGTCTATGTCAATGAGCCGGATGAAAACGGCGAGCTGCGTGAGGGTATGGTCAAGAGCATGACCGGGGGCGACACCATCACTGCCCGGGGCATCCATGCCAAGCACAGCGTCGAGATGACCCCGACATGGGTGGTCTACATGCCGACGAACCACAAGCCGATCATCAAGGGCAACGACAACGGCATCTGGCGCCGCATGGGCATGCTGCCGTTCGAGCGCAACTTTGAGAACGACCCGAACGTGCCCAAGGATGGAAAACGGAAGGAAAAACTCGCCCTGGAAATGGCCGGCATCCTTGCGCTGATCGTCAAGGCAGCCCTGCGGTATCAGAAGGACGGCCTCGTGCCGCCCAAGCGCGTTCTCGCGGCCCGCGACGCCTATCGGTCGCAGATGGACCTCTTGGCCGAGTGGCTGGATGAGTGCTGCGACCTTGATCCTTCGGCCACGGTGTCGTCAAAAGAGCTGTGGGACTCGTGGGAAATGTTCGCTCGCGGTCGCGGATTGCTCAATTACATCCGAAGTAGCACCGCTCTATCGCGTCGGTTGGACACGAGATTTCCGCCAATCCGGGGGTCAGGCGGCGTGCGCTTGAGGTCTGGGTTACGCATAAAGGGTTCAGCGGACCTGTTTTAGCCCTACAGAGTGACGCAAGTGACGCATTTTGCCCTTTTTTGACTTTTTCCACCTATGCGTAAAGAGAGTTTTGGAAAAAGCACCTAAATGCGTCACTTGCGTCACTAACGGAGAAACTTGTAGACAAATTGCAGATTGGTTTTATGCAGATTTTTGAACACGACAAATTGCACTGTGTGATCAGAGCGAGTTTTCCGTACACCTCGGGTGTTTACGGATTGCTAGACCCGTTGTCAGGTGAGATTAGGTACGTGGGGTCAAGCGTTCGTATCGAGAAAAGGCTTTACACCCATCACCACAACATCGCCCCTAAAAATGCCCGGCCGTGTCAGGTTTGGATGGCACAGATGGTGCTGGCCGGATGGGACATCAAAGCATGTCTTTTGGAGGAAGTAGCTTCGGCAATTCTGCTTGATCAGAAACGACGCAATGCCCATGAACGTGTTTGGATTGAGCACTTCAACAATCTCGGTCAGGCCGATCTGAATGTGCAAATGGCACCAGTAGGGCATCCGAACGGCACCTCGCACCCGTACAAGGTGATGCGGGCTCACATCAATTACCTGCAAGGTTTGCTGTCGGGCCACAACATCCCGTTCACACGGTTTGACTGAAACGGAAAGACCCCCATGGAACTGCGAAACACCACCCTCGATGACATCAGCGCCGTGATCGGCTTCAGCGCGACACTGCGTCTCGTGGCCTGGTTCGGTGACGGCAGCAACCTCTACGTGCCCATCGTGGCCGAGGAAGGCCACCTGCTGGTCCGCCTGCTGGGTCTGCCAGCCGCCAAGCGACTGTGTGAGGCATGGCCGGGCGAGCACCTGGCCGTACCCCGCCTGCGCGACCATGAGGACGACCTGCGCAAGCGCAGCGTGGCTCGGTTCATCGAGAAGGGGTTCGGCACCCGCGAGATCGCCGGGATGCTCAGGATCAGCGAGCGCCGCGTGCAGCAGATACTGCGCGAGCTGGAGGTGGCCGGACTGGTGCAGGTGGCGGGGCCTGCGCGCCGAGGTGTTGCTGTGAAAACTGCCGGGGAAAACCTCCAGGGACATTGGCCCCCTCCAACCGGGCTCCTGAAAAAACAGAGCGCATAGGCGCCCAGCAAAAGAGGGGTCCGTTTGAAAAATTGCACCCAATTTGGCCCACGAAAAAGGGCGGGCGATTTTGTGCATGAGAAAGAGGGGTGCCGATGTGCACGGAGCACAGGTCTCTACGGCACCGCCAGCAGACCACTCCAAGAAATACAGGGAAATCGGGGTCTAGCGCTTATCCATAAAGCGTTGGTAGCTATCTGTTTTTTAGCAAAGGTAAGACCCCAAGAGCAGCGTTGAACGCCAGGGTGTAAAAGACGGCCAGCGCTTATCCAACAAGTGCCGACAGCTATCTGTTTTATAGCAAAAACCCGATTTGCCCACCACCAAGCAGTACCACCCCAATGGCCGCCCGCGTAGCTCACCCGGGCAACGACGCCAGATAGGCCACAGTGCCGTTGGCCCTAGCGAGGTCAACAAGGGCCTCATCGCCCTCGGAGCTACCAACCCCTTGCCCAACGAGAAAATCGCCCACAGCGCGCTGTTGGACGGACAGCAGGGGTGTCCGATCGACCCCATGGTCCTCCCCATAGTGAGTGAACATGCAGGTGGTCACGTAGATCAGCACCGCAACCGCTGTGGTTGAGCCCACATGGCGGTAGTTTAGAGAAGCCGTCAAACGCCCAATCTCGTTGTTGATCGTGTCACACATTTTTCTCAAGTCATCAAGTTGATCGAGACTCGACTGTGCCTTGTTGCGACGCAGCAGGGTTGTGGGTCGGCGATGGGCGGTTGATGGCCGGCGATGGGCGGTTGATGGCCGGGGGACGAACGGACGCCGAAGTGAGATGGGCGTCTCTTTTCCTGGGCACGCGGCTTGCCATGGTGCGCGCCGGATTTGAAAATGATCGGGAGGTGCACCCCTGGGCGGGGGTCCAAATTCAAAATTGACCGGGAGGCTGGGAGTACCCCCGGGGTGGTTTGTGGCGACCAGGTGGTGATCGAGCGGGCCGTTTTTCTGGAGAGGTCCTTGGTCTTGTATTTTTCTGGTGGCGAGAAAATTCGGGCGTAGGTCGGGCCCGGCATTTTTTCTGCCGCCGGTTGTGTGGATGCGCTATCGAATTGATAGCTACTAGCGCTTGCCAGTTAAGCGCTACCACCTGTTTTAATGGGCCATCCGCGCCCACCGCAGGCCATCCGCGCCCACCGCAGGCCATCCGCGCCCACCGCAGGCCATCCGCGCCCACCGCAGGCCATCCGCGCCAGCACCAAAAACAAAAGCGCAAGCGCAAAAAACCGTAGGCGGTCCCACGTCCGAAAACATGGGACCGCCTACGGTCTCTCGGTGTTTAGCGTGCGTCCGGTAGCACGTGGCTGGATGGCGGCGCGGCTATGGCTCGATACCGCACGCCTTCAGGAATTCTGCTCGGTTGACGTTGAGCGTGCGGGCCAGCTCGCAGGCCACCAATCGAAGTTCCGACTCGGCTTGCACCCAGCCGCGCGCGCGGGCTTCAGCTATGCGGTCTTGGAGTACGGCCGCCAGTGCGGCATAGTCTGCTTTTTTCACGATGCGCTCCTCAAAGTTTCTACGGTCTCACGTTCAATGCCGACATTGCCCGGCACGCGGGGTTTGTCGCGCAGAATCTCACATTCGCGCCATCCGTCCTTGATAGCCTGCCGTGCTGCGTTGCGCGCATGCTGCAGAGTGGGGTAAGCATCCCAAAATTTTGGGAAGGGGTGACCGGGAAACCCGAAGGCGTGCACGGCAAAATAGCGTTTTTGTTTCATGCTGCAATCCCCTTAGAAATAGTCGCGGCTGAGTGAGTGTGAGCCAAACTCAACATAAGGCACCTTGATGGCTTCGTACACATCAGGCCCGAAAGCATCGTTAAGTCCAACACCGTGACCCATGGCTTGCATTGCGGCATAGTGACCGAAGTGGTCGATTGTGTTGGGTCGGTCGCCGTCACCATCGCGCTCAATCAGCCCCAGCAAGTCGCCGATGCTTAGACCGTTTTCGCGTTCCATATCCATGCGCAGGGTCCGCGCGGCGTGCATTGCAGCGGGGTCGATTTCATCGGGCATTACATCAAAAATTTCAGTACCTGCGCCGATGGGTGAATCTTCGGACTCATCGGCAGCATCCGCCCACGCACTGGCAAAAAATGCCTTTGCGGCGTGCAATTCAAATTCTTCGGTTTCAGCCATATCAGTTCACTCCTTGATAAATAACAGGGGGCAAAAACGCCCGGTAATAGCCCCGTACATAAGGGCTATTCGCTGGCGTTTTTATTTGTGTGCTGCCCACATGTGTGGCGCGGCATAAGGTGGCGCGGGTTGCTTCAACCACTGCCCCAGCGGCCACGATTGGTTGCGGCTTTCGCAATGGTCGTCGTCGCGCGGTTTACCCTTCTCCCCCGGAAAAATGGTGTTTTCGTACCACTCCGCATCCGAGACATATCCCGGCGCGTAGAACTGACCGTTGCAGGGTTTGCGTGCCCATGCCGGGATATGCTCCATGGCGTAGCGTTGCTGATACTGGGCTTTTGCCGTGGCAAGGGAAATAGCGCGTTTCATAATCAACCCCTCAAAATAAAATCAACTAAAAGCGGCAAACTAAAAAGAAGGCTGGTTAGGATGGCGGTACGGTCTTACACCTGCTGCAATATAACCAACACCTGGCACACGATATAGTGTGCAAGTAGCAGCGTGTGCGTAATTGTCTGTCGGGTTTGCATATTCCGCACAATATGAAATCAGTTCTCGATTTTCTGGCAAAGTTTCATTATCGGCATATGTTTTTGCAAGCGGGTAAAGCGTCCCGCCGTGTGATGCGTATGTTTTCATAATCAACCCCTCAAAATAAAATCAACCCCTCAAAATAAAATCAACCAGAAGCGGCAAACTAAAAAGAAGGCCGGTTAGGATTGCTGCAAGATAATCATTCATGGATTATTCCCCGTCGCGCTTATCAACAAAATCCAATGCAGTGCCATAGAACCCTTGCGAACGTGCCACGCATTCGACAAGCGCGCGGAATTCAGGCTTTGACCATGGGTTGCCAGTAGGTGTACCCTTGCGCGTAAATTGCACCCATGCATCAATGGCTTTCAAACGCTTATCGTCGAAAACCCAGTAATGTGCGCCGTCGAATTCACCACCGACCATATCGTCGTAATGGTCGGCATCCCAACCCAGTTTCTTCACCAGCGCATCGCATGCGGCTTTATGGTTACCGTAAATATTAAGCGCGTGGTCATAGGACACATAAATGCGTCCGGCTTCGCATTGCGCGCTGATACGCGAACCTTTAGTATCGGTAGGGCCGTGATATTTGGTGCGGATAGCTTGCATGGTTTTCTCCTAAATGTTCAGCATTGGTTAATGTGACCGGTATTCACGTTAATAGTGAATTCCCCGCCGTTGGACGTTTCGACAAAAACGCAATCTTCGCCGTGAAAATTAATCTCTACAATCGTAGCGCCCATTGGAATCAAACCGGCCTTACGCAATTCCGCTTGAATGCACAATTCAGCATTCGAGCGAATTTCATACGCGCCGTGTTTCACCCAGCGTTGCGCGTTAGATTGGATTGCATTCATGGTGTTTTCTCCTATTTGCGGTTGACGGTTTACAAACCCAGCAAGCGGGCGATCAGGCTTTTACGCACTGCGCGACGCTGGCCGATGGCTTTTGCGGCAGGCGCCAGGGCGGCCGCCCAGCGGGCCCGCTCTGCGGCTTGTGCTGCAAGGGCTTCGTTGACGGTGAATTCGTTGCGGGTCATGGTGCGGGTTCCTTTGCGTTGCGTTATCTGACTCAGTGGCTCTATTGTAGCTAACTTTTTAGCAGACGCGCAAGAACTATCGCAATTTATTTTCTAAGTAGTAACCCCTAGAGAAGGGGTGTGTAGGTGGCACATGCACCCATGCACCCATGCACCCATGCACCCATGCACCCATGCACCCATGCACCCATGCACCCATGCACCCATGCACCCATGCACCCATGCACCCATGCACCCATGCACCCATGC
>NZ_JADYXN010000279.1:0-550 GCF_015864285.1 Pseudoalteromonas sp. NZS100_1
CTGGCACAGCAGCGGCGCGGTCGATCCGCAGCCGTCATTGATATTGGTGCCGTTGGGCGTGACGCCGACCGCGACCACTTCCGCGCCCAGCTCCCAGAAGGCCGACGGCGCAACCTGATAGGCGGCGCCATTGGCGCAATCGACCACGATCTTGAGGCCGTCGAGGCGCAGGTCGGCGGGGAAGCTCGACTTGACCGCATGGATATAGCGGCCACGCGCATCATCGACCCGGCGGGCGCGGCCGATATCCTTGGACGCAGCCAGCGGCACATCCTGATTGAGCAGCGCCTCGATCTTCAGCTCATCCTCGTCCGACAGCTTGTAGCCATCCGGGCCGAACAGCTTGATGCCATTGTCATAATAGGGATTGTGACTGGCCGAGATCATGACGCCCAGATCGGCGCGCATCGAATGGGCCAGCATGGCGACGGCCGGCGTCGGGATCGGCCCGAACTGGACCACGTCCATGCCGACCGCGGTGAAGCCCGCAACCAGCGCATTTTCGACCATATAGCCCGACAGGCGGGTATCCTTGCCGATCACCACCCGG
>NZ_JADYXN010000280.1:0-549 GCF_015864285.1 Pseudoalteromonas sp. NZS100_1
CGGCCCGCCGCCGGATCGTTCGAGCGAAGGAAGGCGCCCTCGGGCTCGGTCACCCGCAACAGTCCGGTCACCGTCACCGGCCCCGCTACATTGCCCGACGCGCGCGCCGTTGCATCGCGCCGCTCCTTGGGCACAAAACCGCGATTGACGAGCAAGGTGAACCCCGGCGTTTCAAGCGGCGTCAGCACCCAATAACCGGGGCCGCGGTCGGTCACCGCCTGCACCAGCGTTTCACGATCATGTCGAAACCGCCCCGTCGCCGTCACGCGGCGATAGGCATCATCCTTCGCGTCGACCGCCTGCCAAGCATCCGGCCCCGGTGCCGCCACAGGCGCCGCATGGATGCGTGCCTCGACCGCTGCGACCAGCTCATGCTTCCACACGCGCCGCTCGAGCTGCCAGATGCCGAGAGCCGCGAGACCGATCGCCGCGACCAGCGCCGCCGCGGCAAAAACCGCGCGGCGGGTGCGTGTCACGGCACCTGGCCTGTCGTCGTACCCACCGTCTGGCTCGTCGGTTCGTGCGGCATCGGCATCATGTTGGTGTTGA
>NZ_JADYXN010000281.1:0-549 GCF_015864285.1 Pseudoalteromonas sp. NZS100_1
CCCCGAACCCATGGGGTGGATGGAGATGAGAATGTTCTACGACCAGAAAGGTCGACCGGACCCCAACGGAAATTGCCAGATGATCGACGGCAAGCTTGTACTTCGCCCTGGTCATAGCGTGCGCTTCGACATCAGCATGATCGATTCCATGCCCACGTCTTCGGTGTTCCTGACCGACAGCGGCACGCAGATCTCCGACGCCCAGTTGACCACCTTTCGCGATAGCGATGAAGGCCGCCTGGCTGTCGCTTACGCCAAGTCGGTTCACAATCTGAACAGCAGCCGCAACGGGCCCTGGACCGACCAGATGGAACGCCAAGCGCTCGCCGACGCCATGGCCGTCAAACCGCGCGACAGCCTCATCTCCGATGCAGCAATGGCAGATGCCAAGGCCAAGGAACACGCCGCCTATCAGCGCTCGGTTGCCGCTCTCAACGGCTCCCGCAACTGACATTCCCCCGCCCCGAACCGGGCAGAAATGACCATATCATGAAGCCGCTGGAAGAACGTTTCCATTCCATGATGAAGCCGCGTGCGACGGCGACCGAC
>NZ_JADYXN010000282.1:0-549 GCF_015864285.1 Pseudoalteromonas sp. NZS100_1
CGGCATTTTCCACCCGCGCGGCGGCGCGCGCCTGGTCATAGCGGGCCAGCGCAGCAGCCAAAGTCGGGCTGGCCTGCTCGGCGCGGGTTTCCAGGTCATTGAGGACGGGATCGTTGAACGCCTCCCACCAGTTGCCGCGCGGCGTCGCGTCGGCCGGCTGGGCCGCGGTCCAGCCCGCCACTTCCTTATACTCGGCGGGGGCGCTGGTCTGGGGCGGCTGATAGGCCGGCGCCATCGAGCAGCCGGCCAGCAAGACCGCCGCCAATGTCACGCCCGCGCCGCCGATCCGGCGGTCAGCGCGCATGCGTCGCGCCCTTTCCGCCGGCGGGCGCCGACGCCTGCACCTTCACGGTGTCGCCGGTGCGGATCGCATCGGGCGGGGTGTCGACGATCCGGTCATTGGGGCCGAGGCCGCTGGCGATCTGTACCGTGGCGCCCTCGTCACGGGCGATGGCGACCGGCTTCATGGTGATGCGATTGTCCGCACCCACCACGGCGACGCTGGGGCCGTTGTTGCTGTAGAGGATCGCGCTGCCCGGCAGGGTCATG
>NZ_JADYXN010000283.1:0-547 GCF_015864285.1 Pseudoalteromonas sp. NZS100_1
CCGCACACCTCATCGCAAAACGGCATGTCAATGCACTCGTGCTCGTCCATCGCAAGGAGTTGCTCAGCCAATGGGTCGAACGGTTGCGAACGTTCCTTGATATCGATCCGAAGCTGATCGGCACGATCGGCGGTGGCAAGCGGAAGCCTACAGGCGTGATCGACGTAGCGCTGATACAGAGCCTCGTAAGGCGCGGCGAGGTCTCGGATCTGGTTGGCGACTACGGTCACCTCATCGTCGATGAATGCCATCACCTGTCCGCGGCGAGCTTCGAACTTGTAGCCCGGCGCGCCAAGGCCAGGTTCGTGCTCGGCCTCTCCGCCACGGTTGCGCGCAAGGATGGGCATCAGCCGATCATCTTCATGCAGTGCGGCCCGATCCGCTATCGGGTGGATGCGCGAACCCAGGCTGCCCGCCGCGGGATCGCCCATCGCACACGACAACGGCGCACGGCATTCCGGCTGCCGCAGACGCTCGCCATCATGGACCGACCGCCGATGCCGGCGGTTTATGCGGCGCTGGCGCAGGACGAGGCCCGAAACGATCT
>NZ_JADYXN010000284.1:0-547 GCF_015864285.1 Pseudoalteromonas sp. NZS100_1
GACCGGCTTCCACTTCAGGTTCAGCGAATAATCCGTCGTGGTCGAATGACGGGTCTGGGCGCTGGTGTTGTTGCCGACCGGCACGTCGATGAAGGTGCCGCTCTCGAAATCGCCGTTGTCGGCATAGGTGAAGGCCGCGCCGGGCTGCGGGATGATCGCGCTGCCCGAGCTGTAGGCGAAGAAGCTATAGTCGTCGAAACGGAACTTATAGTCCGAACGGAAGACTTCGGCAGTCAGTTCCAGCGTGTCGCTGGGGCGCCACTGGAGCGCGACATCGGTGCCGAGGCGACGACGATCGCCATAGACTTCGCCGATACCGGTACCATGCGGCAGGGTCGTGGTCTGGCCGGTGCGGCCCAGGCTCGCCAGCACTTCGGCGTCAGTCGCGTTGGTCGGATCGAGCGTGTAGAAGGGCTCGGTCGAGATCGTGTCCTGACGGAAGGCGGTCTTCTGGAAGGAGACGCTGGCGAGGATACCGATTTCACCGATGCCGGTGTCCCAGCGGTCACTGACCATCAGCGAGGCCGAAGGCTTGAACTTGTCGGCC
>NZ_JADYXN010000285.1:0-546 GCF_015864285.1 Pseudoalteromonas sp. NZS100_1
GGGGCGATGACCTTTTCGGCGGTGATGCTGACCCCCAAGGCGGCCGCCGACATCCACGCGCGCTTTCGCAGCGTGACCGGACTGCGCGGCGAGCTGAAGGGCAGCCGGATCAGTATCGTCGAGCGCGCCTATCTGCTCGAGCTTTTCGATCGCGCCGGCGGCCGCGCGTGGGTAGCCGTCGCCGAGCGCGACAAGCTCGCGCAAAATCCGGGCGGCACGCTGCCCAGCGACCTTGCGCTCTATGGCGCCTTGCTCAACAGCGCGGTCGGTCGCTGGCTGCCCGAAACCGGCGGGGTCTGTACCGACGTCGTGATCGACGACGGGCGCTATGATCCGAAGATTCTTTCGCATGTGCGGGAAGAGATACAGGCCGGGCTGGGCCAATGGGGCCGCGCGTCGCTGGCCGATAGCAAGCGCAGCGACGGGGTCCAGATCGCCGACGTGATCGCGAACAGCCTGTTCAATATCACGGTCGGCTCGCCGCGCGCCTATCGCATCCAGCGGATCATCGAACCGATGCTGGCGTCGAAGGCCATCCGCATCGCC
>NZ_JADYXN010000286.1:0-546 GCF_015864285.1 Pseudoalteromonas sp. NZS100_1
AGGACCCATTAAATTCTTGCGGATATGTTGAGTGATTGATTCAATGGCGGTGCTGGGAGGCATCGCCATGAATGATCTGTTTTTGCTTACCGAGGCGCAGATGCGCCGGATCGAGCCCTATTTTCCATTATCGCACGGGGTTGCGCGGGTTGATGACCGGCGGGTGATCAGCGGGATCATCTTCGTCATCAGGAACGGTCTGCGCTGGCGCGATGCACCGAAAGACTATGGGCCACACAAGACGCTGTACAATCGTTGGAAGCGGTGGGGCGATAAAGGCGTATTCCTGCGGATAATGGAAGGTCTGGCTGCGCCCCAGGCATCCGAACGCAAGACGGTGATGATCGACGCGACCTATCTCAAAGCGCACCGCACGGCATCGAGCCTTGCGGTAAAAAAGGGGATGCGGGCCGCCTGATTGGCCGCACGAAAGGCGGCATGAACACCAAGCTTCATGCCGTGACGGATACCAATGGTCGGCCGATCAGCTTCTTCATGACCGCAGGTCAGGTCAGCGATTATATTGGCGCGGCGGCCTTGCTGGAC
>NZ_JADYXN010000287.1:0-545 GCF_015864285.1 Pseudoalteromonas sp. NZS100_1
GACCGCCAGGCGGTGCTGATCGGCATCGCCAATCTGGTGTTCACACTTGTCGGCATGGCGCTGATCGACCGGATCGGGCGCAAGACCTGCATCACCATCTGCTTCGCGCTGTTCAGCGCCGCCACCTTCATCAACGGCTTCGCCACGACCCCGACCATATTCGGCGTGCTGCGCTTTCTCGCCGGCCTCGGCTGCGGCGGGCTGATGCCCAATGCAGTCGCACTGACCAATGAATATGCGCCCAAGCGGATGCGCAGCACGCTCGTCGCGCTGATGTTCAGCGGCTATGCCGTGGGTGGCATGGCGGCGGCGGGCCTGGGCATCTGGCTGCTGCCGCTGTTCGGCTGGCAGGCGATGTTCTTTGCCGCCGCCGTGCCGCTCGCCCTCCTACCGCTCGTTCTGCGCGGCCTGCCGGAATCGGCCGGCTTCCTCGTCCGGCAGGGGCGCCAGGAACAGGCCCGCGCCATCCTCCAGCGGCTGTCGCCCGGCGAGCGCCTCGACGGCCCGCTGATCCAGCCGCAGGGCGTTGCCGCCAAGACCAGCAT
>NZ_JADYXN010000288.1:0-545 GCF_015864285.1 Pseudoalteromonas sp. NZS100_1
GCGTTGCGTGGGGGGCCAGTTCAAGGGCCGCCTGCTGTTCCGCAACGATGACGAGAAGCAGCGCGCCTACAAGTGGGGCATCACCGACCTGGACAAGGTCTATGACCTCAAGGAACTAGCCAAGGGCGACTGCATCTTTGCCGCGACCGGCGTGACCGACGGATCGCTGCTGGCGGGCGTCAAGCATCTGCCGGGCGACAAGCTGACCACCGAGAGCGTGGTGATGCGCGCCAGCACCGGCACCGTGCGCTGGGTCAAGGGCGAGCATCGCGTCGAGCGCAAGGACGCCTGATCGGGCGGACAGGACGGAAAGACGAAGGGGGCCGAAAGGCCCCCTTTTTCGTGGTCATCGATGCGGGAGGAGCCGCCCCCGATAATCGCCGGCGGTCAGTGGCTGGCGCGGTGGTTGAGATCGTGACCGAGGGCGAGAATCGCAACGCCGAGCAGCGTGTAGGCGCTTTCCTGCCAGCCATGATCCATGGTCAGCGCGCCGGCCATGATGCCAAGGCCGAGCGAACCGATTGCGGCGGGCATCATGAAACGAT
>NZ_JADYXN010000029.1:0-57382 GCF_015864285.1 Pseudoalteromonas sp. NZS100_1
TCCGATTTACCGAATTGTTGTTTTGCCCAATGAGTATGTTCGTTAATCATAATGTGCCCTCAAACAAGATTTGAAGATCTGATCATGACATTGAGATTTAGTTCAAAAAAATCCCCGCTAATTTCTTAGCAGGGATTTGTGTATAAGAGACAGCTATAAAGCGGCTTTTTTGTATTCAATAGAAAGGAGGGTTATGCCCAACCTTCATAGCGTTTACGACGTGACAACACTATCGTTAATATAATACCTAAAAACAGGCCTAAAAACGCAATAGCACCACCGTAAGTAAGTAGCTGACGTTTCTCTTTTGAGCTAGCAGCTTCTTTTTGGGTGCGCTCTTGCTCTAGCGTTGTTTTAAGCTTAGTAATTTGGGCCGATAACTGCAGGTTTTGATCAGTTAAAGTTTGGTTTTGCTCTTGTAGCTGCGGAAGTTCTATTTGAGCTTGGCGCAGGTTTTCTTGCATAGTACTCATTTCGCTACTTAGTGTTTTGTACTGTTGGTGTAAGCCTGCCGTTTTGGTAACAAACTTAGTTTCTATCCAACCTTCGCGGTCTTTATCATCTTTAATTTTTATAAAGCCGTTTTCTTCAGCAGATAACAAGGTTAACTTTGTTCCAGCATCTACAGAGCCGAGTAGTCGATAATTCTTACTCGCACCAGAGCGCATAAAAGTATATAAATTATCGATAATATAAGCGGTGTTTGCATTAGTTGAATTTGCAGGTTTTGCTTCTTCTGCATAACTCATAAATGTGGTGGCTGTTAAAAGTAGCCCTAATAAACAATGTTTTAGCATTTATCTACCTTGTTGATCTAACTGCGTCCGTTATGAACGTGATTTTCATTTCACATAAGTAGTTAGATAGTATGGATTAAATAGCTCAATAGCAAGACTGATATTGTAACCCAGTAGCAGTTACCTAGCCCACTAGGTTACAAACCTCGCCCCGCGATTAAATTGCCTCTAGATAGAACGAATTTTAATCCACAAAGGTCAACAGGCACTAAAATAAGGCTAAAAAATTTGCATTGTTAGTGTGCTTTGTTTATTTTGAGCACTTATTTATTTTAAAGGTAATCCGCAAACCGAATGGATACTGAGATAGAACTGAAATTTTTGGTATCAGATGCCGTTATTCCACTGATCCCCTCGTTAATTACTCAATTTGCAAAAACGGTGAAGAATAAACCGTCACGCAGCTTACAAAATGCATACTACGACACGCCAAGCCGAGAGCTTAGAGCGCTTGACATAGGCTTTAGAACTCGCTGTTCTGACAGCGAATGCGAGCAAACTATAAAGCTTGCAGGTGAAGTTGTAGGTGGTTTACACCAACGTCCAGAGTACAATTTACCAATTGAATCAAGTCGCCCTAATTTAATGGCGTTTGATGCTGATATTTGGCCTCATGGCATGCAAATAAGCGCAATCTCAAAAAACTTGTATCCAATATTTAGTACTAACTTTATTCGTCGTACTTGGTTAATTGAAACCGAAAGTGGCGCTAAAATTGAAGTTGTACTCGATAAAGGTGAAATTGCGGCTTCGGGTAAAATTGAAATTATTAGCGAGCTTGAAATTGAGCTTGTTGAGGGCAGTCGTAATGAGTTGTTTGCGTTTGCAGATGTACTGGTTAGCCAGAACTGTATCCGTTTAGGATTATACTCTAAGGCCGCGCGTGGTTATCGCCTTGCAGATGAAAAACCTTTAATACCAAGCAAATCTATTGGTTTTGTTCAATTACCAAAGTCGACTACCCAAGAGCGTGCTTTAGTTGAAGCCATGAACTTTGGCATTCGCTTTGTGCAAAAGCATGAGCAATGCTATTTCGATAAGCCAAGTTTAAAAACGCTTAAACGCGTAACTGACGGCATTAGCCTAATACGCCATACTTTTTGGCTGTACGACGATATAGTATCCAAAGAAAGTACAGAACATTTACGTACAGAGCTTAAATGGTTATTAAGCGAATTAGCGTGGGTAGAAAACGCGATTCAATTAAAAACGTACACGTCTAAACGCCATGCTTTTTATAAAAAAATTAATGCTGCTCCAGCACTTACTCAAGTCATTGGTGATTTAAAAGAGTTACAGCCAAGCATTGACGATATAAATGCACTGTTTCATAGCGCGCGTTATAATCGTTTATTACTGTCGTTAACTACGTGGTTAATTGATAAACAGTGGCGTAAAGATTGGGGGCAAATAGAGCTTCAAGCGGCTGAGCAAAACGTGTCGTCCATTGCGAGTAGGCTTTTTAATAAAGACTGGAAAAATCTGCACGAATTACTCCCTAAAGAACAAACACTCGATGTCGCTTCGTATTTAAACCT
The DNA here is from genome assembly GCF_015864285.1 of Pseudoalteromonas sp. NZS100_1. Taxonomy (NCBI): domain Bacteria; kingdom Pseudomonadati; phylum Pseudomonadota; class Gammaproteobacteria; order Alteromonadales; family Pseudoalteromonadaceae; genus Pseudoalteromonas; species Pseudoalteromonas sp. NZS100_1. The sequence continues at coordinate 2,336 of NZ_JADYXN010000029.1, forward strand.
GCGCACTCAACTTGAAAATAGTTTACTGAGCGGTAACTGCTTAGGATCGTTATTTGATAAAGAGGAACGCCTAGAGTTTAGATTGCCTTGGCTTGATATTTCTCATGGTATTTATGAGTTAAGTACGCTTGAGTATTTAAAGCAGTTATGTGCTGGGCAAGAAGACGAACAGCTTGCTAAAATCCAGTCATGGCTTGAACAAAAGTCTGAATATTTGGTGAGTGCGATGGAGCAAAGTCGCCTTGCTTCATTTGACATAGAACCTTACTGGCAAAAATAAATGATGCACTTTTGTAATGAAATTCAGTTACAAAAGTGCTTATCCGTTATTTTTTAACTCGTTATTTTTAACACTTACGCTGAGCCAACATGGCATTTGTATAAAAACAAAAATGGCGTAAGTGTGTATTATCAAAGCCACAGTGATAATATTTTTGAAGTAAAAGCGCAGATGAGCGAAATACCAACCAGCTTTGCCTCATGGATCAATCCCTACTTGGCTAATCAATAAAGCCGGCCTAAAAAGTACTTACGACATCTTTATTAATTTACATCATATGCTCACACATAAAAATATACTCCAAAACTACCTGTAATCAATAAAGCCGGCCTAAAAAGTACTTACGACATCTTTATTAATTTACATCATATGCTCACACATAAAAATACACTCCAAAACTACCTGTAATCAAAGTAGGTCAGTGCTAAATATCGAATATATAATAATTTTATGGTGTGTTGAGTAGTCTTTAACTACGCTTAAGCAATAATGACACGCTATTATTTGGAGAATTGATGAAGTATTTAGTGGCTATATTATGTTTGATGCACAGCTCACTCTTATTGGCTCAAGAATATACTTTTGGTGTAGTGCCGCAATATGAGCCGCAAAAGCTAAATGCTATTTGGCAACCTTTGTTAAAGCAAGTAAGTAAGCAAACAGGGGTATCAATAAAGCTAATTACAGTTGAGTCTATTCCGGTATTTGAAAAAGCCTTTGCTAATGGCGAATACGACTTTGCATACATGAATCCATGGCACAGTGTTGTAGCATATGAAAAGCAGGGATATTTGCCACTAATAAAAGATGCAGGGCGAAAGCTGCAAGGTATTTTGCTCGTAAACAAAGACAGTAATATTGATAATTTAAGCCAACTAGAGGGCGCCGAAATAGCATTCCCTGCACCTAATGCATTAGGTGCGTCATTATTAATGAGAGCCGACTTAGCATTGTTATATGGGCTAACAATAAAGCCTGTATATGTTCAAACCCACCCTTCGGTATATTTAAATGTAGCACTGCATTCAACAATGGCGGGCGGTGGTGTAATGGGCACATTTAAACAACAACCAGAAAGCTTGCAAAATAAGCTTAAAATTCTTTATAAAACGCGTGAAATTAGTCGCCATCCAATTGTAGTCCACCCAAGGGTTGACCCTGCAATACAGTTAAAAGTGCAACAAGCTATTTTAGATATTGGGCAAAGCCCAGAGCATAAACATTTACTTGCAGGTATCCCAATTATTAAACCTAGTATTGCAACTTTAGCAGAGTATCAGCAGTTAACTCAGTGGGGCTTGCGCTCATTTTATGTTGAAAATTAGAGGGTTTCGTAGTCTAAGGGCGCAAAGCTTTATTGTTGTATTGCTTTGTGGCTTGCTTATGGCCTGTCTTTTTATGTTTTACGCCTTACCTGAGCAAGCGCGTTGGGTAAACGATGGGCTTTCAAAGGCTGCTCAGCGTTCTTTAGCGCAGTTATCGACTTCTATAACGACTCCGTTGTTAACTAGGCAGTATGCAGAGCTGTATGAAGAAATAGACAGCCAACTCCAAACTCGCCCTAATTGGAAAAGTATTAAAATTGTTGATGTGGATTCAAATAACCAATTATACCCGCTTGAAAACTGGGTTGGAGCAAATGAAAACGGCGACATGTTGTTATCTCAGCAGGTGGTGTTTTTAGATAAACCGCTGGCTAATATTAGCTTGGTTGTTAATTTTACGAATGAAATAAACGAATCTTCAAAACTTCATTACACCTTAATATATATACAATTTATTATTTTAGTTATCGTTTTTATAGGTTTAGCTTGGCTGGTGGATTACAGGGTTACGTCGCCTTTAAGGACTTTAAAGCAGGGGTTTTCACGTTTAGCCAAAGGTGACTTTGATTGCCATATAGATAAACAACAACAAAATGAAGTAGGCAGTGTAATAAGTGCATTTAATAACATGGTTGATGAGGTTGCTAATAACCATCAAAAATTAAATGTATTACGAATTCAAGCCGAGTCTGCAAGTAAAGCAAAGTCAGATTTTATGGCCAGTATGAGCCACGAATTGAGAACCCCATTAAATGCAATTTTAGGCTTAGCCCAGCTGTATGGATATGATGAGAGTGCTAATAAAGTACAAAAAGAAAACGCGAAAAGCATTTATCAAGCTGGAGAACATTTACTATTACTTATAGACGATGTACTTGATTTAACGGCTATTGAGTCGGGTAATATGCAGTTTAGTTTTTCTTATGTGCCTATTAAAAGCATATTAGAGGAGTCAGTAGAGCTCGTCACTGAGCTTATTAAAGGGCAATCAATAACACTGTATACCCAAGGTTTCGATTCCTTAGAAGGGTTGAGTATTTACATTGATCAGCGCCGCTTTAAACAAGTGATGCTTAACTTGCTTTCAAATGCGATTAAATACAACAAACCAAATGGCAGCATTAATATAAATTGCCGGGTGTTAAGTAATAAACAATGCGAAATAGATGTAATAGATACCGGATGTGGATTTGCTCCTGATGACATTTCTCGCTTATTTAAACCTTTTGACCGCTTAGGAGCTGAAACCAGTAAAGTAAATGGAACCGGTATTGGTTTAGTGATAACTAAGCAGCTGGTAGAGCGTATGCAGGGTTCTTTAAGCGCGCAAAGTGAGCAGCACAAAGGTTCTTGTTTTACACTAAACTTTAACAGCTTTGATCAAACTGATTTGCCAGCACAAGTGCAATCTCCTCAAATAACACTTCAAAGTTTAGATACAGTAACTCTTCCTACGCTTGAGGTTTTAGTAGCAGAGGATCAGGTTACAAATCAGCAAGTATTAAGGCAGCAATTAACCATGCTTGGAGTGTGTTCTACTTTTGTAAGTAATGGGGAACAAGCCTGGGAAACTCTGCAAAATAAACACTTCGATATTTTACTAACCGACATTCAAATGCCTTTACTCGATGGGTTAGGGTTAGCCAAAAAAATACGCGAAAACACTCATTTTGATAAACTTATTATAATTGCAATTACGGCCAACATTACCAAAAACAATATAGATAATTGTTATGATTGTGGAATGAACGGCTTTTTAACCAAGCCCATTGAGCTTGTTAAATTAAAGTCGTTATTGATGGAGCACTCTCAAACAGTGGTCAACACGCGATCAGAAAAATCTGATGGTGAAAATATAGCTTCAGATAGTTTTGATCAACTAGATATCACGTTATTAAAAGCAATGCTTGGTGATGATCCTACTGTGCACTGCATGGTGTTTAATGCGTTTTTACAAACGGCAGGGGAGCAAATTAAATTAGCTAATGCGTATGCTAAGAGTAAAAATTATGTTGATTTGGCTTTTCAGGCCCATGCCTTAAAGTCGTCGTCAAAATCGGTAGGGGCTATTAAACTGGCTGATATATGCCAGCAGATCGAAACGTATACAGAAAATGAATCTATTGATAACAATGAAATGCAAAGTCTCGAGACCTGCTTCAACGATGTAGTAACGCAACTTAAAAGCTATTGTTTACGATATGAAAAACGCACATAAAAAATGGCTCATAAAGAGCCATTTTATGTTTAAAATATTTTAGTATTTAGCCGCTTCCCCTTTCTTAGGTAAAGCGTCCTGTATAAAGTCACGTAAATCGTTATTAGAGCTTTCTAAGTCAGCGTGGCGAAGGTACATCATATGCCCACTTCTGTAGCCTTTAAAGCTCAAACGGTCTTTCATTTTACCGCTTGGGTCTAATTGCCATAACGTATATTTAGCGTCAAAGTAATTGGTTGCACCATCAAAGTATCCTGATTGAATCATCACGTTTAAGTAAGGGTTTTGCGCCATTGCTAAACGTAGATTTTCGCCCGTATTATTACCGGTTCTATCCCATGGGTGAACATTACCAAATAAATTATATTTTACATCTGTTTTATAGTTTAGCTCTTCACGTAAGTAGTGATTAATTGCAGGAGTGAAAGAGTGTAACCAAGAGGTAAGTTCAGCCCAGTAGTCTGGGGATTCACCCGCGCCTCGTTTATCTATTCCTAAATAACGAGAATCTAAGCGACCCACAGTTTGACCACGCTCACGTAGTAGCTCTTTCCAGAAAAATTGAGTTGGAATATCCAAGTTATTTTGTTCAACAAACTTTTCTGATAAGCCAGCGTAGTGTGCCATTTTTGTAATAATTCGACGTTTTTCTTCAGCATTAATAAAGCCACCCTTGGCAAGCGCTGGGATTAATTCGTTTACAGTAAACTCTTCAACTTCAGGTAATAACTCATCTAGATCTTTAGCTTGTAAATCGGCTTTAAGTGCTTTGTGATACCAAGCAGTTGCTGCAAAGTAAGGTAGGCGGTTAGCTGCTTTAATCGGGCCGTCGCGCTTAATACCAATATCAGTAGGTGATACGAGAACAACACCGTTTATGTACATCCATTGACTATTTTGAAGCTCATGAGCTAGGCCCGATACACGTGTTGTACCGTAGCTTTCACCAATTAAAAATTTAGGCGATCGCCAGCGCTCAGCCCTATTTACAAAAGTATTTAACCACTCAGCAAGGTACTTAATATCGGCATTAACACCAAAAAATAGCTCTTTTTGTTTTGCTTTAGAAGGAAGTTCGCCTTTTTCGTTTTCAAGTACGCGAGAGTAGCCTGTATTTACAGGGTTTACGTAAACAATATCGGCAATATCAAGTACAGAATATGGGTTGTCTTTTACGCCATAAGGTTGAATTGGATAGCCTTCGTCATCAATTTTTAATACGCGAGGACCAGTATAAGCAAGGTGCATCCATACAGAAGCCGAGCCTGGCCCGCCATTAAATGAAATAAGTAATGGGCGAGTTGTCCTGTCGTCAACTTTGTCGCGTGTGTAGTAGGTGTATTGCAATGTCGCAACCGCGTCGCCTTTATCATCCCATACAGGTTGTGTGCCTGTGGCAACGGTGTAATTAAAGCGTTGACCGTTGATTTTAGCTTTATGTTGAGTAACAACTTTGCTGTCTACATCAATACGACGTTGGTTATCGGCAAGCGTGCTTGTACTGATTATTAATGCAATAACGGTTATCGGTAAACTGATAATACGACTAAGCTTCATTAGGTGTCCTTATTATTGTTGATACACCATTAAAGACATTAATGAGTTAAATAACAAAAGTATTGAGACTAGTGGCCGATAATACTAGTTAAGTAAGGTATTAATGCGCTTAGAGACGCGTGCTAACCACTTTTATAGTTATTTAGGATTTGGTTTCTTTATTTAGTTAATCACAGAATTCAGGTATATTGCGGGCCTACTTGTATTGATTTTATATACAAGCTATCACCAAAAAAATCTAATGGATTACGCTTTCAAGCACATAAGTGCACTCTACACCGGATGTTTATGACTAATGCTATTGCAGTAATAGCGTTGTATTTGTCGTTTTGTTACAAAATTAATTAAAGGTAAAGAGAAGCTTTATGCAAAGAGTATTAGTGGTTGAAGACAGTAAAGTAGTGCAGCAGGTGCTTCGCCACTTAACTGCACAATACCTTGATGTAGTAATTGATTTTGCTTGGTCTTTAGCAGAATGCGCTACGTTCGTAGAAAAGCACGATTATACGCTTGCGTTAGTTGATTTAACTTTGCCAGATGCTCCGCACGGTGAAGTTGCAAAATATACTTTATCTAAAAAAATTCCTACGGTTGTTTTAACCTCAAAAATAGATGAGTACAAGCGCCAACAAATGCTTGAATTGGGCGTAGTTGATTATGTTATTAAAGATAATCGCGATTCTTACCATTATGCCGTTAAGCTCGTTGCGCAATTACTCAGAAATCAAGGCTGTAAAGCACTAATAGCAGATGACTCATTACTAAGTCGCTCGTTAATGAAGCAAATGCTAGAAAAGCAATTGTTTGATGTAACAGATGCCCACGATGGACAACAAGCACTCGAAATATTAAAAGCTAATCCTGATATAAAGCTACTTATGACCGACTACGCTATGCCCTCTATGGATGGCTTTGAACTTGTCAAAGCGGTACGTAATTTTAGAGGCCGAGACGACTTAGCAATTATTGGCTTATCGGGCGCGGGAAAGCATGGCCTATCAGCACGATTTATTAAATACGGCGCCAATGACTTTTTAACAAAGCCATTTATGAATGAAGAGTTTCATTGTCGAGTACTTCAAACAATGGAGCAACTGTCGTTAATTTCAGATATTAAAGAAAGCGCACATAGGGATCACTTAACAGGGCTTCATAACCGACGCTACTTTTATCAATATGCAGAAAAGCTCCTTAAAAGTAAAAACCAGAAAAATACTTTGGCATTGCTTGATATCGATTTTTTCAAAAACATTAACGATACATTAGGCCATGAAGGCGGCGATCAGGCTTTAAAGCAGGTTGGTTCATTAATACGATCTACGTTTTCAAAGTTTACGGTTGCACGGGTTGGCGGAGAAGAGTTTGCCATAATATTACCTGAAATAGAGCTAGAACGCGGTCGTGAATACTTTGAAGCATTTAGGAAAAAGATGGCTAGTTACGATTTTTCTATTAGCGATAAATCAATTAAAATTACCACTAGTATAGGCTTGGCTGACTTTCAAGACACTAGTCTAACGCAGGCTATGCGTGTTGCTGACAAAGCATTATACGAAGCTAAAAACCAAGGCAGAAACTGCGTGGTATAACCCTTCTTAAACAAAACTAGGTACGTGATAAATATATAGAGATATAGCACGCACCAATGTAGCTGACTTGTTAAATTAACGCACCTAATTGGTGCGTTTTTTTTGATCTTGAGTTTGTGTTTTTTACTAAGTGGCTGTTTTTAATTGATATAAAATAGTGGCACAAAGGTTGGATTGTTTAACCCAATAGGATAACAATAAAGAGTCCGAGGGGGCCGCTATGAAAATGATTAGTGCAATCATAAAACCATTTAAATTAGACGACGTGCGTGAAGCACTCGCTGATTTAGGAATTGAGGGGATGACAGTAGTTGATGTTAAAGGTTTTGGACGTCAACGAGGTCATACTGAGTTATATCGTGGTGCAGAATACCAAGTAGATTTTATTCCTAAGATCAAACTTGAAATTGCAACGCGTACTGAAAATTGTCAACGCGTTGTTGAAGCAATCACTAAAATTGCATCAACAGGTAAAATTGGTGACGGTAAAATTTTCGTGTACGACTTGGATCAAATTGTTCGTATCCGTACTGGCGAACTTGACGAAGAAGCAATTTAAGGGGGTCTCATGGAAAATACAATAATAGAACTAAAGTTTTCACTCGATACCTTCTATTTTTTAATATCAGGTATATTAGTAATGTGGATGGCAGCAGGTTTTGCCATGTTAGAGGCGGGCTTAGTTCGCTCTAAAAACACAGCTGAAATTTTAACTAAAAATGTCGCGCTATATTCAATTGCATGTACGATGTTTTTATTAGTTGGCTACAACATTATGTATGTAGACAATGCCGAAGGTGGTTTTATTCCTTCAATAGGCGCTTTAATTGGTACACAAGCTGCCGATGCTGACCATTCTTTAGAATCTGACTTTTTCTTCCAAGTAGTATTTGTTGCAACCGCTATGTCGATTGTATCGGGTGCTGTTGCTGAGCGTATGAAACTGTGGGCTTTCCTAGGTTTTGCTGTAGTACTAACTGGTTTTATTTACCCTATTGAAGGTTACTGGACATGGGGTGGTGGTTTCTTATCTGAAATGGGCTTTGTTGATTTTGCAGGTTCTGCAATTGTGCATGGCGCAGGTGCAGCAGCTGCACTAGCTGGTGTATTAATCCTAGGTGCTCGTAAAGGTAAATATGGTAAGAATGGTGAAATATACCCAATTCCAGGTTCAAACTTACCACTTGCTACACTAGGTACATTTATTTTATGGATGGGTTGGTTTGGCTTTAACGGTGGTTCTCAATTACTACTTTCGGATAAAGAAAACGCAACTGCAGTAGGCCAAATATTACTTAACACCAATGCAGCAGCTGCAATGGGTGCTATTGCAGCACTGTTTGTATGTAAAGTACTTTGGGGTAAATCAGATTTAACAATGGTCTTAAATGGTGCATTAGCTGGCTTAGTTGTTATAACAGCAGACCCTCTATCTCCATCACCATTAATGGCATGTCTACTTGGTCTACTTGGTGGTGCACTTGTTATATTTAGTATCATAGCACTTGATAAAGTTAAGATTGACGATCCAGTGGGTGCTATCTCTGTTCATGGTACGTGTGGCGCATTAGGTATTATGTTAGTACCGCTAACCAATGGTGACGCAAGCTTTGTTAATCAGTTAACGGGTCTAGTATGTATTCTTGCCTTTGTATTTGTAGCATCATTTATTGTTTGGACTGTGCTTAACAAAACAATGGGTATACGAGTAACCGAAGAAGAAGAACTAAACGGTATGGATCAACACGATTGTGGTATTGAAGCCTACCCAGAGTTTGTTTCTGTTCGAAATAGCTAATAGTTTATTTAAATAATAGTGTGTTTACACAAAGCCCTACTTCGGTAGGGCTTTTTTTGTTTCAGGGGGGGTTAACTTTTCGGATGTTAGGATATATCCAATATGCTAAGCTCACACTCGTGAATAACCCTTGGAATAAATTACACTTAAATGGCCGATAATAAAAAAACACCTACCAGTAAACCTGCAGTTAAACGTGCAAGTAAATCGTCAAGCAAGACAAAGAAAAGCACCTCAAAGGGCAGTAAAAAAACAGTGGAAACCACTGTTAAACGCTCTTTTATGAGAAAAACATGGTCAGTGTTTTGGAAACTAAGCTTGGCTGTTTTTATTGCAATGGCAATGTACTTCATTTATTTAGATTCAAAAACAACGCGTATATTTGAAGGTAATAAATGGCAACTTCCAGCGCAAGTGTATGCTCGTTCTATGGAGTTTTATCCGGGGCAATTTTTATCAAGCCAGGAAGTAGTGTTTGAGCTAGAGCGTTTAAATTATTCATCGGTTAATAGATTAAGCCGCACAGGACAGTTTGTTAAAACAGCAGATAGCATCAAGATTTATCGTCGTGATTTTGAATTTTATGATGGCCTTGAAGAATCACATATTATTGAACTTCGCTTTGCAGGGCAAAAAGTTGCGACCATTAAAGATAAGTTTGGTAGGCGTTTAAATTCAGCTCGTCTAGAGCCTGTGCAAATAGCGCGTATTGGTAATGACTCTAAACAAGATAGAGAATTTGTACCACTAGATAAGTTTCCAGCAATGCTAAAAGATACGCTATTGGTGGTTGAAGACCGTGATTTTTACGAACATCATGGTGTATCAGTGTTTTCTATTTTACGCGCGCTTTATTCTAATATTAAAGCGGGGCGCACCGTTCAAGGTGGCAGTACGCTTACTCAACAGTTAGCTAAAAATATTTACCTAACACGTGAGCGTTCTTTAGTACGAAAAATAAATGAGGCCTTTATTGCCCTTATTTTAGATTATCGTTATTCAAAAGATCAAATATTGGAAGCTTACTTAAATGAAGTATACCTAGGGCAGTCATACAACCAAGGTGTGCACGGTATGGGGCTTGCTGCTGACTTTTACTTTTCAAAGCCGGTAGATGAGCTTGAGTACGATCAAATTGCTTTGCTGGTGGCAATGGTTAAAGGTCCATCTTATTACAATCCACGTCGCTATAAAGAGCGCACAATGGAGCGCCGAGACTTAGTGCTTCGCCTTATGGTTGAAAACAAGCTACTTAGCACAAAAGAGTACCGTGCATCGCTTAATCGCCCAATTGATATTGCGCCAATGAAAGCGAGTTTACAAAAATCATATCCAGGCTATTTAGAGTTAGTAAACAGAGAATTAAATGAATTATTGCCAGATCAGCAAACACTTGATGCAGGCGTAAGAGTATTTACTTATTTTGATTTGCAAAAGCAAACAGCAATGGAAGAGTCTATTGAAAAGAGCTTACCGTACCTGGAAAATCGTCCTAGAACCGAAAAACTAGAAGCAGCCATGATCTCTGTTAATGTAGAAAAGGGCGGTGTATCTGCACTTGTTGCAGGGCGCGATGTTCGTTATTCAGGATTTAACCGTGTTTTAGATACAAAACGTAATATTGGCTCGCTGGTAAAACCTGCTGTGTATTTAACCGCACTGCAATTACCACATTATAATTTAGCTACTTTGCTTGATGACTCGCCAGTACAGGTTACAAATGAGCAGGGAAAAGTGTGGCAACCAGAAAATTTTGATCATCAATACCGTGGTGCAATACCTCTTTATAAAGCATTTAGTAACAGTATTAATATTCCAGCGGTTAATTTAGGCCTCGATGTAGGTGTTGATAAAGTCGCGAATACACTAAAAGGATTAGGCGCTAAAGGGGCGATAAACGAATACCCATCGTTGCTTTTAGGGGCTGTTGAAATGTCGAGTTTTGAAGTTGCTCAGCTTTATACGACAATTGCTGCAGATGGCGAATATAAAAAGCTTACTGCAATTTCGGCATTAACCGACTCGGTTGGTAAAGTACTTTATAAGCATAAAGTAAATGCAGAGCCTCGTTTTGATAAATCTGCAATGTATATGACTAAATACGCGATGAAACGCGTAACGAAAGACGGCACTGCTAAACGCTTAAATTTACACTTCCCATCAATCCAACTTGCAGGCAAAACTGGCACTAGTAACGATTTACGTGATAGTTGGTTTGCAGGCTTTGATCAAAATACAGTGACGGTAGCTTGGCTTGGTCGAGACGACAACAAAAGCACGGGTTTAACGGGCAGCGTAGGTGCATTAGAAGCATATATTCGCTACTTAAAGCCACTTAATCCACAAGCAATAGCCGATACGCGTCCGCCATCAATACGCTGGGCATTTGTAAATGAGCAAACGGGTAAGCAGGCACCACCAGGATGTGGCAAGGTGATTCAGCTACCACTTAGAGCGAGTGAGTTTGAGCCAAGACCACAATGTATTCGTTAATTTAAGATTACTTTAAACAACAAAGCCGCTTATTTAGCGGCTTTGTTGTTTAAAGTATAGTTAACGTAATTATACCAATCCGTAATAATACTTAATCAATTTGAGGGGTTAAATCTGACGTTAAAAATTTCTGATATACAACTGCATGGATGCAGGAGGTAGAGCAATGCAGGAGCAATTGCCGAGAACAACTAAATAACGAAATTTTTGCCTTGTTATCGACACTATTTTCTTCCCTCAAAATAGATCACTTAATTAAGCGAATTGGTATTAAGATTTAAAAAACTGCATTGATTTGGTTAAATCATTAGATAAGCGACTTAGCTGCTGTGCATCTTGCAGCGTTGATTGAGCTGATGTTAGCGTTTGATCTGCTAAATTACTCACCTCTTGCGAATCATTTAATGCTTGTGTTGTCGCATTTGACTGCTGTTTAACACGCTCTGCAATAACTTCACCTTGATGTTTAATGTCGCCCATACTTTGCTCTGCGCTTTGCAATACTTCATTGGTTTGATTGGCTGCTTTTACCGATTGCTCCATTTTTTCAACACTTGAACGCATTTTTTGCTGAGTGTCGTCAGATGCTTGTTGTAAGGAGCTAATAATTTGATGAATTTCTTGTGTTTGTGTTTGTGTACGCTGAGCAAGAGTTCTTACTTCATCAGCTACAACGGCAAAGCCTCGACCATGCTCGCCAGCTCGTGCAGCTTCAATAGCGGCATTTAGTGCAAGCAAGTTTGTCTGATCGGCTATCTCACTAATACCTTTACTTACTTTGCTAATTTCTTGGCTATCTTGTGCTAGCTTATCGAGCGCTTGTTGGCTCTCTGCAAATTCAATTTGTAGATCTTGCATATATTTAGCAAGCTCCATTGTATTGTCTGAACCTTGTTTTACATGCGCAGCAGCATCTTGCGCGGTAAGCGTTGCTTGATGGGCTGACTCTTCAACTGCAAGTGCGTTTTGAGCCATTTCGCTGAGTGCATTATAAATGGCATTTACTCGGATTTGCTGTTTTGAAACATCATTGCTTGTTTGGCTACTCGCATGTGATAGCGATTTAGTTGCGCCGCATAGCTCTTCTGTACTTGCTTTAACATCAATTAATAAATGTGAAAATGCATTAAGTAATGCGTTGTAGCGCGATGCAATAATTCCCATTTCATCATTAGTGCTCGAATCGATAGTGGCATTTAAGTCGCCATTCGCGGCTCTATTCGCTGCATCAGCAAAGCGATTAATGGTATCAACAACTGCAAAATAAAAACCAATCATTAAATAAAATGCAAATAACAAACTAATCAATGAAGCGGCTAAAACAAGATTTCGAGTCCACTGTTGAGTTTGCAGTTTTGCTTCAATAAGGCTCTCAAGCGTTGGAATACTCTTACTAACAAGTTGATTAATACTGCTGTGAACATTGTTTGTTAGTTTAGTAAATTCTGATTGAGTTAATAAAATATCGTCTGGCTCAAGTAGTTTTTCATCTATCGCTTTTTTAAATGCGCCAACAGCACTGTGTAAATTATCTAACGAGGGCATGAGCGCTTTATTTACTGATTTGTCTGCATTGGTGGCTACATTGAGTATTTTATCGAGTTGTTTTTCGTATAAAGGAAGTGACTTACTAAAATTTGAAAGTGCTATAAACGTATCTGGCGTAAAACGATTACTTGCCAAAACAGTATTTGCGCTTTGCGCTGTCGAGTTTATTTGCATTATAAGTGCAGGAATTGGCGTGACTAAAGAGCGGTTTACGTAAGCACTAGCTAACTGGCTATCTAATGCTAAGTTAGACTGAATAGAAACAAGTTCAAGTACATCATTTGCTTGATCGTCTTTTATATCAAAACCGAGTGAGCGAGCTATTTTTATATTTTGATTTGCTTCCCCCTGCATTTGATTTGAGAGTATTGACCTGTAGCCTTTTAAACCTTGTTGCTGCATTTTTGAAACAGCGATACTTTCACTTAATAATGAGACTAAAAAAAACAAGCTAAGTGCGAGAGGAACGAGTAAAATTCCAAACATTAAGCTGATTTTAGTTTTGTATTTTAAATTTGCCATTAGCTGGATAGCGGGAAAAGAAAATTGGCGTAATCCTGACATAAGGCTCTCTTGTATTTTTGTAATTAGGGTAAAGGTGAATAGACCTTGTTATGCTTAATTATCATTCATTTATAGTACTTTACAAATAAAAAAAGCCCTTTCGGGCTTTTTTCAATCTTTAGTCTTAATTACACACTGTAAAAACAAGCGCTTATAAAATATAAAAAGTAATTTTAACTTAAAGTTTAGCAAACGAGCGTTCTGCTGCCGCTATTGTTTCTTTTACTTCTTGCTCAGTATGCGCAGCACATACAAAACCAGCTTCAAATGCTGATGGAGCAAGGTACACACCTTCTTCAAGCATAAGGTGGAAAAAACGTTTGAAGCGCTCTAGGTCGCATTCAGTAGCTTGTTTGTATGTCGTTACTTTTTCAGCATCAGTAAAAAAGAATCCATACATGCCGCCAGCATAATTAGTTGTTAATGCAATGTCTGCTTTTTTAGCGCCAGCTTCAAAGCCTTCACAAATTGCTTTAGACGTTGCTTCTAACTTATCGTGTAGACCTGGCTCACATAATAGCTCAAGTGATTTTAAACCTGCAGCCATCGCAATAGGGTTACCAGAAAGAGTACCCGCTTGGTAAACAGGGCCCACAGGCGCAATGTAATCCATTATTTCGGTTTTACCACCAAACGCGCCAACGGGCATGCCGCCGCCAATGACTTTACCTAAACACGTAAGGTCTGGTTTAATGTTGTAATACGCTTGAGCGCCGCCAAGTGCAACACGAAAACCCGTCATTACTTCATCAAAAATAAGTACTGATTTATATTCGTCACACACATCACGCAAACCTTCTAAAAAGCCAGGTACTGGTGGAATGCAGTTCATGTTACCGGCTACTGGCTCTACAATAATACAGGCAATTTCGTCAGCGTATTTTGCAAAAATAGCTTTTACTTCATCTAGGTTATTAAACGACACAGTAAGTGTATGCTTAGCAAAGTCCTCAGGAATACCAGGAGAATTAGGTACGCCCATTGTTAGTGCACCAGAGCCTGCCTTAACTAATAACGAGTCAGCATGGCCGTGGTAACAACCTTCAAATTTTAATATTTTATCGCGGCCGGTAAAGCCACGCGCTAAACGAATTGCACTCATTGTTGCTTCAGTGCCTGAGCTAACCATGCGTACTTTTTCGATTGATGGAACCAGCTCTTTTACTTTTTCAGCCATTAGTATTTCGGCTTCAGTTGGCGCGCCATAGCTAAGGCCATTTTCTACTGCTTCGTGCACGGCTTGTTTAATTGCAGGGTGGTTATGGCCCATGATCATAGGCCCCCAAGAGCCAACATAATCAATGTAACGATTACCGTCGGCATCAAATGTAAACGCGCCTTCTGCTTTTGTAATAAATAGCGGCGTACCGCCTACACCGTTAAAAGCACGAACTGGCGAGTTTACGCCACCTGGAATAGAGGCTTGAGCGCGTTCAAATAAGTCTTGGCTAATTGTCATGAAAAATCCTATAAATTGTCACTTAAAGAGGGTTTAGCTGTCGCGTTTGCGGCTAAACCAAGGTACGTCCACTTCATACTTATCGACTTTATTTTCTACGCCGAGTGTTAAAGCAAACAGTGCCATACGAATTAATACGCCATTTTGTACTTGGCGGAATATTGCTAAATTGTCGTTACTGTTTAAGTCGTTATCAAGCTCGTTGGCTTCTAAGCGACTATCACGTGGTAACGGATGCATTAACACAGAGTTAGGTTTGCAATGAGCGCTGTAAATAGATTGGCTAATTCTAAAACCGCCACGGTATTTATTTGCTTCTTCTTGTGAAGGAAAGCGCTCTTCTTGAATACGTGTTTGGTAAACAATATCGGCTGCTAAATTACCTTCCATCTTGTTTACTAGCTCAATTTTGTGTCCTGCATTTTCTACGGCATCTAAAATACTCGTTGGCATTTGTAGGCCATCAGGCGCGACCATCGAAAACTTTACGTTTTTATAATGGCACAATAGCTTTGATAGAGAATGCACTGTGCGACCATATTTTAAATCACCCACAAGCGCTATATGCATGCCATCAATATTTTGATCAAAACGGTGTAATTCACGCTCAATGGTTAATAAATCAAGTAATGCTTGAGTCGGGTGCTCATTTGGACCGTCGCCGCCATTAATAACTGGCACAGTACAGCCATCAGCAAATTCACTTACTGAGCCTGCATCGGGGTGGCGCATAGCAACAGCATCGGCGTAAGCTGAAATAACGCGCGCGGTATCGTAAAGTGATTCACCTTTTGCAAGCGCTGAGCTTTGCATACCTGTAGTTTCACGTACACCCCCGCCTAGTAAGTTAAAGGCTGTACCAAAGCTAACTCGCGTGCGAGTACTTGGTTCAAAAAACAAATTTGCTAAAATAGCGCCTTTAAGCACCGTTGTTTGCTTTTGTTTTTTAGCATAAGGCTCCATTTTTTTAGCTACTGCAAAAATACGTTCAATGCAGTCTCTGTCTAGCTGATTTACAGACAGTATATGTTCGCCTTGGAAACTTAACATGGGGTAATTCCTAATCAATCAAATGGGCGCGATAATCCATAAATGGAGCACGCAATCGCGCGTGTTATAGCAAGTATTGTAAATTGCAGCGCAGTTTAACATGCACCGAAACGCTTATAAATTAGGTTTTATTACCGCAAGTGCCACTATGATGAGCAGCGCAATAACAGGGAGCTCATTAAAAATACGGTAAAAGCGGTCTGTTTTAGTGTTTCGGTCATGTTTAAAGTCACTTAATAACTTAAAACAGTAGCCGTGGTATAGGTATAAAATAATTACCAGTACAAGTTTGTAATGTAGCCACATACTGTATTTAAACCAATCACGACCATATTCAACAATGGTTAACACACCAAATACAGCCGTTAAAACAGCAAATGGGGTTACGAAATAAAGTAACCTGCGCTCCATAACTTTAAGCATAGAGTTACATGATCTTTCTTCGCTCATTGCGTGATATACAAATAATCGAGGCAAGTAAAAAATACCGGCAAACCACGCAATCATAAAAAATATGTGGAGTGTTTTATAAATCAATAATGCGCTCATAATAGTCCTTATTGCTTAAAGTAAGCTGTTACGAATGGTTAAAATATGATGAATTTGATCCCAGCGTAATAGCCCCATAATTTGTTGATTATCTAAAAGGTTATAAACGTAAAGCGCGCCACTTCTTTTATCTTTTAGTATATCGAATGCATCGGCTAGGGTGGCTTGGCTGCTGATGCCCTGCAAGCTAATGTAATTTATATTTATTGCTTCATCAGACATTAGCGTTAAATCGTATTCAGCGAGGCGATAGCCATTTTCTTCGTCAAAAACAATCAAGGGTGTTTGGCTATCCATGGCATCAAGCGTATTTTTTATTTGCTCTTTATCGTCTGAGTAAAGCAATTTAAAGTCTTCATCCATATCATCCATTATTCCCACTTTTTGTAATGCTTCGGTAGCGGGAGATACATGGTACGGCAATCCCTGAAAATCTAATTGTTGCAAAAATATGGAGCGATTTCCAAAAAATTGTAATGCAGTTACATATGCAGTGGTTATAACTATCATCGCAGGAACGATTATTTCAGGTGATGATGTAAGCTCCATTACTGTTGTTAATGCAGCAAGTGGTGCATGCAGTGTAGCCGCTAATAATCCAGCCATACCTAAAACCCCATACGTACCCGCAATATCAGTACCCGGGCTAATATATTGAGCAAAAAAGGCCATTAATGTCCCAATTAATACACCAAGCCCAATTACCGGACCAATTAAACCACCAGGAATACCCAAACCAATAGCAAACAATGTGGCAAGTAGTTTAGCTATTAAAATGGTAGTAAGCAGCTTTACGTTATCAGGCGATTCAACCGCGATAGTAATCGCACTCATACCAGAACCCATAGCATGAGGCACCGCGTAAGCTATCAAGCTGGCAATACAGCCTGCGATTAGTAAACGAGGAAACATACTTAAAGGTTTAAATGTTTTAATAATTAGCATTAAGTTTTGATTAAAGCTAAATGCTATAGCGCCCAGCGCCATACCGCATAATATTAAATAAGGGTAATGCCAACCACTTAATGGCGCTATTGTAATGAGTGCAAGTTCAGAGCCTTCACCAAAAACAAACTGCGTAGCGAGTGCACCAGTAACAGCAGCAAGCATGATTGGCACAAATATGTGTACTTTATATTCTCGAAGTACCACTTCCATTACAAAAATAACGGCTGCAAGTGGGGTATTAAACGAAGCGGCTATACCTGCTGCAACGCCGCAACCACTTAAAGTACGCATGGCGTTATGCGGTAAATGTAGTTTATCCGCTAAAATACTCGCACCTGTTGCGCCCATATGTACGGAAGGCCCTTCTCGGCCAACCGAAAAACCGCTAATGAGTGCAAGTGCGCCACCAACAAATTGATTAACCGTATTGTATAAAGGCATTTGCCCGTAATGGCGTTTAATACGATGAATAACAAAAGGAATGCCTAAACGGTAATGTTTAAAGCCAGTAAATGCAGCAAAGCACGCAATTAAAAATGCGGCTATTAATGGCATTAAAACGCGTTCAAGAGTGGGTAGGGTAGTAAAGTCGTCAGGTGTTTCCAAAAATAAGCTTTGAAAAAACAAAATAGTTAAGCGAAATAAAATAATAAAAAATGCAGCAATTAATCCGGCAACTACGCCTAATAAGCATAATTGTACAGATGTTTTAGGTTTTGCCAGTCGACGCCTGAGTTGCTCAAGCCACATGCATTATTTCCTCGCCGCATTTTTCAGCAGCATTTTAGCAAAAGAGTTTAGTTAAGTCCTTGTGATTTTGAATTTTTCGTAACTTATATTAACAATTTGCAGTAAAGATTAAGACCTATTTTTTATAACTAAAATTTTTAATGAATTTATAGTTTACAAGGGTCGCTTTTAGTTTGCTTAAGTATTATTTTAGTGAGCTAATGTTTAGCCACTTTTTTACTAATTTATAGGTATAACTTAGAGTAAAGAGTTGTTTTACTATACTTGATTAAAACACTCGGGTATTAGATAATCACGCCATTGCGATATTGAGGGTTTTAAAATGTCTGAAGAATTACCAATTAAGTTCAGCGATGCAGCTGCTGTTCGCGTTAAACAGTTAATCGACGAAGAAGAAAATCCAGATTTAAAACTGCGTGTTTATGTAACAGGTGGTGGTTGTTCTGGTTTTCAATATGGTTTTACTTTTGATGAAAAAGCGAATCCTGGCGATTTAGAAATTGTAAAAAATGGTGTAACACTCGTGATCGATCCAATGAGCATTCAATATTTGGTTGACGGTGAAGTTGATTACACTGAAGGATTAGAAGGCGCACGCTTTTTTGTATCTAATCCTAATGCAACAACAACCTGTGGTTGTGGTGCAAGCTTTAGCGTTTAACAGCCAAACGCTAAATAGAATGAAGCCGCTTTGCGGCTTTTTTAATGCCTACAAATCGGTTGGGGCGTATTCAGTTATTTGCATTATCAATACAAAAAAGCCAAGTACAAAAGTAGAAAACGCTAAAATGTATATGAAGCCTTTTTTGCCTTGCTTAATTGGTACGCCGTTGTGGCGCAAAAAAAAGTACCAACCCAAGCACAACACAATCGGTAATAAAAAAAGAAGTCTGAACATTATTCGGCCTTTTTGGTGCTAATTATTGCTTAATCATAAACATGTGACGATAAATTGGAACAAAATTGTTATAAAAATTCATTTAAATATTTTATAACTAGAAATTAATTTATTAATACTTTTTGAGTACTTAGGTCAATATTCAGCGTTTATAAATATTCACTCGTGTTCATATTTGTACCGAGTATGTAATTAGTTATTTAACCAAAGTGTTAATAGTATATAATGTATCCAAGAATGAGACGGGCAAAATTTCATTCTCAATAAAAACAAATCTTTACCACATTATTAGCGTAGTTTTTTAGCTATATTGGTGGAGTGAGTAGCAACACATGCTTTGTTAAGCAATAGCTTGCTATTGAAAATATGGTATGACTGCTTACTTGCCTACAGCTATTGATAGAGACTACTGCTTTAATAGGTACGTCAAATCATCTAGTAGGAGATGTAAAATGATGGGCAAAACAGTTTCTTCTGAAGAAAATGCAAAGCTAACAAAGTGGCTTAAAAGTAAGCGCCACGAAAAGGGTCATACAATGCGAAGCCTAGCACAAGTGCTGGGAACGCCTCATTCGTTTATCGGCAAGATTGAAAATCAAGAACGCCGTTTAGATGTGATTGAGTTTGTTCGTTATTGTACAGCTCTAGAAGTTGATCCACATGAAGCACTTAGCTTGCTAAAAGTAGATTAACTCAAACATTGCTTAGTACACTTTAAGGGGCACTTGATAGTGCTAAGTAATATGTTAATGCAGGGATGCATTAAATATTTTTATGATAATTTTTCTCAAGCTCATATAATTTATGCCTAATCAGGTATAAAAATATCAGCGAAGGTATAACCATCAAGGCTGTTAAAACAAAGAACAGCGACCAATTTCCCATTAACCAATCATCAATTACTACACCACTGTAGCTCGAAAGTAATGTTCGTCCTAAATTCCCTAATGACGCCAGTAATGCATAGTGTGTTGCACTAAATGCTCTATCGCATAACATCGATATAAAGGCCACCATAGCGACCAGCGACCATGCTTGCGTAAACCCGTCAATAACAATAGCAAAGGCATACAGTCTTAAATCAGGGCCAACTAAAGCAATCCACGAAAAGGCTAAGTTTGAGGCCGCCATCGCAATGCCACTAACAAATAAACCCTTAACAATGCCATATTTTTGATTAAATAAACTGCCAACAAAGGTAAATATGATTGTAAGTACGGCAGTACCTACCTTTGAAAATGTAGCTATATCGCTATTGCTAAAACCAATTTCTTTATAAAAAACAATCGACATTCGCCCTAAAAACGCTTCGCCTATTTTAAATAAGAAAATAAACGCAAGTAATGCCAGTGCCGTTTTAACACCATTTTTAGTAAAAAAAGCTCTAAAGGGATCAATAACGGTTACCGCGAGCCACGCAACAGTTTTTGTAAGAGGGGTTTGTTTTGTAGAGGACAGTTTTTCAAGGTACACACGTTCAAGCTCGGCATGTACCGCTTCTCTATTTGATTCAGGCTCTTTTGCAAACAATGCTCCACTCATTAGCAGCAGCATTACAGCAGCTAAAAAGTAATAAATTTGTGGCCAGTCGAGCGAGGGGATATCAGCCATATAAAATGGAATTGCACCTAAAAGCGCATAACCTGTCCACCAACCAGATGTTGCCATAGCGGCTGCCGCTGTTGCTTTGTGAGATTCGTTTGCTTTAAGTGTGTCTATTCTGAATGCATCAATAGCAATGTCTTGCGTTGCAGAAGCAATGGCGATTAACAAACAAATTGCAGCAACAATTGCTAAATTAGCTTTTAAATCAAGCCCAGCTAATAATAAGGTGCCAATAAAAATAAAGCTCTGGCAAAATAGTATCCAACTACGACGTTGGCCTAGCCATTTATATAAAATAGGGAGTTTTGTACGGTCAATGAGCGGTGACCATAAAAAATTGATACTGTAAGCGCCAAATACAATGCCGAATAGGCCAATCATGCTGCGGCTTAGCCCTTCATCCTTTAGCCAAGCCGACATAACAGAGCCAATTAATACCCACGGAAAACCGCTACTCATACCAAATATAAAAATATGGATTAAGCGTTTGTCTTTAAAGTAAGAAAAATATTCGCTAATAGAGAGAGATTTGCTCATAGGGCCTTCATTGGCTTTGATGCAGAGCAGCTAAGCTGCTCTTAAATAAATTACAGTGGAACTTGTTCAAGCATTTTAATATTTAAGATGATCACCGGTTTTTTAGGAACAAAATCGTAACCAATCTTTTCATTAAACCCTGTTTCAACAGCCATGATCTTATCAAGGGTATCGTAGCCATCCATTACATTACCAAATACAGCGAATCCCCAATCTTTACCTGGGTTTAAGTGATCGTTGTTATCCATATTAAAAAAGAATTGGCGTGTTCCTGAGTGCGGTTCACGGTCTTGATACGCCATAGCAATGCTGTACATATCATTTTTTAAACCATTGCCACTTTCATTAAAAATAGGATCGTTTTCGTGTAAGCCGTCGTAATCTTTATCGTAGCCACCACCTTGAATAACAAAGTCGCGGTCATTTTCCACATCGCGCTCAATACGATGAAAAACACTGCCTTGATAGCTTTTATCTGACACGTAAGTTAAAAAGTTATTGACCGTAATAGGCGCTCTCGAACGGTCGAGTTCAACAACAATACTGCCCATTGTCGTTACGATTTCGACGCGTGGAAAAATATTATCTTTTTGAACAAAGCGGCCTTCTTGGGCTGCCAAGCTACTTAAACTAAAAAATAGGCCTAAGCAGATTAAAAAAAGTCGTTTCATAGTTAACCTTCTAAAAATTCTATTAATTCAGGGTCAGATACAATGCGGGTAATAATTTGCTCAGTCAACTTATTGAGCTGACCTTCTATTTTTGCTCGCTCGTGACTAAACGGGCCTTCTAAATTCGCACTGCCTCTATACACTTTACTAAAATTACTTGAGGCGCGAATAACGCGCACGCCAAGCTCTATATGGGCTTCGCTGGTATGGCTCACAAGTTTTTCGGTCACAACAGCCTGCAGTGCATGAATATCTACTTCAAAGCGAACAGTTGCCAAGTTAGAAATGCTGGCACCATTGCGGCTAAGGGCGCTGTCTAAAACACTTTTAACTGATTCAGTAAGACCTTGGCTTGCAAAGGTTTTAGCTTTGTCTGATTCAATAAGTTTAAGTGTTGATGAGTCGCCACGTAAATCAATTACACTGGTGCTTAAGCTACTATTTATAGTGCTTATTTGACCACTTTTATAAACAGGATTGAGTATTACTTGGCTAGGCTGATTCGCACAGCCACCAAGTATTAGTAATACACAACACCCAATTATAATGTTTGTTAATTTCATTTATAGCATTCCACTATTTTTAGTTGCACTTAGAACGACAAACTTTTTGTTTGAGCCTAACAACTTACAGTTTCCGAACATACGGTTTAATTTATCGTGATAATCTAAATGACGATTACCAATAATACGCAGCTCGCCGCCTTCTTTTAAAGTATCTTTTGCTTGTTTAAACATTTGCCAAGCAATGTGATCGGTAACAGCTTGAGCTTGGTGAAATGGAGGATTACAAAGCACCATATCCACACTGTCTCTTTCAAAGCCTGTTAAACAATCGTTTTCGATGAACTCACAGTTATCAAACTTATCGCCTAGGTTAATTTCTACATTTAACCGGGCTGACTCTACTGCCATGTAAGACTCATCAACAAAGGTAATTGATGCATTAGGGCAACGAGCAAGCGTCATTAATCCAACAACGCCGTTACCACAGCCTAAATCAATAATGCTTTTAGCTTTAGGTGTTTCTGGTAAGTAGTTAAAAAAGAAGCGCGCACCAATATCTAACGAATCACGCGAAAACACATTTGCATGATTTGTTATATTAAACTCAGTACCTTCAAGCTCCCATGTTATAGGGAAGTCTGCTGCTTTATATCCGCCTTTAGCTGTGCTTAATATAAGGCGAGACTTTTTAACTGCTAGGCTTGTTGTTGTTTCACCAATAAATTGCTCAAATGATTTTATTGTTGAATTATGAATTTCTTTTGTTTTACCTGCCGCAATTACTGGTGTACCAGGCGCAAGTACTTCACTAAGTTCACTTAATTGGAACTGTAAAAAACCCACATTACGAGGGATTTTAATAAGTACTAAATCAACGTCTTCTGGTAATGCCGACAAACTATCTACTTGTGTAAAATCTGTAGTAGGCAATTTGTTTTCTTGTAAGTTATAAGCCGCAGCTTGGTGGCTAATATAAGAATCATTAACTGAACAAACCGTTAACTTATTAAAATAACAAGCAAGTGCACCAAAGCTATCGTTTAAAATAAGCAATGAGCGACAATCAGGGTGATGTTCGTTAACATAATTGATAAGGTACTCATCTGCCGAATCCCAAGCTTGTAAGCTGCGGTTTTTTTGATCCAATGGAAAGCGTTCAAGAGTAAAGGTTTTATCGCCTAGCTGGGCTTGCGTCGTCATAATGGTTCGTTGATCAGTAATCTAATGTAGGTAAATTCTAACATGCAACGGCAAAACGCCAACCCCCAACAGTTACCAAATGGCTTTTCTTATCAAAGTAGGGCACTTAGTGCGCAAAAAAGCCTCGATCTGTTTTATTATTTGCAGAAAAACCTACATTGGCAACAGCCCGATGTAACCGTTTATGGCAAAACAGGACCCATTCCACGACTTCAATGCTTCATGAGCGATTTAAATATTGAATACGGCTATTCAAGTAGTAAGCAAATAGTAGAACCGTGGGATGAGTTTCTACTTAATATGCGAAAGCGATTAGAAGCACATTTAAATCAGCCTCTAAACTCACTACTGGTTAATTATTACCGAGACGGAAATGATACGATGGGGTGGCACAGTGATGATGAAATAGAGCTTGGTGATAAACCAACAATTGTGTGTGTGTCGCTAGGAGCTGATAGGGTTTTAAAGTTAAAGCACAAAGCGAGTAATAAAGTGACTGATTTAAAGTTACAAAGCGGTAGTTGCCTAATAATGAATGGAGACAGTCAACGAGATTATCAACATGCAATACCCAAGCAAACAACGCTTGCGCACCCGCGAATAAGTTTAACTTACCGATTTATTAAGCACATTAAGCAAAAGCAATTTAGTTAGTTAATTTAACTTGTTATAGTAAGCCTATTAATTAGCTAATTAAAATGGTCTTTTATGTCAATGCAGCAACAGATCCAAGAAAAAATAAGCAGCGCCATTGCGTGTAAACATTTAAACGTAATCAATGAAAGTCATATGCACAGTGCCGGTACTGAGTCGCATTTTAAAGTTATAGTGGTTAGCGAAGAGTTCGCGGGTAAGCGCTTATTACAACGCCATCGTGAAATTAACGAAATTTTAAAAGATGAATTAGCAAATCATATTCATGCACTCGCTATTCATACATATACACCAGACGAATATACAGAGCAGGGCGGTGAAGCGCCTGATTCTCCTAATTGTATGGGCGGCTCAAAGCTTAACTAAAATAAATAGGGAATTTGGTCGGTGTTTAACTGATCAGATCAGTGTTTTTAGTATTAGCCTTTAAACTAGCGCTAATTTTTATTGTAAAAGATATAGGATGATCAATGGTCATTAAGCCTAAAATTCGTGGATTTATCTGCACAAACGCACACCCAGCTGGTTGTGCAGAGCATGTTCAAGAACAAATTAACTATGTAAAACAACAGGGTGCATTAAAAAGCGCACCAAAAAATGTATTAGTTATTGGCGCATCAACAGGCTACGGCTTGGCATCGCGCATTACTGCTGCGTTTGGTGGTGGTGCTAAAACATTAGGTATTTTCTTTGAAAAAGAGGGTACAGAGCGTAAAACAGGTTCTGCTGGTTGGTACAATACCGCTGCTTTTCAAGAAGCTGTAGACGAAGCGGGTCTTTGGTCTAAAAATATTAATGGCGATGCGTTTTCTAACGAAATCAAGCAAAAAGCAATCGACACTATTAAAGCAGATTTGGGTAAAGTAGATTGTATTATTTACAGCCTAGCGTCTCCTCGTCGTACTGATCCAAATACAGGCGAAGTGTTCTCATCTACACTTAAGCCAATAGGTAATGCAGTAACCACTAAAAACTTAAATACATCAAAGCGTGAAATTGATGAAATTACGGTTGAAGCTGCAAATCAAGACGATATCGACAACACTATTAAAGTAATGGGTGGTGAAGATTGGGAAATGTGGATAGACGCATTAAAAGAAGCAGATGTATTAGCCGATAACTTTAAAACGACTGCGTACACTTATATTGGTAAAGAGTTAACATGGCCAATATACGGACACGCGACTATTGGTAAGGCTAAAGAAGACTTAGACCGTGCAACGGCTGCTATTAAAGAATCAACAAAAAATTTAAAGGGTGAGGCGTATGTTTCATCACTTAATGCAGTAGTAACCCAAGCAAGTTCTGCTATTCCTATAATGCCGTTATATATTTCTGCTTTATTTAAAGTTATGAAAGCAGATGGCACATACGAAGGCACTATTGAGCAAATTCACGCATTATTTAGTGAAAACTTGTATGGTGAATCGCCTCGTTTTGACGACGGCGGGCATTTATTCCAAAACTACAAAGAGCTAGAGGACGATGTGCAAGCACGCGTTCAAGCTGTATGGGATAGTGTTGATACAAGCAGCCTTGATGAGCTAACAGACTATGTTGGTTACCATAATGAGTTTTTACGCTTATTTGGTTTTGGTATAGACGGTGTTGACTACGAGCAAGACATAGGTTCAGTTAAGCCAATTGCTAATATGATTGACTAACAGAGCTTAGGGCCTGTTTATCTTTCGAGGTTAAATTTGCAGCAGTCTGTTTGGTATTTAGGCAAGGCAGAGCCTACGTAGTGTGGTTATTCCCCGTAAATGGGCGATAACGTGGAATAAATGCCAAACATGCGCTGCCCAAAGGGTTCTGCCTAGGGGCTATTTACTCTTTGTTGCCTAAATGGATGTAGGTAAGGGGCGTGAGCAGGACGCGGAAGCTTTGCTCGGTTTTTACTTAGCCCACTAGGTTACAAACCTCACGCCGCGATTAAATAGCCCCTAGATTGAACAAATTTTAATCCTGAAAGGTCAACAGGTCCTAGGTATTAAAGCCGCTATAGCGGCTTTTTTATATTATGCGATTTGTTTAATTTACGATGAAATCAGGAACAATAATTGCTTAGGCTACCACTTTGGTCTAACTTGATTTTAATTAAAGTCACTTAACAAAACCAAATAAGTGTTTCTGTCGTATAATTTTTATAAATACACTCGCATAGTCATCTAAAATGATGTTAAAATCTCGACAATATGTGATGAGTTTTACTACGTTGCTTGTTTGATATTTCTAGCAAGCTGCTCTTTTGTACCTTGATATAACTTGGAATAACTCAAATGGCGACGTGGTTGATACGATTTTTCAGTTTCTTTCCTTTAATGTAATGCAAGTGCGTATGATCAATATAAAAAAAGGTCTGGATTTACCCTTAGAGGGCTCGCCACAGCAAGTTATACATGACGGTTCTGCTGTCAAACGTGTAGCTGTGCTTGGTGAAGAGTTTATCGGTATGCGTCCAACCATGCATGTTCGTGTGGATGACCAAGTCAAAAAAGGCCAGGTACTTTTTGAAGATAAAAAGAACCCAGGCGTCCTATTTACTGCTCCAGCTTCTGGCACAGTAAAAGAAATAAATCGTGGTGCTAAACGTGTGCTGCAATCTGTTGTTATTGAAGTAACAGGCAGTGAGCAAATCACCTTTGACTCTTTCAAAGCAGACGAGCTTGCGAGCTTAGAGCGTGAAAAAGCCAAAGAAGTACTTATCCAGTCTGGTCAATGGACAGCACTTCGTGTTCGCCCATTCAGCAAAGTAGCGGCTGTGGATGCAAATCCTAGTTCTATTTTTGTGACCGCAACTGACACAAACCCATTAGCTGCAGATCCTGCAGTAATAATTGCCGAAAATGCGCAAGCATTTGAAGCGGGTCTTGCTGTTATTTCGCGTTTGACCGATGGCAAAGTATTTGTGTGTAAAAAAGCAGGTAGCCAAGTTCCTAGCTCATCTATAGCTCAAGTAGAAGTACATGAGTTTGGTGGTGTGCATCCGGCTGGCCTCGTTGGCACTCATATCCATCATCTTGATGCAGTTTCTGTTAGCAAACAAGTTTGGCATATTGGTTACCAAGACGTTATTGCGTATGGTCACTTATTCCTTACTGGTGAAATTTACACAAATCGTGTTATTTCGCTTGCAGGTCCTCGCGTTAAAAACCCACGTTTAGTGAAAACACAACTAGGTGCTTCATTGGATGATTTAGTGGCTGGTGAGCTAGAAGACGGAGATAACCGTGTTATTTCTGGTTCTGTTCTATCAGGTTCTATTTCAAACGGTGTTCATGCATTCTTAGGTCGTTACCACGTTCAAGTATCTGTTTTACTTGAAGGTCGCGAAAAAGAATTGTTTGGCTGGATTGCACCAGGTAGTGATAAATTCTCTGTAACGCGTACATTCCTTTCTCACCTTGCGCCGAGTCGTTTATTTAAAATGACAACGTCAACAGGTGGTTCAAAACGTGCCATGGTACCAATTGGTAGCTACGAGCGCGTAATGCCGCTGGATATTTTGCCTACTCTATTATTACGTGACTTAATTGCGCGTGATTTAGACAGTGCAATTTCATTAGGCGCGCTTGAACTTGATGAAGAAGATTTAGCGTTATGTACCTTCGTTTGTCCAGGCAAATACGAGTATGGTTCTATCCTACGCGATTGCTTAACTACGATCGAGAAGGAAGGCTAGAGAGATGGGTTTAAAAAAATATCTAGAAGATATCGAGCCGAATTTTGAAGCCGGTGGTAAATATGAAAAATTTTATGCTCTGTATGAAGCAGCTGCAACTATTTTTTATACACCAGGCTACGTAAATAAAGGCGCGACACACGTACGCGATAACATCGACCTAAAACGCATGATGATTTTAGTGTGGATGGCGACGTTCCCAGCTATGTTTTTTGGTATGTTCAATATCGGCCATCAGGCCGCAGGTGCTTTAGCACAAGGTTTTGAACTAGCAAACACGTGGCAAGTTGGTTTGTTCCAGTTATTCGGTGGTGAATTAACCGCTGATGCAGGCTGGGGCGCTAAGATGTTCTATGGAGCATGTTTCTTCCTACCTATCTACGCGGTAACATTTGCAGTTGGTGGCTTTTGGGAAGTAATATTTGCTTCTGTGCGTAAGCATGAAATTAACGAAGGTTTCTTCGTTACTTCAGTGCTATTTGCACTTATTTTGCCAGCAACGATTCCTTTATGGCAAGTTGCGTTAGGTATTACGTTTGGTGTAGTTATCGCTAAAGAAATCTTTGGTGGTACTGGCCGTAACTTCTTAAACCCTGCTTTAGCCGGCCGTGCATTTTTGTTCTTTGCATACCCAGCTCAAATCTCAGGTGACACAGTATGGACAGCAGTAGATTCGTTCTCTGGTGCAACTATGCTAGGCCAAGCATTTGCTGGCACACTTGATTTTGCAAACATGGAATTATGGTGGAATGCGTTTTACGGTTTCATTCAAGGTTCTGTAGGTGAAACATCTACACTTGCATTATTAGTAGGTGGTTTGTTCTTAATTTACGTTCGTATCGCTTCTTGGCGCATCGTACTAGGTGTATTCCTAGGTATGGTAGCAACTGCATTTTTACTAAATGCTGTTGGCTCAGAAACTAACCCTGTATTTGCAATGCCTTGGTATTGGCATTTAGTACTTGGTGGCTTTGCGTTCGGTATGTTCTTTATGGCTACTGACCCTGTATCAGCTGCATTTACTGACAAAGGTAAATTAGCATATGGTCTATTAATTGGCTTTATGGTGGTTATGATACGTGTTGTGAATCCTGCTTTCCCAGAAGGTATGATGCTAGCAATCTTATTTGCTAACTTATTCGCTCCACTGTTCGATCACTTTGTAGTGCAGGCTAATATTAAGCGGAGGTTGGCACGTAATGTCTAGTAATAACGAATCAATCGGTAAAACGTTATCAGTTGTTGTCGCACTATGTTTAGTGTGTGCAATCATTGTATCGTTTGCTTCTGTACAGCTTCGTCCTTTACAGCAAGCTAATAAAGAAAAAGATATTCAAAGTAATATCTTGGCTGCTGCGGGTATCGATAAAGTTGAAAATGTTTTAGAAACATTTGATGCAAAAATCGAAGCGCGCGTTGTAAACATGACTACAGGTGAGTTTGTAGATACAGACCCAACAATCTTTGACTTTGAAAAAAGCAAATATGATGCAGCGCTAAGTGTTTCTCTTAAAGAGAAAGGCGTTAAAGATATTGCTGGTATTCAACGTGTGACTAAAGAGTCGCCGGTGTATATCTCTAAAAAAGAAGATGGCTCAGTTGATGCAATCATTCTTCCTATCCAAGGCTACGGCTTATGGGGCTTAATGTACGGTTTTATCTCGCTTGAAAGCGATGCTGAAACAGTTAAGAGCATTATCTTTTACAAGCATAATGAAACCCCTGGTCTAGGTGGCGAAATTCAGAATCCACAGTGGACAGCTACATGGGAAGGTAAAGAACTTCCAATTCAAATTGTTAAAGGTACTGCGGGCAATGATGAGCATAAGATCGATGGTCTTTCAGGTGCTACATTAACGTCTAACGGTGTTGATCATGCAGTTGATTTTTGGACTGGCGAAAATGGCTTTGGCCCTTTCCTTGCGAAAGTACGTAAAGGAGCATTGAAATAATGGCTGATACTAAAGAAATGAAGGCGGTCCTATTTGGTCCGGTTTTAGCTAACAACCCAATCGCACTACAAGTACTTGGTATTTGTTCAGCGCTAGCGGTAACGTCTAGCTTAAAAAATGCGTTAATCATGTCAATTGCATTGACACTAGTAACAGCATTTTCGAGCTTCTTTATCTCGCTTATTCGTAACCAGATCCCATCATCTGTACGTATCATCGTACAAATGACAATTATTGCATCATTGGTAATCGTTGTTGACCAAGTATTACAGGCATTCTCTTACGCTACGGCAAAAGAGCTTTCTGTATTCGTTGGTCTAATCATTACTAACTGTATCGTAATGGGTCGTGCTGAAGCATATGCGATGAAGTCGCCACCAATTATGTCTTTCCTTGACGGTATTGGTAATGGCTTAGGCTATTCTGTAGTACTACTTACTGTTGGTTTCATTCGTGAGCTATTCGGTAAGGGTTCACTATTCGGTGTTGATATTATCCCATTAGTACAAGATGGCGGTTGGTATCAGCCTATGGGTCTATTGATCTTACCACCGAGTGCATTCTTCATCATTGGTTTATTCATATGGGTACTTCGTACTTATAAGAAAGACCAAGTAGAAGCTAAAGCGTAAGGGGCAGATAGTGGAACATTATATTAGTTTATTTGTAAAAGCCGTTTTTATTGAGAACTTAGCGTTGTCATTCTTCTTAGGCATGTGTACTTTTTTAGCAGTATCTAAAAAAGTAACTACATCAATTGGCCTAGGTATAGCGGTTATAGTTGTATTGGGTATTTCTGTACCTGTTAACAACTTGGTTTACCATGCGGTACTTGCACCCGGTTCACTTACTTGGTTAGGTTACCCGGATGCAGATCTTAGCTTTTTACGTTTCTTAACTTTCATTGGTGTTATTGCAGCACTAGTGCAAATACTTGAAATGGCATTAGATAAGTTTTTCCCTGCACTATACAACGCGTTAGGTATCTTCTTACCACTTATCACAGTTAACTGTGCAATATTTGGTGCGGTATCATTCATGGTTGAGCGTAACTATAACTTCGGCGAGTCTGTTGTTTATGGTATTGGCGCTGGTGTTGGTTGGGCACTTGCAATTACATTACTTGCAGGTATCCGTGAGAAACTGAAATATTCAGACGTGCCAGACGGCTTACGTGGTTTAGGTATTACCTTCATCACTGTTGGTTTAATGGGACTTGGCTTTATGTCATTCTCTGGTATTTCACTGTAAAGGGTAGCGAGGATAAATCATGGATTATCAGATTTTCTTAGGCGTTGGTGTTTTCATCGCTATCGTTGTACTACTAGTTTTAGTGATCATTGGTGCTAAATCTCAGTTAGTTGCAAGCGGTGACATCATCATCGGTATTAATGGCGATAAAGACAAAGCCATTACTACATCAGCAGGTAATAAGCTTTTAAGTGCATTATCTGAGTCAGGTATTTTCGTATCATCTGCTTGTGGTGGCGGTGGCTCTTGTGGTCAGTGTCGTGTTCACATTAAAGAAGGTGGCGGCGATATCTTGCCAACTGAACTTGATCACATATCTAAAGGTGAAGCCCGTGAAGGCTGTCGTTTAGCGTGTCAGGTAAATGTTAAAAACGACATGGAAATTGAACTTGAAGAGTCAATTTTCGGTGTTAAAAAATGGGATTGTGAAGTTATCTCTAACGATAACAAAGCAACGTTCATTAAA
Organism: Pseudoalteromonas sp. NZS100_1; assembly: GCF_015864285.1. Lineage (NCBI taxonomy): Bacteria > Pseudomonadati > Pseudomonadota > Gammaproteobacteria > Alteromonadales > Pseudoalteromonadaceae > Pseudoalteromonas > Pseudoalteromonas sp. NZS100_1. The sequence goes on from NZ_JADYXN010000029.1 coordinate 33,886, forward strand.
GAACTTAAACTGCAAATCCCTGGTGATGAGTCAGTGCCTTTCCGTGCGGGTGGTTACATCCAAATTGAAGCGCCACCTCACCATGTTAAATATGCAGATTTTGATGTTCCTGAAGAATATCGTGGCGACTGGAACCATTTTGGTTTCTTCGATCTGGAGTCAAAAGTAGACGAAGAAACTATTCGTGCATACTCAATGGCTAACTACCCAGAAGAAGAAGGCATCATTATGCTTAACGTGCGTATTGCTGCTCCGCCTCCGAGAAACCTAAGCTTGCCATGTGGTAAAATGTCTTCGTACATTTGGTCACTTACAAAAGGCGACAAGGTAACTATTTCAGGTCCATTTGGTGAGTTCTTTGCTAAAGACACAGATGCAGAAATGATCTTTGTTGGTGGTGGTGCTGGTATGGCGCCAATGCGTTCACATATCTTTGACCAACTTAAACGTTTGAACTCTAAACGTAAGATGAGCTTTTGGTATGGTGCACGTTCTGAACGTGAAATGTTCTACGTAGAAGATTTTGACGGCCTAGCCGCTGAAAATCCTAACTTCGTATGGCATACAGCGCTTTCAGATCCACAACCTGAAGATAACTGGGAAGGCTATACTGGCTTTATCCATAACGTGTTATTTGAGAACTATCTTAAAGATCACGAAGCGCCGGAAGATTGTGAGTACTACATGTGTGGTCCTCCAATGATGAACGCGGCAGTTATTACTATGCTTAAAGATTTAGGTGTTGAAGACGAAAATATCTTATTAGATGACTTCGGTGGCTAACACTAATACCAAAACAGTTTAGTTTTGGTTAAAATACCAGCCTCGTAGCACTTGTGTTACGAGGCTTTTTTTATTCTTTAATTTTATCAATCTATTAAGTAGAGCTGTTATGAATCGAGTAAGTACTTCACAAGGCATAATGGCCTTTTTACTAATCACACTGACCTTATTACTGTCTGGGTGTGGTGAAAAACCAGAGTCGAGGGAAACCTTTTTAGAAGGTAAGACTATGGGAACCACTTATCATATTAAATATTATGATGAGCAAACCCAGCTATCGGCCTCACAATTACAGCTGCAAATAGACGCTGTTTTAAAAGATGTAAATCAGTCTATGTCTACTTATATAGAAGACTCTGAAATAAATACATTTAACAGATTACCTGCAAATCAAGTGATGCCAATTAGCGAAGATTTTAGGGCTGTTATAAGCGAATCTATTCGCTTAGGTGAATCAACTAAAACACTTGATGTAACCATGGGACCTCTCATTGACTTATGGGGCTTTGGTCCTGATAAAAAACCAACCAATCGCCCAACAGATGAAGAGCTTGCTTCAATGGTTGAAAAAATAGGTATTGATAAGCTTATTTTAAATGGACAGGGTTTAGCTAAAACAGTTAATGGGTTAGAGCTTTCGTTTTCAGCAACGGCTAAAGGCTACGGTATCGACAAAGTAGCGCAGCTATTAGAAAGCCACAGTATTACTAACTACATGGTTGAGATTGGTGGTGAGCTACGTATAGCGGGTGAAAAGCCAAATAACCAGGATTGGAAAATTGCGATAGAACAACCAGATGCACAACCTGGAGAGCGTAAAGTACACCGTGTTTTATCACCAGGTACAAGTGGGATCGCAACATCAGGTGATTACCGTATTTTTTATAAAATGGATGGGGAGATCTATACTCATTTAATTGACCCTGTAACCGGCATGCCTATTAAGCACGACTTAGTGTCGGTAACTGTGCTTCATCCAAGCGCTATGACAGCAGATGGTTTAGCGACTGCTCTTACTGTGATGGGTATGGAGAAAGCTCAGGCATATGCTCAGCAGCACGATTTGCCAGTGTATTTAATAGGTAAATCAGAAGAGGGTTTAGTTACTTATTCAAGCCCTGCATTTAAACCTTATTTATAGTATGGTGCAGCCTTGTTTATTTCCAGATTATTTGGGTATATAATAACACTTGCTCAAAAATGTTTGAGTTTAATTAATTGCTGATCAATAGGGGCTAAGCAATGTCACTTTTTCTTCTTACTTTTGGCTTACTAATTTTAATAGTGTCGGCAATGGCCGTTGGTATGATCGTGCAAAAAAAATCTATGGCAAGTAGCTGTGGTGGTTTAGGTTCGGTTGGTATTGATAAAGCCTGTGATTGCGATGATCCATGTGATAAACGCAAAAACCGTTTAGCTAAAGAGCAAGCCTGGAAAGAAAATCAAATTATTTAAGTTCTCTTAAATATTAAAAAGCGCTTTATAGCGCTTTTTTTGTGTCTGTAAAACCTCTTATCTTTTTTATTTCATAAGTAATCCAATCTTAATGTATTAGACAAACGTCTATAGTTTAGTTTTTTTCACCTATTAGGTTTATTTTTCTCGTTTGTCAAATTGGAGCTAACACTCTAAAGTTTAATCATAGACACAGAGCAAGGCTCTAGTCATAAGCTTGAGGCAAAGTTGGTCTCGCTTAAAAGAATCTTTATATTGTGTGTGAAGATGTTGTCAGTGTGAAAGGCAACTCAAATTCGGTGGTGACTACATTTGAGTTGTTTTTATTTCCCTACAATGTCACGCAGTGTAAACCAAAAATCTTTATATTGTGTGTGAAGATGTTGTCAGTGTGAAAGGCAACTCAAATTCGGTGGTGACTGCATTTGAGTTGTTTTTATTTCCCTACAATGCCACGTAATGTAAACCAAGAATCTTTATATTGTGTGTGAAGATGTTGTCAGTGTGAAAGGCAACTCAAATTCGGTGGTGACTGCATTTGAGTTGTTTTTATTTCCCTACAATGCCACGTAATGTAAACCAAGAATCTTTATATTGTGTGTGAAGATGTTGTCAGTGTGAAAGGCAACTCAAATTCGGTGGTGACTGCATTTGAGTTGTTTTTATTTCCTTACAATGCCACGCAGTGTAAACAAAAAATCTTTATATTGTGTGTGAAGATGTTGTCAGTGTGAAAGGCAACTCAAATCCGGTGGTGACTGTATTTGAGTTGTTTTTATTTCCTTACAATGCCACGCAGTGTAAACAAAAAATCTTTATATTGTGTGTGAAGATGTTGTCAGTGTGAAAAGCGGCTCAATTTCGGTGGTGACTGAATTTGGGCTGTTTTTATTTGTGCGACACAATTATTATTCCTTCCAAAAAACCTATAATTTTATTAAATATACCTCTTTAAATTGTTTTTAATTTAAATTAACCCTATGTTTTTTAAGTTGTTATTTTTTATTAACAAAATAGCTTCTAAAGCTTAACTCAAATTTATTGTTTTTTAGTTGAACAGAAAATTCTCTTTGTTATACTCACGTTCGAACTTTCAGTAAGTTTTGAAAGTTTGATTGATACGGATCAATTTTCACAAGGTGAATTTGTGCTAACCGGATTTGATCGTATTCAGCACCTGATTTTTGGGCTTACAGCAGCAATGTTTTTCAAATTTTTCCATTGCTTTGTATTACTTTAATTTTGTTATAGTCATTTAAGTAGGTTAATGTCTTTGAACACACTTTCTTTACATCATACCAATACTGATCTCGCCCCAAGCGAGCCAGTTACGTGTGAACGCTTGAATAAAGCGGGTAAGGGCGTGTGTGTAGCTATAACTTTATTAGTGTTTAATACGGTCATGTTGTTAAGCGGTGCACTAGAGGATGCCTTCAAGCTTGAGGCGCTATTAAGTGATGGGTTTATTGTAGAGCCACTGTTACTTACTATTGCCGGATTTTTAGCTCATCCAATCATTTCAAGTCAGTTACTTATTGGCCTTTGTTGGTTATTGTTCCATATTTTTCCAGCGCGTCGTGCTGGAATTATCCTCCGTAAAGCAGCCTTTGCTTTTAGCGAGGCTAAAGTTCTTCAGCCAGTGCATGTTGCACATGGTTGTCGTGCTCCACCTAGCTTTACAGGTTGTCTGTAAGGCTGCATCTTGTTGCTGGTTTTAATTATTTGTTCTTGCTGTAAATAATTAAGGTTAGCTAAAACAAAGTAGCTCTGTGTTTTTTAAGCACACTTCAGCCAACCACCACTCACCCAAGTTAACTTTTATTACGTTATATAAATGCGTTTAGAAAGCTGGGTTTGTTGCTAGGTCATTAATGGCATGAGCTTTAGGTTTTGAATAGCCCCCTTATTTTTATAATTTAATTCTAGTTAACTTGGGTTTTTATTGAAAAATCGTTGCTTTGGTTTTTATGCAAAGCAGCAAACTGAAACTCTAGGTTTGTAGGATACTCCCTTGTTAATTCGTAACCTTTGTAATATTGCTTTAGCTAGTACCGTGCTGGCGTTGTCAGGCTGTAAAGGCGGGATACTCGATCCAAAAGGGCAGATAGGCATAGATGAGAAAAATTTAATTATCATCGCAACCGTGCTTATGTTGCTTGTAGTCGTTCCCGTTATTGTGATGACTTTGTATTTCGCATGGAAATATAGAGACACGCAAACTCATGAAATTTACGCTCCAAAATGGGCTCATTCAAATAAAATTGAAGCCGCAGTTTGGGCTGTTCCTATTGTTATTGTGATTATTTTAGGTGTTATTACCTGGGTGTCTACCCAAGAGCTAGACCCTTACAAACCCATTGAAGGTAAAGGTAAGCATCTTACTGTTGAAGTGGTGTCATTAAATTGGAAGTGGCTATTTATTTATCCTGAGCAAGGTATTGCTACGGTTAATGAATTAGTGTTTCCGGCAAATGTACCTGTTGAATATAAAATCACGTCAGAGAGCACAATGAATTCATTTTTTATTCCGCAATTGGGTAGTCAAATATACTCAATGGCTGGGATGGAAACCAAGCTTCACTTAATTGCAAATGAGCCAGGTACGTTTAAAGGTTTCTCAGCAAATTACAGTGGTGCAGGTTTTACTGGTATGAAGTTTAATGCCATTGCTACCCCTACTCAAGCTGGTTTTGATAAGTGGGTGAGTGATGTAAAAGCGAATTCAAGCGCTAATAATCTGACTCATGCAAATTATGTTGAGCTTGCAAAAGCGAGCGAAAATAATCCTGTTGCTTATTACGGTAAAGTTGAAGACAGCTTATTTCATACCATTATCATGAAATATATGCAGGCGCATGGCGATATGAATAAAAAGCACAATGCGATGAGCGAACATGGCGAGATGGGTATGCAACATCACGCAATGGACAAACATTCAGCGAAACCATCACACAGCCAGGACGAGGAATAATAATGTCGTTTTTAGGTAAACTTTCACTCGATGCAATACCGTTTCACGAGCCGATTCTTGTGTTTACGATGGCAGCTATTTTAATAGCTGCAATTGTTATTACTGCGCTAATTACAAAGCATAAAAAATGGGGCGTGCTTTGGCGCGACTGGATCACATCTGTGGATCATAAGCGCTTAGGCGTAATGTATATTATTTTAGCTTTAGTAATGCTGTTTCGTGGGTTTTCTGATGCAATAATGATGCGTACTCAGTTAGCACTTGCTACTAGTGGCGCGCCCGGTTATTTACCACCAGAGCACTACGACCAAATATTTACAGCTCACGGCGTAATTATGATCATATTTATGGCGATGCCATTTATGATTGGTTTAATGAACATTGTACTACCACTGCAAATTGGTGCTCGCGATGTTGCCTTTCCATTTTTAAACAATTTAAGTTTTTGGTTAACTACCGGTGGTGCTATTTTAATTAATATGTCGCTGGTTTTTGGTGAGTTTGCTAAAACAGGTTGGGTGGCGTATCCGCCACTTTCGGAGCTGACCTTTAGCCCTGGGGTGGGGGTCGACTATTATATTTGGGCTTTGCAAATATCCGGTCTTGGAACACTCTTAACTGCAGTAAACTTTTTAGCGACCGTTATCAAAATGCGTGCACCAGGCATGACCTTAATGAAAATGCCAATTTTCACATGGACATGTACGTGGGCAAACATCTTAATTGCAGCATCATTCCCAATTTTAACCGCAATGCTTACTATGTTAACGCTTGACCGTTATCTCGATTTCCATTTCTTTACCAATGAATTGGGCGGTAACGCCATGATGTACATCAACCTGTTTTGGGCATGGGGTCATCCTGAGGTATATATTTTAGTATTACCGGCGTTTGGTGTTTTTTCTGAGATTATTTCGACATTTGCAGGTAAGCGTTTATTTGGTTATAAATCGATGGTTTACGCCAGCGGTGCAATCTCTATTTTAGGGTTTATTGTTTGGTTACATCACTTCTTCACAATGGGCTCAAGTGCTAACGTTAACGCGTTCTTTGGGGTAATGACCATGGTTATTGCCGTACCAACAGGCGTTAAGTTGTTTAACTGGCTATTTACTATTTACCGAGGTCGTTTACGTATAACCGTTCCGGTACTTTGGACACTTGGTTTTATGGTTACCTTTACCGTAGGCGGCATGACTGGCGTATTACTTGCTATTCCTGGTGCCGATTACGTACTGCATAATAGCTTATTCTTAATTGCACATTTTCATAATACAATTATCGGTGGTGCTGTATTTGGCTACCTAGCAGGTTTTGTATTTTGGTTCCCTAAAGCGATGGGCTTCAAGCTTAACGAAAAATGGGGCAAGGCATCATTTTGGTGTTGGATTATCGGTTTCTTCGTTGCATTTATGCCGTTGTATGTACTTGGTTTCTTAGGTATGACACGTCGTTTAAACCACACTAATAATCCTGATTGGAACATTTGGCTATACATTGCTGCAGGCGGTGCTGTCATTATTATGTTTGGTATTATTAGCCAAGCAGTTCAATTATATGTGAGCTTTAGAGACCGTGAAGCGCTTGACGATACAACAGGCGATCCGTGGAACGGACACACACTTGAGTGGGCAACAAGCTCACCTCCACAAGTGTATAACTTTGCTACCATTCCGCACATTGATGATATTGATGCATGGACCGACATGAAAGAAAAAGGTCAAGCTTACCAAGATAAGGCAAGCTACAGCCCTATTCATATGCCTAAAAATACATCAGCAGGCGTGCTAATGGCAGCAAGTTTAACCGCATTTTGTTTTGCGATGATCTGGCATATTTGGTGGTTAGCAGCTGTTGGTTTTATTGGCGCAATTGCTTTATTTATCAAACGTTGTTACGCCAGCGATGTTGATTACTATATACAACCTGATGAAATTGCACGAATTGAAGCAGCATACAATTCAAGTGGGAATAAGGAGCTAAAAGCGTGAGTACACTTTCTGCAAATTTAGAATCTGCAAATTTAGAGTCTGTATCTCACGATGATCATGCGCACGCGCATGAACATCACGATACATCGGGCGATACCGTATTCGGTTTTTGGTTATACCTAATGACCGATTGCTTATTATTTGCCTCATTTTTTGCAACCTACGCCGTGTTATTTATGAACACAGCCGGTGGTGTATCGGGTAAAGATATTTTTGAACTCGACTTTGTAGCAGTAGAAACAGCTGCACTACTTATTAGTAGTATTACCTTTGGTTTTGCCATGATTGCCGCTCAAGGGCAAAAAAAGGCGCTCACACTTACTTGGTTATTTATTACGTTTTGTTTAGGTGCTGTGTTTATTGGTATGGAAATATACGAATTTCATCACCTAATAGTGAACGGGCATGGTCCGCAACATAGTGCTTTTTTAACATCGTTTTTCTCATTAGTTGGCTTACATGGTTTACATGTAACAGCCGGTTTAATTTGGATGACCATAATGATGATAGAAGTTGCTAAACGCGGTCTAGGTAAAGCAACCGTAACGCGTTTAAGCTGCTTAAGCCTATTTTGGCACTTCTTAGACATTGTTTGGATTTGTGTATTTACCGTTGTTTATTTAATGGGAGCAATGTAATGAGCCACAGCGAAACACATGCTGAGCACCATGATGAATCTCATGGCAGTGTTAAAACTTACTTAATTGGCTTTGTGTTATCAGTAATTTTGACAGCCATTCCATTTTGGATGGTAATGGAAGGCGACTTCACAAAGGCAACAACGCTTTGGATCATTGTTACTTTAGCAATCGTACAAATTTGGGTGCATTTAAAGTACTTTTTACACCTTAATTTTACGACCGAAGATGGCCGTGCAAGTACTTTCTCATTCCTATTCAGTGCTCTGATCATCGTAATGGTGGTTGGGTTATCTGTTTGGATCATTTATGAATCTAACGCAATGATGATGTACTAGGAGTTGAAGATGTTTCGTCGTTATTTATCAGTGACAAAGCCGGGTATTATTATGGGCAATTTGATCAGCGTAGCGGGCGGGTTTTTACTTGCCTCGCGCGGTGATATAAACCCATGGTTAATGATTGCTACATTAATTGGTTTGTCGCTAGTGGTTGCATCAGGTTGTGCTATCAATAATGTTATAGATAGAGACATAGATGTAGCCATGGCGCGTACTCGTACGCGAGTAACAGTAACAGGCGAAATGTCGGCCTTTGCTGCACTTAGTCACGGTATTTTATTGGGTGTTGTGGGCTTTGGTTTACTTATCGCCTATACCACTCAAGCCGCGGTATTTTTTGCAGCCTTTGGCTACGTAATTTATGTAGGGGTTTATAGCCTCTACATGAAGCGTAACTCAGTATATGGCACTTTTGTAGGTAGCCTTTCGGGCGCAGTACCACCAGTAGTCGGTTACTGCGCCGTAACAGGCCAGTTCGATATGGGCGCGTTAATACTGCTGGTTATGTTTAGCTTGTGGCAAATGCCGCACTCTTATGCCATCGCTATTTTTCGCTTTAAAGATTACCAAGCTGCAGGTATTCCAGTATTACCTGTAGCGCAAGGTATCGACAAAGCAAAACGCCACATTGTGCTTTATATTGCTGTATACGCGTTAGTTGTGATGTTACTGCCAATTACTGGCTACACAGGTGCTGCTTTTATGGCTGTTGCTTGTATTACCAGCTTTTGGTGGTTGCTAATGGCACTAAGAGGGTATCGTCGAAATATTGATGTAACCAGTTGGGCACGTAAAGTGTTCGCGTTTTCTATCATTAATATTACAGCGTTAAGTATTGCTATGGCTGTTGACTATCATAGCGTTGCTCCACAGCTATTAACACTTACCTAATTTAAAAACTTTAACATTCCAAAGTTAATCCAAAGGCTCGAAAGAGCCTTTTTTTATGCCTGAATATTGAAATTATTTAGCATTCGTATACTCGCTATTTTACTTTTTAAAATCATCAGCATTGTAATAAAGTGGTTTAAGGGTGCCGCAATTAATAAATTTATAAGTAAGCTCATTTTCAGCTGGGACACGTTTTGAGGTACGAAGCTTTTGCATACATGCATTAACTAAATCGACAAAAATAAGATGGTTATAGCTCGGCGCTTTTTGAATTTTATGAATATAAATACGCTCAGTACCGCTTAGTGTAATCATGTCGTAGTCTTGCCATTGCGATGATTCACTTAATTTTTTTAGTTCTCTGGCATACAGCTGCTTACTCAAGACCAACTCTTTTTTTGAATAAATTAAACTGCCACCTTGCTGATAATCACCTTCATAAATATCGGCAATAATTGTGATTTCTTCACCACGCATTAAATGCTGAATGTTAAACGCTTGTGGCTTTATAGTAATTAGCTCGGCATTTCTAACAAAATTTAACAGTGCAACATCTGGGTTTCCTATTCTATAGACAACCTGAACATCATCAGGAGAGTTATAACTAGGTAAGTTAATCGCAATTATAGCGGAATCTTTATTTACTAAGGCCATTGGGTGCTCAGAATTGTAAGCAGGATCTACCGGTGGAAGTTCTGCTTTTTCTTCTTCAGCTGCGGCAAAGCCACTTAAAGTGATTAGTAATAAAGTAAGTAGTAGGCGCATTATAATCTCAATTAATTTATGAGCTTAAATTGTAGTATAAAGTTTATATTACTTATATTTTTAAACTAAATTTAGACCTATATTATTACTCAGATATGGAGTGTAATAATGTTCGTGCCTTCAAATGTAGGTTTGGATCCTCTGGGTTTGACGTATTAGTCAGCCAAATTACATTACCTTCTTTATTTACAAACAATGTAGTAGGTGTGCCGCGTATACCTAATTGCTGTGCTATTGCATCGGCTTTTACGGCTGTTTTAAAAGTATAACCTCTATCGCTAAGCGCTTTAGCGGGAGTAGCATCGTCATCTTCTTTAAAGCTCACGGCAATGACCTTTACACCCATGTCATTTATTTTTTGAAGTGCTGGTTGTAGCTTTTTACAATATGGGCACCACGTTGCCCAAAAATGTAAAATGTAAGGCTGGCCTAATAAATCTTGAGTACTGAGAGCAGACCCATCGGCCATTTGTAGATTTAATATAGGTAATTTAGGGTATGTTGCTTCAGTGTCTTGCTCTTGCGCGCTAACTATAAAGCTTAATAGAGTGAGTGTGATGGCAATAAAGAGTTGTTTCATAGTGTTTTCGTTTTTATTGTATGTATTAAATAAGAACGAGTATTTAACATTTTTATTTCACATTAAAAGCGAGCGGCTTGCTCAACAACAATAGCATGGCGTTTAGCGAGGCGAAGATGGTCTTTATCGTAGCCACCACCTATTACTGTAGCAACGGGTGTATTGTGTTCAAGGCAGCGTTTTAGCACTAAATGGTCGCGCTTAACTATGCCATCCCAGCTTATATCTAATTTACCCAAGCCATCGCCTTGCCAAATATCAACGCCAGCATCGTAAAGTACCAAGCTTGGGTTTAGCTCTTTAAGTAAATAACTCAAGGTGTCGTCAACTACGGCAAGGTATTCGTCGTCTTTCATATTATCGGCTAAGCCAATATCTAAATCGCTAGCGGATTTTCTGAAAGGGAAGTTTTTTTCACAATGGATAGAGCAAGTATAAGCGTATGCTTGATGCTGTAACATTGCGGCTGTGCCATCACCTTGGTGCACGTCTAAATCAAAAATAAGTACGTTAGTTACTTCACCCGATTCAATTAAAGTTTGCGTGGTAAAGGCTAAATCGTTAACCATGCAGTAGCCTGAGCCAAAATCGGTATGCGCATGGTGTGTACCACCGGCTAAGTGGCAGGCTATACCATGTTTAAGTGCTAAACGAGCTGTTTGCAAAGTACCTTGAGGTGCTGTAAATGTACGTGCCATAAGCTCTTTTGACCAAGGTAGGCCAATGCGACGCATTGCTTTTTCATCTAAGCGGTTATTCCACAAATCATGTATGTAATTTTCGCAGTGTATTAGCTCCAGTGGCTCTGGCGTGCCTAATATTGGCTCAACCAGGTTATCGCCAATCAAACCAAGCTTTGCTACATGCTGATATAAATGTGCAAACTTACTCATTGCAAAACGATGCTTTGGATCGAAATTAAACGAGTAGTTAGGGTGATACACCAAAGGTAAATGTGGATTTAAAGTCATGTTTACACAAGTTAAAAAGTTTGCACTATGGTAATCAACTAATCCAAATGAGTCTATTCTTGTGTGTCGTGAATCAACATAGCGAGTTCGCGATGTAATAGTTCGTCATCAGCTAAGTTTAGCTCTATTAAACGCTTTAAATAAGTAATGCTGTCTATATCAATATGGTGGCATTTTAAACCAATATGATCCGCTTCTATATGGCACACCACAACCTCCATTTTTATTTCTATTTCGCTTTGAGGCAGCGAAAAACGCAGAACAGCTTGGCTATTTTGGTTGCCAATAAAAGCATCACATTTAGTGATTAATGCGCCATGTAAAGATACATCAAGTAATTTACATGGGTATTGGTGATCATTAAAAATTACTTGTGCATCGGTTGAAAATAAAACACGAGAAAACTGACGACGATTTTGCATAACCTAATTTAGCCTTACTGTTTTTATAATAAATTAAGCATAGCGGGTAATTCTCTACATGCTAGCAGGATATGCTCCTGTAATGCTGGTGGCATAAAAAAGCCCCGCATAAATGCAGGGCTTAGTATTACTGTAATAAATTAGCTACAGTAAATATTAACCAATTTTTTTGTACTTAATACGTTTAGGTTCAGTTGCTGCTGCACCTAGTGTCTTTTTAAGCCACTCTTCGTATTCAGTATAGTTACCATCAAAGAAGTTAATTTGACCTTCGTCGCGGTAATCTAAAATGTGCGTAGCAATACGGTCAAGGAACCAACGGTCATGCGAGATACACATTACACAACCAGGGAACTCTAAAATAGCGTTCTCTAGTGCACGTAGTGTTTCAACGTCCAAGTCATTGGTTGGCTCATCGAGTAGTAACACATTGCCGCCAGCTTTTAATAACTTAGCAAGGTGTAAACGGTTACGCTCACCACCTGATAGGTCTTTAACAAACTTTTGCTGATCGTTACCTTTAAAGTTAAAGCGACTTACATACGCACGGCTTTGGAACTCAAAGTTACCAATTTTTAGTACGTCTTGACCGTCTGATATTTCTTGGAAAACAGTTTTGCTTTCGTCCATACCGTCGCGGAACTGATCAACAGTAGCAAGGTGTACGCTTTCGCCAACGGTAATGCTACCGCTGTCTTGCTTTTGCTCACCACTGATCATTTTAAACAGCGTTGATTTACCCGCGCCATTCGCACCAATAATGCCCACAATGGCACCTTTTGGCATGCTAAAGCTTAAATCGTCAATTAAAACGCGATCGCCAAAACTCTTACGAAGATTAGTTACTTCAAGCACTTGATCCCCTAAACGCGGGCCAGGTGGAATAAACATCTCGTTAGTTTCGTTACGTTTTTGGTAATCAGACTGCTGCATTTCAGTAAACTGAGCCATACGTGCTTTTGACTTAGCTTGGCGACCTTTAGGATTTGAACGAACCCATTCAAGTTCTTGCGCAATTGATTTTTGACGTGCTTTTTCAGATTTTTGTTCTTGCTGTAAGCGCGCATCTTTTTGTTCAAGCCAAGAAGAGTAGTTACCTTCCCATGGAATACCTTCACCACGGTCAAGCTCTAATATCCAACCAGCTACATTATCAAGGAAGTAACGGTCATGCGTTACCGCCACAACAGTGCCTTCGTAATCGTGTAAGAAGCGCTCTAACCATGCAACCGACTCAGCATCCAAGTGGTTAGTTGGTTCATCGAGAATAAGCATGTCTGGTTTTTCAAGCAGTAATCGACATATAGCAACACGACGACGCTCACCACCTGAAAGGTGCTCAATTTTAGCATCCCATTCTGGCAGACGAAGTGCATCAGCAGCACGCTCTAAAACGTTATCAATGTTGTGACCATCGTGCGCCTGAATAACAGCTTCAAGCTCGCCTTGCTCTTTTGCAAGTGCGTCAAAGTCAGCGTCTTCCATGGCGTATTCGTTATACACTTCGTCAAGGCGTTTAAGTGCGTGTTTAACTTCGCCAACAGCTTCTTCAACAATTTCACGAACTGTTTTGCTTTCGTCTAAAACAGGCTCTTGCGGTAAATAACCAATTTTTGTACCAGGCTGAGGATGTGCATCACCTTCAAAATCTTGGTCAACACCGGCCATAATACGTAGTAACGTAGATTTACCAGAACCGTTTAAACCAAGCACACCAATTTTAGCGCCAGGAAAAAAATGTAACGAAATATCTTTTAAGATAGTGCGCTTAGGTGGCACAACCTTAGATACTCGACTCATCGAGAATATAAATTTATCAGGTAAAACCATGGAGGAAAGCCTTCAAATAATAATAAAAATTTCAATGTTGTATTGTAGTGGCTGACAGGTGAAACAGTCAACGAATGGCGGGTTTTAAAGCACTAAAGCATGCTTGTAAGTAAAGTATAAAATCATGAATAAATTTCATTTAGACATCTATACATCTAGAGGTTGATATTTTTTACTTTCAGTTCATAATTAAGCTTCGGTTTTTATGAGCAGGAGTAAAGTATGCCAATTACAGTAAAAGACGAGTTGCCGGCAATTGCACGTTTACGTCAAGAAAACGTATTTGTAATGCCAAAAACACGTGCAAAAACGCAAGAAATACGCCCAATGCGTTTGGCTATTTTAAACTTAATGCCTAATAAAGTAGAAACCGAAGTACAGTTTATTCGCTTGCTTGCCAACTCGCCTTTGCAAGTAAACGTAGAACTACTGCGCCTCGACACTCACCGCAGTAGCAGTAATTCAGAAGAGCATCTTGATACTTTTTATCGTTATTTTTCCGAGGTTAAAGACAACAATTACGATGCGTTAATTGTAACCGGTGCGCCACTTGCCCATTTAGAATACGACGATGTAGCGTATTGGGATGAGCTAAAGGTCATTATTGATTGGGCTGAGCAACACGTTACCTCTACGTTATTTTCGTGCTGGGCAGCGCATGCAGCGTTATATCACCGTTACAATTTAAAGCGCGATTTAAAAGACGACAAACTGTGTGGCGTATTTACCCACCAATGTTACTTTGATCACGGCGCACTGACTCGCGGATTCGACGACACCTTTTTGGTACCGCACTCACGCTACGGCCACATTGATATAAATAAAATAAACGCCTGTGATGAGCTAGTTGTACTGGCTGGTTCTGAGCGAGTAGGGGCTTACTTACTTAAAAATAAATCGGGTAGCCAAGTGTTTATAACCGGTCATCCTGAGTACGACGCCGACTCGCTAAAAGCAGAATACGAGCGCGATTGTAAAAAAAGCCCTAATGCACCAAAACCCGAAAATTACTTTCCGGATGATGATGCAACCAAACAACCTTCAAAAACGTGGCAAAGCCATGCTTTTTTACTTTTTTCGAACTGGTTAAATTACTACGTGTACCAAACCACACCGTATGATATTAATTTAGTTAGCCAAGACGTGAGGACTAACAACTATGCCGAATAACGCTCCTACAAATAATAAGCAAGCCGAAATAAGCGCCGCATTAAAAGAACGCATTTTAATTTTAGATGGCGCTATGGGCACCATGATCCAAGATCATAAGCTAGAAGAAGAAGACTATCGCGGAGAGCGTTTTAAAGACTGGCATGTATTAATTAAAGGCAATAACGATTTATTAAGCCTAACCAAGCCCGATTTAATCACTGATATTCATCGTGGTTTTTTATCAGCGGGCGCCGATATTATCGAAACCAATACGTTTAACTCGACCACTATTTCGATGGAAGATTACGACATGGCAAGCCTAAGTCGTGAAATAAACCTAGAGTCGGCTAAATTAGCACGCGCAATGTGCGACGAATTTAGTGCTAAAACGCCAGAAAAACCGCGTTACGTAGCCGGTGTTTTAGGGCCGACATCTAAAACGTGTTCAATTTCGCCAGACGTAAACGATCCGGGTTACCGAAATGTCACCTTTGATAAGCTGGTTACTGCGTATATTGAATCAACACTTGCATTAATGGAAGGCGGCGCCGATTTAATACTAATCGAAACTATATTCGACACCCTTAATGCAAAAGCCGCCTCGTTTGGCGTTGAAGAAGCCTTTGAGCAAGCAGGGCGCACATTACCAGTTATGATTTCGGGGACTATTACCGACGCCTCTGGCCGTACGCTTTCGGGGCAAACAACCGAAGCATTTTATAATTCTATTCGCCATATTAAGCCTATTTCTATTGGTTTAAACTGCGCGCTTGGTCCTGATTTACTGCGCCAGTATGTAGAAGAGTTATCGCGCGTGTGCGAAACCTTTACATCGGTACACCCTAATGCAGGCTTACCAAATGAGTTTGGTGAATACGACTTAGAAGCGGGCGATATGGCAACCGAAATTATCGATTGGGGTAAATCGGGCTTTATTAATATAGTAGGCGGATGCTGTGGCACCACGCCTGCGCATATTCGCGCTTTTGCAAAAGGTTTAGCGGGCGTTAAACCACGCCAACTACCAGAGCTTGAAGTACGCATGCGTTTATCAGGCCTTGAAGCCTGTAACTTAAATTAAGGAGCCAGCATGACCCAACAAATAGCAGTATTTACTAATGTCGGCGAACGTACCAATGTAACGGGTTCTGCCATGTTTAAACGTTTAATCATGGAAGAAGACTTTGAAGCCGCGCTAACCGTTGCCCGCGAACAAGTAGAAAACGGCGCACAGGTTATTGATATAAACATGGACGAAGCCATGTTGGACTCAAAAGCCGCCATGGTTAAGTTTTTAAACTTAATAGCCTCAGAGCCTGATATTTCTCGCGTACCGATTATGGTTGACTCTTCAAAATGGGAAGTAATAGAAGCAGGCTTAAAGTGTATTCAAGGCAAGGCAATTGTTAACTCAATATCGCTAAAAGAGGGCGAAGAGCCGTTTATTCGCCAAGCTAAAATAATAAAACGCTTTGGTGCAGCCGCTGTTGTAATGGCGTTTGATACCGACGGGCAAGCCGACACGGCAGACCGTAAGTTCGCAATATGTGCGCGCAGTTATAAAATATTGGTAGAAGACATTGGCTTTGCGCCAGAAGATATTATTTTCGACCCAAATATATTTGCCGTAGCCACCGGTATAGAAGAGCACGACAACTACGCCGTAGAATTTATTGAAGGCACGCGCCGTATTAAGCAAAATTTACCGCACTGTAAAGTGTCGGGCGGGGTGTCAAATGTATCGTTTTCGTTTAGGGGTAATAACCCAGTACGTGAGGCTATTCACTCGGTGTTTTTATATCACGCTATTCAAGCTGGTATGGATATGGGTATTGTAAATGCAGGGCAACTAGCCGTTTACGACGACATACCAGAAGAGTTACGCAAAGCCGTTACAGACGTAATACTTAACACCGACTCAGGCGCAGGCGAGCGTTTAGTAGAGCTTGCACCAAAATACTCGGGTATGGCGCAAGCCGAGCGAGTAGAAGATTTAGAGTGGCGCACATGGCCTGTTGCAAAACGCCTTGAGCACGCGCTTGTTAAAGGTATTACTACCTTTATAGATGAAGATACCGAAGAATGCCGCGCCGCAGCAGCTAAACCTATTCACGTAATTGAAGGGCCGTTAATGGACGGCATGAACGTAGTAGGCGACTTATTTGGCGCAGGAAAAATGTTTTTACCACAAGTTGTTAAATCGGCGCGCGTAATGAAGCGAGCCGTAGCCTACCTAGACCCCTACATTGAGCTTGAAAAAGAAGAAGGCTCAACTAACGGTAAAATAGTGATGGCGACCGTAAAAGGTGACGTACACGACATAGGTAAAAATATTGTGGGTGTTGTACTGCAATGTAATAACTATGAAGTAATCGATTTAGGTGTAATGGTACCTGCCGATAAAATACTGCAAACCGCAATCGATGAAAAAGCCGATATTATTGGGTTGTCGGGCTTAATTACCCCATCGCTTGACGAAATGGTGCACGTAGCAAAAGAAATGAAACGCCGTGGCTTTGAGCTCCCATTAATGATTGGTGGCGCTACTACTTCTAAAGCGCATACTGCCGTTAAAATTGAGCCACAGTACGACAAGGGCGTAGTGTACGTAAGTAACGCCAGCCGTGCAGTAGGTGTGGTATCAAGCTTGTTATCTAAAGAGCTAAAACCTGCCTTTTTAGAAAAAACAAAAGCCGAGTATGTAAAAGTACGCGAGCAACAAGCGCGTAAAAAACCACGTTCTAAGCCTGTTACAATCCAGCGCGCACGCGATAACGCAGCACAACTCGATTGGGATAACTACACGCCACCAGTGCCTAAAAAGCTTGGCGTGATCGAGTTTAAAAACGTATCAATCGCTACTTTGCGTAAATACATAGATTGGACGCCATACTTTATGACGTGGTCAATCGCCGGTAAATACCCGCGCATAATGACCGATGAAGTCGTAGGCGAGCAAGCGCAAAGCTTATTTAAAGACGCTAACGACATGTTAGACGACCTTGAAAAAGCCGGCAGTTTGCAACCACTTGGCGTAATAGGTTTATTCCCTGCTAACCGCGTTGGGGACGACATAGAAATATACACCGACGAAACACGCAAAACGCTGTTAACTACTTCATGCCATTTACGTCAGCAAACCGAAAAAACCGACTTTGCTAACTACTGCCTAGCCGACTACATAGCACCCAAAGGCACACCAGACTATTTTGGCGCGTTTGCAGTAACAGGCGGTTTAGAAGAGGACGACTTAGCAAATGCGTTTGACGCACAGCAAGACGACTACAACAAAATAATGATTAAAGCGGTTGCCGACAGACTCGCAGAAGCGTTTGCAGAATACCTACACGAAAAAGTACGTAAAGAGTATTGGGGTTTTGCACCAGACGAAAACCTAGCAAACGATGAGCTAATACGCGAAAACTACCAAGGTATTCGCCCAGCGCCAGGTTACCCTGCGTGCCCAGAGCACACCGAGAAAAAGAAAATTTGGCAGTTGCTCGACACCGAAAAACGCATTGGCATGCAGTTAACCAGCTCATACGCCATGTGGCCAGGTGCTGCTGTTTCAGGTTGGTACTTTTCACACCCAGAAGCTAAGTACTACGCAGTAGCAGCGGTACAACGCGATCAAGTAGAAGACTACGCTAAACGAACTAATATGACGCTCGCAGAGGCAGAAAGATGGCTATCGCCTAACTTGGGGTATGATCCGGAGTAAATAGAACAGCTGTCCGTTAAAACAAAAGCGAGCTTAATTAAGCTCGCTTTTTTGTTTTTGTCACACGACATTAATAAATATTGTTCTGGTGAAAAATAATAAAGACCTGTTCTTATCCAAATAATCATATATTTACAAAAAGTTTATTTAGTGAAATTATTAAACAAACGAATATAAGCATTTTTGGGATGTTATAACTCCTCCAAAAGTGGAACATAATAGGCTATTTAATGCTTATAGATAAGGAGAATGAAGTGAACGATGTAGTATCATTTGCTGATGAAAGTGGAATTTCAAAAGGATCACCTTGTTATACTATCGGTATCTTAAATGTTCCAAGTGGATATTTAGATGAATTCAATTTTAAAATTGAACAAATTTATAAATCGAGTGGGATTCGAGGTGAGATAAAATGGGAAAAAATAAGAAAAAGCTCAGGACAGATTAATTTATGCTTAAATATCTTAAAGTTTGTACTAAGTAGCCCGTGTACTTTCCATGCCATTGCGGTATCAAAAGCGCCTTATCAAAAATGGCATAGAGATGAAGAAGCGGCTTTTTACACAACGTATAATCAACTTCTAAATCAAAGTAGTAAAGGTTTAAACGCTAACTTTAAAGTATATATAGACCAGAAAAGTACAAAATATCCTAAACAAGATGAAGTAATTCAAATTATTACTAATCATATGCTTGCTAAATTACCAATATCTTCAAAAATTGAGCTTGTATCTATGCAGGACTCTAAGCTCCATTGGGGTTTACAGGCTGTTGATATACTAACTGGGGCAGTTAATACTGGTTATCTTTTATATTTCAACCCCAAATCTGATATGCAAATGGCAAAAAAACTAGCCACTTTTCGAATGGCTTCAATTTTAGGTTGGGATCAATTAGCCTACGATACTAGACCAAATAATATGTTTAACATTTGGCATTTTCCAATAGAAACTAGAGCTATACCAGACACTAGAGATATAGTTCCCAATTTTGCAGTACCAAATGTTAGCAGAGCAGAATATGAAGTTATAACAGGCTCTTAATAAGGTTTTAAACGAACTGTACTTAGGGAGAACTTTGTAATTTTACTCGCTTCTGTTTCATTTCGTACTTAATAACAAAAGGGCTCAAATCTTTCATTTTCAATGACTTTAATTGAAGGACTATCAATGAAGTATCTAAATTACATATTCCTTTGCTTATCTCTACTTTTCACATCTAGCACATTTGCGCTTGAGCAAAAATATCACGAGAGCGTTTTACCTGTTATTGCTGCTTTTAAAACGCATGATAAAACTGCGATTGCTGCACTTATTAGCTACCCGCTAAAACGACAGTACCCCATACCTGACATTAAAAATGAAGCTGAGTTTATTAACCGCTTTGATGAAGTGTTTGACGATGAACTCGCCAAAGTTATTGCCGCCTCAAACATTAATACCGATTGGGATAAAGTTGGTTGGCGCGGCATTATGCTAAATAACGGCGTTATGTGGGTTGATACTGACGGTAAAATTATTGCTGTAAATACACAAAATACTAAAGAGCAGGCACTTGCTAAAAGCTTAATCGAACACGATAAGCAATCCTTGCACGCAAGTATCAACACTTTTGAAAAACCAGTACTTGATTGGAAAACGGCTAACTACCATATTCGTGTTGATGATTTAGGGGGGCATAATTATCGGTATGCATCGTGGGGTATTAATAAAAAGCCAAGTGATAAGCCTGATATGGTTTTACTAAACGGCGATATTACATTTGAGGGTAGCGGCGGGAATCATCACTATACGTTTAAAAATGGTCGCTATAGTTATGTGCTACAAGTAACCATTATTGGCTGCGATACATCACCACCAGGTTGGCTTGAAGTTTATAAAGACGATGAGCGATTACTATTTGAAGATGTTATAAGCACTCATTAATGTATGTTTTAGTATGCTTGATAATGTAGATCTGTTTTTAACAGTAAAACGTTCTAATAATTAGTATTTTTATAAAATAGATCTAAGTGGTAGGCTAAAAGTAGTAAGTATAAAATAGTAAGTAATTAAAAATAGTTCTCGCGCAACAAGGAACCCTCCTGTAAAGCGCTTTGCCAAGGAGTTTAGTATGATCACGCTTACCATTAATGGTAATAAACATGAGTTTTCTGGCGATCCGTCAACGCCAGTATTATGGTATCTCCGAGACGAATTGAATTTAACCGGCCCTAAATTTGGCTGTGGTATGGCTCAGTGCGGTGCGTGTACTGTGCATATTGATGGGGTAGCTCAGCGCTCGTGTGTATTACCTGTAGCGGCAGTAGCGGGTCTTTCAATTACAACAATTGAAGGGTTAAGCGAGCAGGGCGACCATCCAGTACAACAAGCATGGGTTGAGCATAAAGTACCGCAGTGTGGTTTTTGCCAGTGCGGCCAAATGATGCAAGCTGCAAGCTTATTAGCTGCCAATCCAAACCCTACCGATGATGAAATAGTAAGTAATATGTCGGGAAATATTTGCCGTTGTGGTACATACCCGCGTATTCATAAAGCAATTAAATCAGCTGCTAAAACAATGGCGAGTGTTCAGTATTTCGACCCAAATGAACAAGGGGAAGAAGTATGAACCAAGATAACAAATACTTTGATTTAACCCGCCGTAAATTTTTAAAAACTAGTGCCCTAGGTGCGCTAGTGCTGGGTACTTATTTTGTTGGCAGTGCGCCAAGAGCATTTGCTGGCGTGTTAGAGCAGCCATCTGAGCTGGCAAAACGCGCAAACTTATTTATTGCACTGCGCCCAGACGGCATGGTTGAAATAACCTGTCATCGCTCTGAAATGGGTCAGCAAATTCGCACCGCGATTGCACAAATAGTTGCCGATGAAATGGAAGCCGCGTGGGATAAGGTTATTGTTATTCAGGGTAAGGGCGACCCTAAATACGGCGATCAAAATACCGATGGCTCGCGCAGTATTCGCTACAACATGCAGCGCCTGCGTGAAATGGGCGCAAGTGTACGTTACATGATGCAGCATGCTGCCGCTAAGTTTTGGAAAGTTGATCCACAAACCTGTACTGCTAATCAACACGTTGTTACACACAGCTCAGGTAAATCGCTTACTTATAAAGATTTAATCGACTTAGCGCTTACAATAACGCCACCAGAAGCTGACAAACTAACGCTTAAAACACGCAAAGAATGGCGCTACATTAATACCGGCATGGCACACATAGATTTAGCCGATTTAGTAACAGGTAAAGCTATATTTGCAGCCGATGTACGCGAACCACAAGCGCTGGTGGCTATAATTGAACGCCCGCCGGTAGTAGGCGGTGTTGTTAAGTCGTTTGATGCCAGTGCTACAAAAGCGATAAACGGCGTTATAGATGTTATTGAAATACCTGCACCAAAAGGCGCACCGCAGTTTCAGCCAAAAGGTGGCATTGCGATTATAGCTAAAAACACATGGGCTGCATGGCAAGGGCGTAAAGCATTAAAAGTCGTGTGGGATGATGGCAAAAATGGCGATTACAATTCAAAAGAATTTAAAAAGTCATTATTACAAACGGTACAAACTCCACAGGCAAACATACGTGATAAAGGCGATGCCATGGGCGTGTTGGGTAAGTCGAGCAATAAACTCGTAGCTGATTATTACGCGCCGCATCTTGCTCAAGCACCAATGGAGCCGCCTTGTGCAACAGCGATGTACAACAAAGACAGTGTTGATATATGGGCTGCTACGCAAAATCCACAAGCCGATATGAAAACAGTGGCGGCAATGCTTGGCATGGATGAGAGCAAAATTAATGTTCACGTTACCATGTTAGGAGGCGGTTTTGGGCGTAAGTCAAAACCTGACTTTTCAGCAGAAGCAGCTTACCTTTCAATGAAAGTAGGCAAGCCTATTCGTGTGCAGTGGACGCGTGAAGACGACATACAACATGGTTTTTACCATGCAGTTTCGGCTCAGCACATTGAAGCATCGCTAGATAAAAATGGCGCTATAGAATCTTATTTACACCGCACCGCGTTTTCACCAATTACCTCTACCTTTTCAGAAGGGGCGACTACGCCAGGAAGCTTTGAACTGCGCTTAGGATTTACCGATAACCCTATTAACACACCTAATATGAAGTTAGAAAACGGTGATGCGCAAGCCAAAGCACGAATTGGTTGGATGCGCTCTGTATCAAATATTTTTCATGCCTTTGCTATTCAGTCATTTATTGGCGAAGCTGCGCACAAAGCCGGTCGCGACCAAAAAGACTATTTACTAGACACTATAGGTCCGAGTCGCATTGTTGATGTAACTGAGCAAAATGCCACATACGATAATTATGGCGGCGATAAAGCAGTTTACCCTTTAGATATTGGCAGACTGCGCCATGTTATTGAAAAAGTGGCTGACATGAGTAAATGGGGGCGAGAGCTTCCTAAAGGTCGAGGTTTAGGCATAGCAGCACACAGAAGCTTTCTAACTTACGTAGCTACGGTAGTTGAAGTAGAAGTGTCGGATGCTGGCGATTTAAAAGTAATTAAATCTTGGGTTGCCATTGATGCGGGTACGGTTGTAAACACCGACACTGTTAAAAACCAAACCCAAGGTGGCTCTATTTACGGTATTACAACTGCAATCAGCGATGGTATTACCTTTGATAAAGGGCGCGTACAGCAAAGTAATTTTCATGATTATCGCGTACCGCGTATGAGCGACGCACCTCTTGAGATTGAAGTTGAAATTGTACAAAGCGATGCACCACCAGCAGGGGTAGGCGAGCCATCTACACCGGTTTATGCGCCAGCATTATGTAATGCTATTTTTGCAGCGTGCGGAAAGCGTATTAGGCAGTTACCGATTGGTAACCAATTAAAAGCGTAGCTAAATAACCTACAGCTTAAACAAAAAAACCGCCAAATGGCTAACACCGATCAGTTAAGGTATTTTTGATCGGTTGACCGATCTTTTGGTTGCTTCACAATACCCTTATCATCTTTTG
>NZ_JADYXN010000289.1:0-545 GCF_015864285.1 Pseudoalteromonas sp. NZS100_1
GACGCAGCCATCCCAGGCCACGGTGGCTGCCTGCCCATAGGGGCCAACCGGAGCAACAATGCTGGCCTTCCAACCGTCCGCTCCAGCCTTCAGCCCCGAAACATCGAAGCTGAGTTGACCATATTCATATTCCTTGAAGCCGGTCGTATCGGTCCGCTGATAGTTCCGCTTCAAATAGCCGCTGATATAACGCCGTTGTATCTGGCATTTTCCGCCCACCATCACACCCTGATAATTGTAGTAGCGACCATCCTGGTTGGTTGACCAACTCACCACTCGGTTGGCGCCGCTACCAGTCGAACTCTGGCAAGGCATTCGATGAGATCGAAGCGGCTTTCACGGAGCTGCGTGAAAGTGAAGAGGCGGTGTTGCGGATCACGGCCAGCAACACCTTCACCGAACGCCTGCTGGCGCGCCACATCGACAGCTTTCAGGCAGTGCACCCCGAACTTGAAATTCGACTCAATGTCGGCAACCGCTACGTCGACTTCGGCACCGAGCAAGTCGACGTGGCGATCCGCTGGGGTGGAGGCGTGTGGCCTGGC
>NZ_JADYXN010000290.1:0-545 GCF_015864285.1 Pseudoalteromonas sp. NZS100_1
AGGAGACGGATGATATGGACGACATTCTCTATTTCGAGGATATCGTGGTGGGCGACAGCGTGGCATTCGGGCCGCTGACCCTGTCGCGCGAGGAAACGATCGCCTTTGCCGCGGAGTTCGATCCCCAGCCCTTCCATCTGTCCGACGAGGCAGCAGCCACCACCCATTTCCGCACCATCTCGGCCAGCGGCTGGCACACCACAGCGCTGTTCATGAAGATGTTCGTCGCCGAAATGCAGAAAGATCCCGGACGCCAGGCCGCCAGCTTGGGCGCGATGGGCGTCGATGAACTGCGCTGGCTGCGCCCGGTCCGCCCCGGCGACACACTGCGCGGCACCAACGAGGTGATCGACAAGAAGATTTCCCAGAGCCGCCCGGAAATGGGCATCGTCCGCAACAAGGTGACGCTCTACAACCAAAAGGACGAACCCGTCCTGACCATGTGCCCGATCGCCATGTGGCGCACCCGCCCGGCATAAGGCCACCACATCCGGGGTGGCCAATTGCTGTCCCCCGGACCTGTTGGCGCGGATCATTCCCCCCTA
>NZ_JADYXN010000291.1:0-545 GCF_015864285.1 Pseudoalteromonas sp. NZS100_1
ATGTGGACCGCCTGCGGCTTCAGCGCGATCACGTCATTGCGGAAGCGCACCAGCATCTGCTGCGTCGTCTGGCCGCTGATGCCGCGATCGACCAGCCCGTTCTGGAACATGGTCGGGTCCAGGTTGATCCAGTTGTCGGTGATGGAATCGCCCATGAAGACAACGCGGACCTTTTGCCCTTCGATCGCCTTGTTGGCGGCGGCATAGCGGCACAGCTGCCCGAAATCGCGGGTCCGCATGTGCAGGTTCCACAGCTTCCAGGCAGCCTCGTCGCTGGGCTTTTCATGGGTGGGGCAGGGATCGGCGACGATGCCGACCGGATCATCGGCATGCGGATCGCCCGGCACCTTGGTTTCGGCGAGGGCCGGCACGGCCAGCGCCATCGCGCAGGCAGCGGCGAGAAGGGGGGCGGTGAAACGCAGCATCGTCGTCCTCATTTCCTTGTTCCTAGTGCCTGCGCGATCGCCCTGGCCGCGATCGGCGCCATCACGGCATAGCCATTGTCCAGCGGATGCACGCCGTCCTGGGTATAGGCGGCGGCCATC
>NZ_JADYXN010000292.1:0-545 GCF_015864285.1 Pseudoalteromonas sp. NZS100_1
TTATGCGCGTATGTGCATATTGCCAGCTCGCTATGCCGATTGAGGCGACCGCGATCGGGGCGGCTCAATCGAGCGCCCTGCGCGACGAATGTATCAACGCCGGGGATGCAGGGCCGTAATTTTATGCTAGAGGCCCGGCGCGGCCCACGCCCCCCAATTTGTGCGGCCGTCCACTTCCGACGATGGCCCGCAAGGACTAGCCATCGTCGGAAGACCAACAAACAATCTAGCCGATGCCACGCGCCGCCCCTGTCCGGGCAGGCGAGGGCTGCTTGCCGTTGTAATAAAATTACTGCTCAATCTGGCCCTAGTTGCGCGTGCAATTTCCCTATTGAGGGCATAGCGTGGAAAGTACGCTAAACAACGCTAAGCGAGAACGCATGGCGAACGCTCGATGCGAACGGACGGGCGCTTAATCAGGCGGGCCGTTCGATTCCCATCCTACGCATTTCGCGATAAATGGTCGATCGGCCGATGCCGAGTTGCCGCGCTGCTTCGGTAGGCGAGATACGAGCTTCGACCAGCTTGATGGCCGCATCCACTTT
>NZ_JADYXN010000293.1:0-544 GCF_015864285.1 Pseudoalteromonas sp. NZS100_1
ATGTGACCGACGCGCAGGCAAAGGAGTCCGTGCAGGCGACGATGCTGAACGTTTTATCCGTGCTCAACGAGGCGGTCGGCGGGGACCTCGGTCGCGTGAAGCAAGCGGTGCAATTGACAGGGGTGTTCAACACGATCGACACCTATGCCGATCACGCCCGCTTGATGAACACCGCTTCTGATCTCGCGGCCGATCTCCTTGGTGAACGTGGGCACCATGCTCGGATGACGCTGGGCGCAAATTCAGTACACGGTCAATCCCCGGTCGAAATCCAGGCGATCTTCGAGGTCGAGTAAGTCAGCGGTGCGCCGCGATCAACTCCGCGGACCGCGGCGGGCGGGATGAAAGTGAGAAAGCATGAACGCGCGTAAGGCCATCGACGGCAAAGCCTTGATCTACATGATTGGCCTGTGCGCTATCTGGGGCATGCAGCAAACGGCAGTAAAACTGGCAGCGCCCGCTATGCCTGAAATCCTTCAGGTCGCTTTGCGCTCCGGAGTGGCGTTGGTGGTCATTGCCGGAATCGCTGCCGTAAGGCGTGAGA
>NZ_JADYXN010000294.1:0-544 GCF_015864285.1 Pseudoalteromonas sp. NZS100_1
CCAAGATCGGTGATGGGATCAGTGAGGCCGCGTTCCAATCCGATGATGGGCTTGAGGAAGTCGGGGCGAAATCCGCTGGCCGCTTTGAGCGAGGCCAGGGGGCTGTTCTTGTCGCCCTGCATCGCGGCGAACCATTGGACGGCATCCTGCCGAAACACGAGGGGCGCGTGACTGAGCGCTTCGGCACCGCCGGCCAGGATGAGGTCGCTGCCGCCATCGGCGATATAGCGGTAGGCGGTGTCCATCGACTGCATGCCTGAACCGCAATTGATCTGAACGGTAAAGGCGGTCGTCTGCGTCCCGCAGCCCAGACGCAGCGCGGCGACACGCGCCGGATTGGCTTCATCGGCGATGACGTTGACGCACCCCAATATGACCTGATCGAAATCGGTGGGGGCAAATTTCTGCCTCAGCAGGAGCGGGCGCCCACATTGCACCGCCAGGTCGACAGGCGTGAAGGGGCCGGGGCCGCCGCGCGCTTTGAGAAACGGCGTGCGGGCGCCATCGACAATATAGACCGGCCGGCTCATTCGGCGGCCTGCGC
>NZ_JADYXN010000295.1:0-544 GCF_015864285.1 Pseudoalteromonas sp. NZS100_1
TGCGGGTCACGCGATAGCCATGATAGTTGGCGAAGAGCAGGTTGCTGGAGTTGCGGATGTCGAGCGAGATGGCGTCGGGGCCGTCATCGACTTCCTGTTCGGTCTGCGGCGCCAGAAACTCCCAATTATGGACGTTATCGAGCACGAATTCGTTGCGGGCATGATGTTCGACCGACATTTCATAGACATGACCGGGCGTGTCGGTGTCGGTGATGTAGAAGCCCGCCTGCGCGAAGCTGTTGGGGCTCCAGACGTCGGCAAAGGTACCGCCGCCCCCGTCCGTCACCCAAATGCTGGGATATTGGGCGTCGAGCCGGCTGTCGGTGACCGGGTCGCCGGTGTTGACGCGCAGCGTGCCGAGCATCTTGCCGTCGGCGGTGGGCGTGCCGCCGCCACCCATGATCTTGACGTCCTCGACCAGGCTCTGTTCGCCCGAACGCCAGAGCAGGGCGGAGGCGCGCGGGTTCACCCGGCCGGTGAAGAGGCCGAGGCCCGAGAGGATATTGTCGCCGCCCTTGCGGCTTTCGAGGATCGGCAGGACCGC
>NZ_JADYXN010000296.1:0-544 GCF_015864285.1 Pseudoalteromonas sp. NZS100_1
CGTTACGGCCCGGCCATGACCAGCGCCGGTTGAGGAGTTCATTGATCCCGCTTCCCGCCTCGCTGCGCCGGACGATCGGGGCCATGTCGGTCATCCTGATGTCCTCGCGCGCCGGCACATTCGGGGCACCTTCGGGCATGCCGATCTTGATCTTGAGCCCCTCGAAATCCTCGGCGATCGACGCGATGTCGATCAGCAGGCGATAGTCATTGCACATTGAACCTCCTTATTCGCCGCCGCTTGCTCCTCGATATCGTTCCCTGTATGTTCCTTTGATGGACTCGAAAGCAACACCCTTCGACTCCGACGCGCTCGGTAGTCGCCGTGCCATCATAAGGCGCAATCCCGATGATATGGCCGAGATTGAGATGATCGAGGCGGCCTGGGGTTCCAACCCGCGCTTCGCCGACGGGGTGCGCTACGAGTTCATCCGGTCCGAAGGGCGGCAATTTCCCAGCCATCGCTGCCTTGTCGCGGCATCGGAATTCCACATTCGCAATGGCGAGAAGAAGTTTCGCGCTTTCCGCGAGGATGGCAATTTCTT
>NZ_JADYXN010000297.1:0-543 GCF_015864285.1 Pseudoalteromonas sp. NZS100_1
AGCCTTGAGCTCGTCCAACTCCTTGGTGATCGCGCTCAGCCGCTCTGCGGCCGACGAAGCCGGCGCCTGAGGCGCGTCGATATCGGGCTTGGGCTCGGGCTTCGTGCAGTAGAACCATTGCCCCAGACGCCGCTCTTCGCAGTAGAATTCGTCACCGGCCTGCGTTGCTCCATCGGGTTGGTGCCGAGGTGCGGCGACCTGTGCTGCAGCGGGCACAGGTGTGAGAAAGGCTGCATAGACGAGCGCGATGAAACCACGGGCAATCATTGGTTGGCCCCCTTCTCCGGCGCGAGCGCTGGAGACGTTTGCGGTGCGGAAGGTGGGGGTGGCTCAGACCAGAGCGATGGCACGCGGCAGCATGGGGAGCCGGACGATGCACGCTGGCAGAGTGGTGGAGCGGGTGCTGGTCGAGGCGAAGCAGCGGGAGGTTGGTCTGTGGCCGACAGGAGCAGCAGGAGGACCGGTTCAAAGATCGATGGCACTATCGAGCTCCTTCTTGGTGAGGCGAAGCAGGCTCATCATGAAGGCGACGTCGAGGAGACG
>NZ_JADYXN010000298.1:0-542 GCF_015864285.1 Pseudoalteromonas sp. NZS100_1
ATATAAAAATAACATAGAGCGTTCGTATATATCGCGGCTTTGATTAAACTGCACACGATATTCATAATAAGCATCAGGGTGATTATTTAAATCTACAAATAATTTTTTAGCGTCGCTAATAAATTCATCAGGTGAATCTCTGAGCTCTTTATATAAATTAATTAAATCAGCATTAATATCATTAAGAATATAATGTTTAAAATTACTATTTAAAAAAACGGAGCCAGCACCAACAAAAGGTTCAACCAAAGTATCAGCATGCTTACTTGCTTGGTTTAATCGCGCGTTAATATCATCAACTAGACTGTATTTTCCGCCAGCCCATTTAAGGAAGGCTCTACTCTTTTGCTGCATTGGGCTCTTTACTTCAATTCGGTGTTGCGCGATTTTACACTAAAGCAGTGTAATTTACTGATCAAGTAGTGTTATTTCTTGTTTTATTTTACTAATTTTTTTATAGAAAGGCTTATTCTTTAAAATACCAGCCGGCAAGTTTTTCATAGCCCGCTTAGCATCACTTAAATTAGTAAAACTTCCTAATG
>NZ_JADYXN010000003.1:0-251549 GCF_015864285.1 Pseudoalteromonas sp. NZS100_1
TGGTGGGTGATACTGGACTTGAACCAGTGACCCTCGCCTTGTAAGGGCGATGCTCTCCCAACTGAGCTAATCACCCACATCTAAACAACATTGCATTGCTGCGTTGTTGTGGGGCGCTATTATAGATAGAGTTGGAAATGTGTCAACACTTGAATGATAAAAATGTACTGAATGAAGGTTTTATAAACAATAGGATATGGTTGAAGTCTATTTTATCATCAAATTTGATATTGCAGTTCAATTAAGCACCTAATAAGCTCCTAAAAGTGAGTAGGGAATTGTATTTTATTAATCTTAAATTTAGCTTCACGATACTTATTGTTTTTTTTACTGGAGTCGTTTTTATGATTATGAGCAAGATGGATTAATATTAGGGCGAGTTATTTAGTAAATAGAGCAGGCCTTTAAAAATGAATTTAATTTAAACTTCCCAACACAAATGATATTTCCAGCATTCTAAACTCTATTTTTGTACTTACTTTATTTTTATAAGCCAACCTAGCCAACTCGTAAAGACGCACTCTTTAGTCAGAGCTCTTTGGATTAAGACTTAAATAGATGACATATAGTTGTACATAGAATTACGAAGCTACAATGCTCTTTAAAAAATGTTCTTCAAACAACAATCGAGTTTTTTAGTACGAGTTATGCTGGTTATCAAGCGAGTGAAGGCTGCGGGCACTCTCAAACTCACATTTGAGCTTTGGTTATTATAAGTAATTGTAACTTTTAAAGGATTAAGACGATTGGCGAGGCCTAACTCGGTAGTTTTTTAAATAAGTTCAATTTGCATATAAATGTATACCTTTTCTTTGATACAACTTTGTTGCATCAATTATGGGGAGTAGGGCGTGATTGAGTATTCGCTGCAAAATAGTGATGTAATTATAAGCAGTAGGGCTAGAATCTTATTCAAATTGTATTTATTAGCACGCTTGATAGCCAGTTTGTTGAAAATTAAACCATTTAAATAAAGCTAGGTAAAAAACTGTTGACTTTATTTTGGGTGGTGCATAGAATGCGCCCCGCACTAAGCAATACACGATGTGTTTATCACGACGGGTATTGATTAAGTTGGGGCCATAGCTCAGCTGGGAGAGCGCTTCGCTGGCAGTGAAGAGGTCTGCGGTTCGATCCCGCATGGCTCCACCAAAAATTAGTGTTTTGTCCTAGGGTAGCAGTTTTCTGTGTCCCCATCGTCTAGAGGCCTAGGACACCGCCCTTTCACGGCGGTAACAGGGGTTCGAATCCCCTTGGGGACGCCACTTACTATTTTAAGTATTGTATAAGCAGTGTTACATAACACTCTATATGCACGATGTTATTAAGAGTATCAATCTCTTAGCTATGACATTTACTACTTAGATAGGGAAGTGCAGTGTTATTAGAATAAAACCACAAATTAATACCCTCATTTTACACTTCATTTTTATATCAATCTATTTACACTTTATTACAAAACCAAACCCATAATCGCTCCATATTCCTTGTTGTACTTTTAATTAGTCTTTAAACTCATTGAGTTAATTTAAATATGGACTAAAAAATGAAACTCACAAAAATTGCACTTGCTGTTTTACTTGCATCAGGGTTGGCTGCATGTAATAGCTCAACTCAAGCTGTTGATAAAAATATTGTTACAGAAACATCAATTCCTGGCGTTACACTTATTGAATCAGTGAAATCTAATGCAGGTGAAATCAACATACCGTATAAAAAATATAAACTAGATAACGGTTTAACTGTAATTGTGCATGAGGATCATTCAGATCCCTTAGTACACGTTGATGTAACATACCACGTTGGTTCTGCTCGCGAAGAGCTGGGTAAGTCAGGCTTTGCTCACTTTTTTGAGCATATGATGTTTCAAGGTTCAGAGAATGTTGCTGATGAGGAACATTTTAAAATAATATCTGAAGCAGGCGGTACTTTAAATGGTACAACTAACTCAGATAGAACAAATTATTTTGAAACAGTACCTGTAAATCAATTAGAAAAAATGTTGTGGCTAGAAGCTGATCGAATGGGCTTTTTACTCGATGCTGTAACCCAAGAAAAATTTGAAGTACAACGCGAAACAGTAAAAAATGAGCGCGGCCAACGTGTTGATAATCGCCCTTATGGTCGTTTAGGTGAACGTGTTGCTCAAGCGATGTATCCAGATGGTCATCCATATTCATGGCCAGTAATTGGTTTTATGGACGATCTTAATCGCGTAAATGTAAATGATTTAAAAGCATTCTTTTTAAAGTGGTATGGTCCTAATAATGCAACGCTTACTATTGGTGGCGATATCAACGCTAATGAAATACTGCCATTAGTTACTAAATACTTTGCACCAATTCCAAAAGGCCCTGAAATCCCTACAGTAGAAAAAACAGCTGTAACACTCAATGCTGATAGATATATTTCAATGGAAGATAAGGTACATTTGCCTTTATTAAGTATGAGTTTCCCAACGACTTACGCTCGCTCTGAAGATGAAGCACCTCTTGATATACTTGCTGAAATATTGGGTGGTGGTAATAATTCACTACTATACAAAAACTTAGTTAAAACTCAACTTGCTGTTCAAGCAAGTGCAAATCATCCATGCCAAGAGTTAGCGTGTTCAATTAGTCTTTATGCTTTACCAAATCCTACAGCAGGGAAAACGTTAGCTGATATGGAAAAAATCATTCGTGATTCATTTGTTGAATTTGAAGAGCGTGGCGTTACACAAGATGATTTAGATAAAGTAAAAGCTAAAATAGAATCGGGTGCAATTTTTGGTCTGCAAAGCGTATCAGGAAAAGTCTCTCAACTAGCCGCGTCAGAAACGTTTACAGGTAACCCAAATTCAGCTAAAGATGAGATTGCACGTTATAACAAAGTTACAAAAGCTGATGTTATGCGTGTTTTTAATCAATATATCAAAGGTAAATCTGCCGTTATTATGAGTGTTGTACCAGAAGGGCAATCTCAACTTATAGCTGCTCCAGACAACTTTACGCCTAAATCGCATGATTTTGGAGGTCCATCTACAACTTCAGCTGATGATTTAGTGGCACGAAGAGCTGTTGATACATTTGATCGAAGTGCTCATCCAGAGGCCGGCGCAAATCCTGCTGTTGATGTTCCTACTCTTTGGCAAACTAAGACCGAAAACGGTATTAAAATATTAGGTACTCAAAGTACAGAAACGCCAACTACCGCTATTTTCATTAAAGTTCCGGGTGGCTTATATAATGAGCAAGCGAGTAAAGTGGGTTTATCATCAATAACTGCATCGTTAATGAGCGAGTCAACGCAAAACTACACTACAGAGCAGATGAGTAACGCGCTTGAAAAACTAGGTAGCCAGGTAAGTATCTACTCAGATAAAACACATACAAATGTGTATGTTTCTAGCTTAACCAAAAATGTAGATGCAACGCTAAAGCTTGTAGAAGAAAAGTTATTTAAACCAGCATTTAATGCAGATGACTTTGAGCGTAATAAAAAGCAAATCATTCAAAATATTCAACATTCAATGAAGGATGCTGGGTATTTAGCATCTAATACATATAGTAAATTACTATATGGCAACAATATAGCTGCACTTCCAAGTACTGGAACGCTTAATAGTATAGAGGCTATTACACTTGCTGACGTTAAAGCTTTTTATAACGCAAACTTTAAACCGCAGGGCGCTCAAGTAATTATTGTTTCTGATTTAAAAGAGTCAACAATTGAACCAAAAGTTAAAGCTACACTTACAAATTGGAAAGGTAAATCGAGCTTAGTAGCGGTTGATTTCAGTGAACCTAAAGTAGAAACTAATGTAATTTATTTGGTCGATAAACCAGACGCTCCTCAATCAGAAATTCGTATAGGTAAACGCGATATGGTTGAAGATATTACAGGTGAGTTTTTTAAAGCTAACTTGATGAACTTTGCACTTGGTGGCACGTTTAATAGCCGTATCAATCTAAATTTACGAGAAGATAAAGGCTACACTTACGGTGCTCGCTCTCGTTTCTGGGGTGATAAAACATCAGGTGGCTTTACCGCTTCTGCAGCGGTGAGAGCCGACTCTACTGCAGCGTCTATTACAGAGTTTACTAATGAGCTTAATAACTATGCTCAAAACGGTGTCACTGATGAAGAGCTTATGTTTATGCGTAAGGCTATCAATCAAAAAGATGCGCTTAAATACGAAACGCCTAATGCAAAACTTGGCTTTTTAGCACAAATATTAGAATTCGATTTAAAACCTAGCTTTGTAAAAGAAAGGAATGAGATTGTTAGCAATATCAGCAAAGAAGAAGTTAACGCCTTAGCTAAAAAACACTTAAATACTAAAGACATGATTTATTTAGTAGTGGGTGATGCTAAAACACTTCGTCCAGAGCTCGAAAAATTAGGTATGAAGGTTGTTGACTACAGTCTTTAATATTTAAATAAATCATTGGAATTATAAAGCAGCTTTTTTAGCTGCTTTTTTTTGCCTAATTGTAGAGTGTTGAATTTTTTGTGAAAAATAGATTACAAGGAGCAACTACAGCATCTTTCTTTAGATATAAAATATAGTTTTATAGCTTAAACCTTCAAAGAACATCACATTCCTAGCTTTTTTATTCAGTACTTATAAAGATTCGATTTGGTAGCATAAATTTAAACATCCAACTTTATTAGGAGGATTTATGGCAAGTGGATGGGCACGAGACGGTGCAATTCAAGATCAAATTGATGCGAGTGTTAATGACGCCGTACAGTATGCAAGAAGCAATTTAATATCTGGCGCAAGTGCAGAGTTATGTGATGAGTGCGATGAGGAAATCCCACAAGCACGAAGGCTCGCGTTACCAGGAGTGCGTTACTGTGTTGCATGTCAAGCTGCAATAGAAGGTAATGATGCTAGCGCTAAATCGTTTAATAGACGTGGCAGTAAAGATAGTCAGTTGCGTTAAAAAGGTGCTGAAAAGCACCTTTTTACTTAATACCAATCTGCATAAATATTTGAACAATTTATAAAATTAAACCCCTCCATAGTTATACCAACCAGCATAAATCTTTGATCAATTTAACGAATTAAATTGCACTATAACGTCGTTAAAAATTTTTTATTTAGAACAACTAGATACAAAAATTTTTGCCTAGTCCTAGCGTAATTTTCTTAACGTTAAATAGACCCCATATATAAGCAGATTGGCATTAAGCAAATTGTTATAACTTGAATTAGTTGGTAGGTAATTTAAAATTTACTCATGTCATCTTTTTTCTGAATTAGCTCAATTGCATAGCCATCAGGGTCTTTTACAAAAGCAATTTCAGTAGTGCCGCCTTTTACTGGTCCAGGTTCACGACTAACATTACCACCGGCTGCTCTAATATCAGCACAGGCCTTGTAAATATCATCAAACTCAATGGCAATATGACCATATCCATTACCCAGGTCGTAGCTATCTTCGTCCCAGTTATAAGTTAACTCTAATACTGTATTATCTGCTTCCTCGCCATATCCAATAAAAGCAAGAGTGTATCTGTATTCACTGTTATCAGCTCTGCGTAATTCTTTCATACCTAATACTTCAGTATAAAAAGCAATTGATTTGTCTAAATCCGCAACACGCAGCATAGTATGTAATAAACGCATTATTCAGTTCCTTTAGTGATTTTTCAAAGTTCAGTATATTTTTAACTAAGCGCTATTATTAGGCGCATTTTGTGGTTTTTATATGTATTAGCCATATATGTAGGCGTTACGTACAAATCACAACCTCAATACCATTTAGAGTTGGAAGCTGTTCACGTATGGTCTTTATAATTTTACCAATAACATCAACTGTAAATTACCAATTAATGAACCATTTTATTGAATTTTGCATATTTAAATAAAGAACACTCAATTATTGGTCAACCTATTAGTATAAAAAAAGTTACTGATTGTTCAACAAAAGTTAACCTATGTCTGATTGGGTTTGTTATATCTAACTATTTGTTTTTAATTGATATTAAATTTATTTGTATGTAATTTGTAAAAATACGGGATTTACTTGGTTAACTTATTGGTTGACAAAAAAGGCGTATGGTAATACAGTTTTTGCATACCAATTGGTAAGTTGCTTGGTTTGAGTGAATACAATGTATTGGTAATTAATCAGAGTTACGTTTTGCACAGGTTAATTTATAAATAACTCAAGCTTAAAGTTACTCTACAAATTGAAACAAAGACACAGCGTATTTTAAAGTAGATTTTACTTGTTCTTATAAAAGTATGCGCCACATATTTAGGAGTTATTCATGTCAAAACCAGTCATCGGTTTCATCGGCTTAGGCTTAATGGGCGGCAACATGGCCGAAAATTTACAAAACAAAGGCTATGAGCTAATTGTTATGGACCTTAGCAAAGATGCGGTTGCAGCATGTGTCGCTAGAGGCGCAAAAACAGCAAGCACTGCTAAAGAGCTAGCTGAAGGTTCAGATATTGTTATGTTTTGTCTTACAACTTCTGCCGTTGTAGAAAAAATCATTTATGCAGAAGACGGTATCCTAGCGGGTATTAAAGAAGGTGCAGTACTAGTTGATTTTGGTACTTCTATTCCATCATCTACTAAAAAAATTGGTGCTGATTTAGCAGCTAAAGGCGCAGGCATGATTGATGCTCCTCTTGGTCGTACACCAGCACATGCTAAAGACGGCCTTTTAAACATCATGGCTGCAGGCGATATTGATACATTCAATAAAGTTAAACCAGTACTAGAAGATCAAGGTGAAAACGTTTTCCATCTTGGCGAGCTAGGTGCAGGTCATACAACTAAGCTTATCAACAACTTCATGGGCATGACTACAGTATGTGCTATGTCACAAGCATTTGCAGTTGCAGAGCTTGCTGGTGTTGACCGTCAACAACTTTTTGACATCATGTCGACTGGTCCATCTAATTCACCGTTTATGCAATTTTGTAAAAACTATGCAGTTGATAATGTTAGCGACCTTGGTTTCTCGATTGCTAATGCAAACAAAGATTTAGGCTACTTCCTACAAATGGTAGAAGACCTAGGTACTGAATCAAAAATCGCTGAAGGTTCATCAGCTAACCTACAAGCAGCGTTTGACGCTGGTATGGGTCAAGGTAACGTTCCTGAAATTTTTGATTACTTCAAAAAGCTAGAAAAGTAATACTTCTCGACCTTATTGAGCGCTTTAAGCTTTTGGCTTAAGGCGCTTTAACACACATGACACCAATTGACTAAAGTCTTTGTGCAATGTCAGCTTTTTAAAATTCTGATGAAGCACTACTTTCAGTCACAACGAAAAAGAGTTAACTATGCGTTTGATTAACACAATAAAGCTTAGTCTAGTTCTCATCGGTTGCATATCCACACAAATAGCGGCCAAAGATTATTTTGTAGAAAGTAAACAAGCTTTTAATGATATCGCAGCTAATCTAGTTGCTGGCGACAAAGTAGTACTTAAAAATGGTACTTGGTCTGACTTCGAAATCCTACTTGAAGGCCAAGGTACAAAAAACTCTCCTATTTTATTGACCGCTGAAACTAACGGCAAAGTAATTTTATCGGGTCAATCTAACCTAAGACTTGCAGGTAAATACCTTGAGGCTTCTGGCTTAGTATTTAAAGACGGCTACACACCGAGCTCAGCTGTAATAGAATTTCGTAAAAACAAAAATGAATTAGCCTACAACTCACGAGTAACAGAAATTGTAATTGATAATTACAGTAATCCAGACAAACGAGAGTCTGATTATTGGGTTGCATTATATGGACAACATAACCGCTTTGATCATAGTCATTTAGTTGGCAAACGAAATAAAGGCGTGACAGTTGCTGTTCGTTTAAACACTCAAGCAAGCCAAGAAAACTATCACCGTATAGATAATAACTATTTTGGCTACCGTCCAACTTTTGGTTCAAACGGTGGTGAAACACTTCGTATTGGTACTAGTCATTACTCATTAACTGATTCACATACATTGGTAGAAAATAACTACTTTGAACGCACCAATGGTGAAGTAGAAATTGTGTCGGTTAAGTCAGGTAAAAACATCCTTCGTAATAACGTATTTTATGAAGCGCGCGGTACATTAACGCTGCGCCATGGTAACGGTAACCTAATAGAAGAAAATATATTTATTGGTAATGGTGTTGACCACACCGGTGGTATCCGCGTTATCAATAAAGACCAAATTGTAAGAAATAACTACCTACAAGGTCTAACAGGGTATCGTTTTGGCAGTGGTTTTACTGTGATGAACGGCGTACCAAATTCATCTATAAATCGTTATCACCAAGTTGAAAATGCGACAATTGAAAACAACACATTTATAAATGTGCGTCATATTCAACTTGCCGCAGGTAGCGATGCTGAGCGTAGCGCTGCACCTAAAGATAGCGTAATGAAAAATAACTTAATCATAAATCAAGATGGTGAACAGCCATTTACAACATTTGATGATGTAAGCGGGCTGGTACTAAGTAACAACATTGCTGATACAAAAGTACTTTCTGAGCTAACGTACGGTGTAAAAAAAGAAAAAATCACGCTTAAAAAAGCAAGTAATGGTCTACTTTACCCAACATCTAAAAGTTTAAATGTAGGTGCAAAGCGCGATTTAAAAGTACTTAAAAAAGAAGATACCGGTGTTAGCTGGTATGCAAAAGTACCTGCTTTAGTTGATTTTGATTCTGGTAAGACACATTCTGTTAAAGCTGATGTAAGTGCATTACTAGATGCTATTGATAATGCACAGTCGGGCGATGTTCTAGAACTAGCGCCTGGCCAGTATGATGTTTCTAAACTGGTTAAAATTGATAAAACGTTGACAATTAAAGCGAAGCAGAACACAAAGTCTAAACTTACTTTTCAACGTTCTACCTTGTTTGAAATACATGATGGCGGCAGCTTAAAACTAGATGGTTTATCTATTTCAGGTGAAAACGCGCCAGATGCAATAGGTAACAGCATTGTTCGTACGCAAAAATGGGGTATGGTTGATAATTACCGCTTTGTAATGACCAACTCAGAGTTAAATGCTTTAGATATTAATCATTCATTCCATTTCTTTATCACTGGTAAAGGTGCAATGGCTGATGAAATTATTCTTACAGGTAATACCTTTAATACAGTAACAGGTGACATTTTACGTCTAAATACTGAAATTGAAGACTTAGGTGTTTATAACGCGGAATACGTTATTGTAAATAATAATACATTTAATGATGTGCAAGGTGGTGTACTTAAGCTTTACCGTGGTGGTACTGATGAAAGTACATTTGGCCCTCATTTTGAAATGACAAATAACACGCTTAATAACGTTGGCCTTGGTAAGCGTAACAAAGAGCAAGCGAGCATTTATGTTCACGGTGTTCAGGTTACTAATATCAAAGATAATAAATTTGTTAAATCTGCTCCTATTGTTGTAGAGCACACAGTAGGCGAGCCTAAAACTGAAATCTCAGACAATACATTTGATGTAACTAAAGCACCAAGTGTTAAAGAACTAAGAGTTAAAGGCCCACATACAGCAGTATTAAAAAATAACAACATTTTAAATAAGGCAGGGTAAATACTATGTACTTATTAAAATGCCAAACAGGTTTTAAAATAGCGGCTGTAGCAGCACTTACATTACTTACATCATTGGGTGCGCATGCAGCGCACCCAAACTTAGTAATTACTACTGATGACGTAAGTCATATGCGTCAAGCAATAGGCAGCGAAGGTAAATTTTCTACTGCGTTTGAGCTATTAAAAGCGCAAGTAGACGAACAAATAGCTCAACCAATTGCGGTACCTGTACCAAAAGATGGTGGTGGTGGTTATACACATGAACGCCACAAGAAAAATTACCAACTTATGTACAACGCGGGCATTATTTATCAATTAAGCCAAGATGATAAATACGCAAACTATGTACGTGATATGTTGCTTGAGTATGCAAAATTATACCCAACGCTTGGTCTGCATCCAAAACGTAAAATGGACTCGCAAAATCCAGGTAAGTTTTTTTGGCAAAGCCTAAATGAAGCAATGTGGCTTGTGTACACAATACAAGCTTATGATCTAATTCATGACTCGTTAAATGCCGATAACATTAAAACAATCGAGGATGACTTACTACGTCCTGTTTCGTTGTTCACATCAGTAGGCCAACCCTCTACATTTAATAAAGTACACAACCATGGAACATGGGCAACAGCGGGTGTTGGCATGGCCGGGTATGTATTAGGCGAATCTGAGTGGGTAGAAAAATCATTATACGATTTAGAAAAGTCGGGTAAAGGAGGCTTTATTAAGCAGCTAGAGATGCTGTTTTCACCACAAGGTTACTATAACGAAGGTCCTTACTATCAACGCTTTGCACTATTACCCTTTGTAACGTTTGCTAAAGCGATTGAAAACAACGAACCACAACGAAAAATCTTTGAATATCGCGATGGCATATTATTAAAAGCGATTGATACGACGATTCAACTTAGCTACAACGGTTTGTTTTTCCCAATTAACGATGCAATAAAAAGTAAAGGTATCGATACTATTGAGTTAGTTAATGGTGTAACGGCAGCATATGGCTTAACCAACGATGCGGGTTATTTAGATATTGCTAAGCAACAAGACCAAATAATTCTCTCTGGTGATGGACTAAAAGTAGCTCAAGCACTTGATAACAACATGGCAAAACCTTATTCGTTTAAGTCTGTTGCCTTCGGCGATGGTAATGACGGTAAACAAGGTGCTCTAGTTGTAATGAGAACGCAGGTAGGTGGCGATCAAGCTCTACTATTTAAACCTGCTGCACAAGGCTTAGGCCACGGTCATTTTGATAAACTAACATGGCAGTTTTACGACCACGGTAATGAAATTGTATCTGATTATGGCGCAGCACGTTTTTTAAATGTAGAAGCTAAATACGGCGGTCGTTATTTACCTGAAAACGAAACTTACGCTAAACACACGGTTGCGCACAATACGGTAGTGGTTGACGAAACAACGCATTTTAATGCAAATGTTGAAGTAGGAAATAGTAATTACCCTACACTTAACTTTTTCGAAACGAATGAATACGGCACGGTTTCAAGCGGCGAAATAAGCACAGCTTATAAAGGCGTTGATCTTGAGCGTACGCTTGCACTTATTAACTTACCTGAACTACAAAGCACAGTTGCACTTGATATATTTGATGTTGCAGCAAATAAAGCACATCAGCTTGATTTGCCTTTGCATTATAAAGGTCAGCTTATAGATACCAGCTTTGAGCTAAAAGCGAATGCAACACAACTGTCTGCATTAGGTACTAAAAATGGCTACCAGCATCTATGGCTTAAAGCTCAAGCGCAACCTCAAAGTGGTTTAGCTAAAGTAACGTGGTTAAACGAAAATGGTCGCTTTTATACGCAAACGAGTTTGGTTAAAGGTGATGAGTCTTTCTTGTTTACTCAAATAGGCGCAAACGACCCTGATTTTAACTTACGCAACGAAAACGGTTTTATTCGTCGTGTTGAGGGTCAAAAGCATCATAAATTTATATCTGTATTAGAGCCTCACGGTGAATACAATCCAAGTAAAGAATATACGTTAGAAGCTGTTAGTAGAGTTACAAAGCTTGAATATAGTCAGCAGGGCGATTTAACACTTGTTGAACTTGATATTAAAGGCAAGTCATATTTAGTGGCTATTAATAAAGCACCAACCTCAGCTAAAAATACATTCAATTATCAAAATAAAGAGTTCACTTTAAATGGCCGATTAGGCGTTTATATGATGAACAATAATCAGGAGTAAATAGGATGCAAAAGCAAAGCGCAAACTTTTCATTTGGCAACGAGACCGAAATTGAAGATTTAGGAAATGGTCTAAAACGTCAAATGCTAGGTTATAACGAAGAGCTAATGGCTGTTAAAATTTGGTTTGAGAAAGGGGCTATTGGTTATAACCATGCTCACAGACATTCTCAAGTAACGTATGTTGTTGAAGGTGAGTTCCACTTTAACATTGATGGCGTAACTAAAATCTTAAAACCGGGTGATAGCTGCTTAATCCCACCATTTGCTGATCATGGAGCTACCTGCCCAACAGGCGGAATCCTGATTGATACTTTTAGCCCAGCGCGTGAAGACTTTCTTGAGGATTAATTATGCAACTTAAAGGCTTACGTTGGTGGGTTATAGCGCTAATTGCGCTAGCTACCATTATTAACTATATCGACCGTCAAGCACTTAGTGTGCTTTGGCCGGACATCGTTGAAGATTTATTTCCTGATGAATCAGCGCTAGAACGCAAACAAATATACGCTAATATTTCAATTGTGTTTGTATTTGCTTATGCATTTGGTCAAGCCATATTTGGTAAAATATTTGACTGGGTAGGCACACGCTTCGGTTTTGTTTTATCGATAGGTGTTTGGTCTATTGCAACCGTTGCACATGCATTTGCACAAGG
The DNA here is from genome assembly GCF_015864285.1 of Pseudoalteromonas sp. NZS100_1. Classification (NCBI taxonomy): domain Bacteria; kingdom Pseudomonadati; phylum Pseudomonadota; class Gammaproteobacteria; order Alteromonadales; family Pseudoalteromonadaceae; genus Pseudoalteromonas; species Pseudoalteromonas sp. NZS100_1. Next base: position 12,424 of record NZ_JADYXN010000003.1, read on the forward strand.
TGTGCTTAGCCTTAGTATTTTTCGCGCAATCTTAGGTGTAGCAGAAGCTGGTAACTGGCCGGGCGCAGCTAAAGGTAATGCTGAATGGTTTCCTACTAAAGAGCGTGCCTTAGCACAGGGTATTTTTAACTCTGGCGCTGCTATTGGCGGTATTATTGCTATTCCTTTAATTGCTTATTTAACTATCTACTTTAGCTGGCAAATGGTGTTTGTTTTTGTGGGCGTATTAGGTTTTCTTTGGTTAGTGCCTTGGTTAATTTTGGTTAAAGCGCCGCCTAGCTCTCATCCTTGGCTTACTGCCGAAGAGCGTGAATATATCTTAACAGGTCAAAGACGTGTTGATGATAATGGCGATGTAACAGGTGAAGACGAAGAAGAATATAACCCTTCAACTGCTGAGTTACTTTCTCGTAAGCAAAGCTGGGGTGTAATTATTGCCTCTGCTGCGATTGACCCTATTTGGTGGTTATTTGTTTTTTGGATACCTATTTACCTAAACGAAGTATACGGCATGGATGTTAAGTCTATTGGTATATATGGTTGGGTACCTTATGTTGGCGCTATGTTTGGTGCTTGGTTTGGTGGCTTATTAGCTCAAAACCGACTCAAAGCCGGTTGGAATACAGATAAAACACGTAAGCTAACTATAACGCTGGGCTGTTTAATTATGTTACCTGCGTTACTTGCAATGGCAAATCCAGGCGGACCAACGACAGCGGTACTAATTATGGCTGTTATATTATTTGGTTTTCAAACTGCAATTGGTAACGTGCAAACACTACCAAGTGATTTGTTAGGCAAAAAAGCTGTAGGTACATTATCAGGTTTCTCTGGTATGGCGGCAAAACTTGGTGCTGTAGGCCTTACATCGCTTGTGCCTATTCTTACTGCTGATGGTAATTATACGCCAGCATTTGTTATTGGTGCTTCTTTAGCCATTATAGCAATGGCAGCTGTTTGGATTTTAATTCCAAAAATAGAACCTCTTAAAAAGCCTCAATAATCTAGATAATAACTGCTATGCCAACATGTTTTGTATAAGCGCATAGCAGTTAACTACATAGGGTAACTTCCAAGATGAAAAATATTTACTTTATCGGTGAATGCATGGTCGAGCTTAGAGCTATGAGCGCAGCCACACTACACCAATCATTTGCAGGCGATGTTTATAATTCTGCAGTGTATTTAAAACGTTGCTTCCCGCAGGTTACTACTTCGGTTGTTACGGCTTTAGGTCAAGATAATTTAAGTAAAAAAATGCTAGAACGCTTTGAAAGTGAACAAATAAATACACAACTCGTATTTGCTCACGATACCAAAGTACCTGGCATGTATTACATAGAAACCGATGAGCATGGTGAGCGTAGCTTTATTTATTGGCGTAATGATTCTGCAGCTAAAAAGGTTGTTGATTTTTTAGATGCTGATGCACTCGAGCAGCTTAGCCAAGGTGATATGTTTTTCTTTTCAGGAATTTCATTAGCAATAATTGAAAAAAGTGCACGTGAGCATTTTTGGAAAGTTGTAAAGCAGCTCAAAGATGCTGGGGTTAAAATAGTTTTTGATCCTAACTACAGAGCGCGTTTGTGGAATAGTGTAGAGGAAACTAAAGAGCAATATCATTTAGCCTTTACGCTTGCAGATATTACCCTACCTGGCGTTGAAGATTTAACAACACTTTATGACGTTCATAGCGTAGAAGCGGTTGTTGAATATTTAAAACCTTACCAAATTGAAGAAATTGTTGTTAAAAATGGCCCTGAATCGGTAGTGACAAAAGAGGGCAATACGCTTCAAAGCCACACTATAATACCGGTAACAAATGTTGTAGATACGACATCCGCAGGCGATGCTTTTAACGGTGTTTACTTAGGTGCTCGTTTATCTGATAAACCAATTTCGAGTGCTGTACAACTTGCTGCAAAAGCCGCCGGTGCGGTTATACAACAGCCAGGCGCTATTGCTCCAAAAGATATATTTCAGCTAGCAATGGTTGAAGCTGGTATCTGATACCAATTTTATTAAAAACATGATCACCTTAGCGTATTAAATAACTCACTAACTACGTTAAAAATTATTTATATAGAACAACTATGTATCATAATTTTAGCCTTGTTATTGAGCTATTTTCTTGTCGCTATAATAGCTCATTAATTTAATGCAATTGGTATAACAAAATAATTAACCTGAACTCTGGTTAAGAGATTTACTAACATATTGAATCATGGTGATATTTAAAATTATTTTCTCTAGCTAGAGATTTTCAGTGAAAACAAGGCGAATTTACGCGTCAATAGCGGGCCTATTGCAAGTAAATTCAACGCAGTTAGCGCTGAAAATAGCTGCTTGAGATAGATTTATTATCTAGAGTTCAGGTTAATCAAACATTAAAGGCCGCCATACCTCGGCCGCATTACTTTTTATAAAGGAACAACGTTATGACTCGCTTTTCTGAACTTATGTCAGGACAAACACTGCTACCTATAATTCAAGCTGATACGCCAGAGCAAGGTGTTCAAATAGCGAAAGCTATGGCTAACGCTGGCCTTACTTTAGTTGAAGTAGTACTAAGAACAGAGGCTTCTTTAGAAGCATTAAAAGCTATTAAGGCACAAGTGCCAGAGCTAAAAGTCGGTGCGGGTACAGTCATAAATACTGACATTTTAGAGCAAGCACTTGAAGCGGGTTCTGACTTTATTGTAACGCCAGCCGTTTCTCCTGCATTACTTACAGCACTTGCTAAATGTAATGTGCCGGTACTTCCTGGTGTATCAAACACCGGTGATATTTTAATGGCACTTGAATATGGCTTTGAAGAGCAAAAATTATTCCCGGCTTCGCTTGCCGGAGGAGCACCTTTTGTATCAGCTGTGTCGTCAGTATTTAGAGCAGTCAGCTTTTGCCCTACAGGCGGCGTTAGCGAAAGTAACAAAATGGACTATCTTTCTTTAAATAATGTATTCGCCGTTGGCGGTACTTGGATAGCGAAAAAAGAGTGGGTTGAACAAGAAAATTGGCAAGCAATTACTGATTCTTGTATCCAGGCTTTAAAATAGAAAGGATTTCATAAATGAATTATTTAGCCCCAACAATACTGCCAGGCGTAATCGTTGGCGATGAAGTAAGTGCTGTGTATGAACATGCGCGTACTAATCAATATGCGTTGCCAGCGGTAAATGTTGTTAGTACAACATCTATAAATGCAACGCTAGAAGCTGCTAAAAAGAAAAACTCGCCCGTTATTATTCAGCTTTCTAATGGTGGAGCTCAATTTTTTTGTGGTAAAAGCTTATCTTTACCAGAGCAACAATCAGCAGTGCTTGGGGCGGTAAGTGCTGCAAGATATGTACATTCAGTGGCAGCACATTATGAAGTAGCAGTGATGCTTCATACTGATCACGCAGCTAAAAAGCTACTACCTTGGATTGATGGTTTGCTTGATGAAGGTGAAAGACACTTTGAACTGACTGGCAAACCACTGTTTAGCTCGCATATGATTGATTTGTCAGAAGAGCCTTTAGAAGAAAATATCGAAATTTGTGAACGTTACTTAACGCGTATGGCAAAAATAGGTATGACGCTTGAAATTGAGCTTGGCTGCACGGGCGGCGAAGAAGACGGTGTTGATAACTCACACCTAGACAGCTCTTCTTTATACACTCAGCCTGAAGATGTTGCATTTGCGTACGAACGCTTAAGTCGTATTAGCCCTAACTTTATAATTGCAGCGTCTTTTGGCAATGTTCACGGTGTATATAAGCCAGGAAACGTTGTTCTTACACCAACTATTTTAAAAGATTCACAAGCTTACGTATCAGAAAAATTCAATCTACCAAGCAACTCAATTAACTTTGTATTTCATGGTGGTAGTGGTTCTGAGTACGATAAAATTGCAGAGTCTTTAACCTATGGTGTAGTTAAAATGAATATTGATACCGATACGCAATGGGCGTGTTGGACAGGTATTTTAGACTACTACAAAGATAACCAAGCATACCTACAAGAGCAAATTGGTAACCCTGATGGGGATGATAAGCCAAACAAAAAATACTATGACCCTCGCGTATGGTTGCGTCATTCAGAGCAAAGTATGGTTGCAAGACTAGAGCAATGCTTTGACGATCTAAATTGTGTAAATAGGTATAGCGCATGAAAAGACTAAATACAGTATTAAAAGAAGACGGTGTAGATACCGATCTTATTTTACTTATTCGCACAATTTTAGCGACCAGTAAAGAAATTGCTTTTCGAGTAAGCCAAGGTGAATTAGCCGGTGTTTTAGGTTCAACATTGAATGAAAACATCCAAGGTGAAGTTCAAAAAAAGCTAGATGTAATTGCAAACCAACTACTTAAAGACATACTACTTGACGACAGCAGCGTTCGATCAGTTGCATCAGAGGAAGAAGATCATGCGGTAGGTGGCCATCCTGAAGGTAAGTTTATTGTTGCTTTTGACCCACTAGATGGCTCTTCTAATATTGATGTTAATGGGCAAATAGGCACTATATTTACTATTTACTTAGCCCGTGATGATGTTGCCTTCGACAGCGACGAGCAATTTAGTCAGCCTGGTGTAAATCAAGTATGTGCAGGCTATGTGTTATACGGCCCTTCATCATTACTTGTAATGAGCACTGGCGGTCCAACGCGTTGTTATACATTAGACTCAACGCATGGCGGTTATCTACTGACAAATAAGCAGTTAAGTGTGCCAGAGCAGAGTCGTGAATTTGCCGTTAATATGGCTAACTACCGTTATTGGGACGAACCGACACAAGTGTATTTTGATAAATTGCTTTACACCTGTGAAAGCTTTGAAAAAAGCTCAATGCGTTGGAATGCAGCGATGGTAGGCGACGTTCATCGTATTTTATGCCGAGGCGGGTTATTTTTGTATCCGCAAGATAAACGCAGTGGTAACGATAACGGAAAAATAAGACTGCTTTATGAAGCAAACCCGTTAGCGCTTTTAGTTGAAAACGCAGGTGGTAAAGCAACCTCTAGAGGAACGCGTATTTTAGATATTGCGCCAACTAGCTTGCATCAACGTGTGCCTGTTGCTTTGGGCTCAAATGAGCCTGTAGAGTTTTATAATAACGCTATTTTATAAACCAGTACTTAATAAAAAAGGGGCAAGAAAATAGCCCCTTTTTTACCCTTATTTTTCATTCTCTCTGTAAATAATCCTTTTTATACAAACTCACTTCATTTCTTAATTTTCTTATAGTCTTCAAATAAGAATACTTCATATATATTAAATAAATCTGATTTACTTAACCCCATGTAAAACCAATTTTTTACTCTAAGGTTATGTATTTTCGCAGTAATTGTGCATGATTGAATTCAATTTTTGACCTGCGACAACAGTGCAGGGTTAACTTTATGTTTATTTGTTGTTATTTAATTGGGTGGATGTAGTGGAAAAAGTTATTTTATTATGGTTATATTACCAAGTTGGTTAACAATTTATTTGCAATTTAAATGAATTTGGTAATAAACGCATGATTTATTTGGTAACACACACAATAGATAACCAAATATTAAAACCATAAATTTGGAGAATAGAGCCACCATGAAATTAAAACATTTTGCGCTATGCGCTATTGCAGCTGCAATAGTTGGTTGTGACACAAACTCAAACAACAATGACAACAACTTGGGCTCTATTGCTCTTAGTGGAACGGTTACAAGCGGACAAACATTAACAGCTGAAGTTAGTGACCCTGATGGTATCTCAGGTGACGTGACTTACTATTGGTATGCAGATGGTGAGGCAATTACAGGTGCAAATAGCGCTTCGTTTACACTGACTGACGATCAGATAGGGTTACCAATTACAGTTCAAGGGCTTTATACCGATGATGGCGGTATCAATGAATCGCATATTACAGATCCAACCGCAGATGTTGCCGCAATCGCATTCCCTGCAAGTTTAACTATTACGGGCGACGCTCTAGTCGGTTCGCAACTAACAGCCAATGTAGCTGACGAAAATGGCTTTGATGGCGATACAGTAACTTATAAATGGTTTGTTGATGACATAGAGATTGCAGATGAAGCACTTTCAACGCTCACGTTAACAGACGCACAGTTTGGTACAGTTATAACAGTTAGTGCATCTTTTGAAGATAGCCGTGGGTTTAACGAGTCTGTGACTTCAACGGGTACAGAGGTTGTAGCACGAACAAACTCAGAAGGCGAAGTTACAATTAGTGGCACGCCAACCGTTGGTAATATATTAACAGCAGAAGTTGCTGATACCGACGGGGCAACAGGAGATATTACTTACCAATGGCTTGCTGACGCACAAGAGATAGATGGCGCAACACAAAGCACCTTTACAGTTGATGCATCACTTTTAGGTCAAAAGATAAGTGTTCAAGTTGCTTACACAGATGATAATGGATTTATCGAGGATAATACATCAGAGGAAACAATTGCTGTTTCTGCTGTTGCGGTTGACGAAGCCGGTAGCGTCGCCATTATGGGCGTAGCGCCTTATTTGACAAGTGGCGAGTTAACCGCTGAGATAACTGATAACAACGGTGTTGAAGAGGCAAACGTTACTTATACTTGGTCTGCTGATGGCGTTGAAGTAGCCGACAGTAATAGTAAAACATTTACACCTTCTGCTTACGCTGGCTCAATAATGTCGGTAAAAGCTACGTATACAGATAACGATGGTTTTGCGAGTGAGGTTACAAACTCACTTGATACATTAGTTTACACACAATTAGTTAGTAACCCTGAAGCACTCCTTGGTGCTATAAGTGGTGGTTTAGCTGATGGTGATGTTATTGGCTTAAACACCGGTGTTTATGCTGATATGGACGCAGTTTTATTAACCAGTGCAGTAACGCTTCGCGCTGTAGAAGGTCAAACTCCTGTACTTAGCGGTGAAGTATGTGTGCATGTAGCTGCTGGAGTAGATGGCGCTGGATTAACAGGGCTTACCTTTAAGAATATAGATACTAAAGCGGGTGCATTTTGTGAAACCGAAGAAGGTGCTGTTATTTACTCAGAAGGGGATAACTTTACTTTTTCGCAAAACACGATGGATGGAGAAGAAGCTACACTCAATAACTCTGAATACCATTGGCTGATGATAAAAGGTCAAAGCGCGTTGGTTGAGCGAAATACATTCTCTAATCGAAATGTAGCAGAAAAAGGGTCTGTGATAAAAATATCATCATCAAGCTCTGATCACGTTATTCAATATAATTTATTTAGTGACAGTGATAATCCAAACTTTGGTCAATCAAGTTTATATTTAATCAATGCAGGTAGCACAACGGGTAGCGGTGCAGCTGATAACGCAAACTTTACTATTCAGTATAACCGCGTAGAAAACTTTGTAACAGGTCGTCGTTTAATGCGTGTACAAACTTCTGGTGCAACCATCAAAGGCAATACAATCGTAAATCCTAATGGGGGTATTTCACTAGAAGATGGTGGATTTAACAGTGTTACAGACAACATTATTATTCGTACTACAGATATAGCGAGCTCATCAGATAGACCTGCCGGTATTTTAATAACACCGCTTGGGCATACAGTGAGCAATAACTATATTGCAGGCATCCGCTCAGCTAACAAAGAAGCGGGCGGTATTGTATTTACTGCAAATCCATTTTCGCAAGCTGATGGCGGAGTACCAAAGTCAGGTAATCAAGCCGTTCTTGATGGTGCCGGTGATTTTACACTTAACGTAACTAACAATACGGTTTTAAACTCACAACAGCCAATCGTATTTAGCACAGAAGTACATGATAATTCAAACGTTAGTGATTGTGATGAGTTAACGGTCGTCAATAATCCAACCCTATACGGTCTAACCAAAAATGCGTTTGTTATCAACTTTAATGGAAATTTAATTGCAAACGGTTTAGGCGATCAAACAGACGAAGATACAATAAACAGCAGTGCTACAACTCAAGGCCTATTTTATCCAAATACACTTGATAGTGACCATGCTTTTGAATATGACTGTGACTTAATTAATCATGATAGCTCGCTGCTAAGTAACAACTTTGGTTATATGGATAGTCGAGTATCAGGCGATGCAAGCGGTGACTGGGTTGAAATTAGAAAACTAAATGGTAATGGCGCATTCGATACTGATGGTGCAATTGACCAAGACCCAGCAACTAATGGCAAAGAAGTACTTGAGTACGTTACAGCAACAAGTACGTTATTAGAAACTGACCCTGCAGGCCTTCAGGCAGAGGCGGGTGCTAAAGGTCTTCATTATATTCAATCATCTGAAGTCGGTGTTGGATCTATATGGAAAATACAAAACGATTAAATAACCAATTAATCAGTTAACTTTTAAAAGCCCCAAATTTGGGGCTTTTTTATTATTTATTAATAATCACCACACTTTTCTCAACCTACATTACCCATTTATAAACTAGTTTAGAGCGGTTTATATTCTAGTAAAAAACCTGTCTGACCTACTGGTAATGCCGCTAAGTTAAAATTGGTATACCTTATGGTAATATTAAAGCGTCAAATTGGTTGATCATCGTGCTGCGTTTAAGTATATTAACGTCAAAGGTCACATAAAATATACATAAGCATAACAAGCTAACACACTAAAATCACACAACAACAACCAGCGGAGAATTCACATGTCGTTGAAGTCAGAAAAGAATAATAATTCTACAACAGGGCAGTTTGCAATGCGCCCAGTTGCAAAATGGGTAAGAACAGCGGTCATCGCAGGTATGGCAAGTTCTTGCGTATTTACAGCAAGCGCACAGGAAGATCAGGGAAAAGCGACAGAAGTTGAAGAAGACGTTGAAATAATTAGTGTTACAGGTACACGTAGAACGATTCAAGACCAAATAGCAATTAAACGTGAAGCAACAACGGTAGTTGATGGCCTGTCATCTGAAGATATTGGTGATTTACCAGCACTGTCTATCGGTGAAGCACTGGAATCAATTACAGGTGCTGCATCTCACCGTGAAAACGGTGGTGCAACAGAAATCACTATTCGTGGTCTTGGTCCATTTTTAAGTGCAACGCATATCAATGGTCGTGAAGCGACTAATGGTAGTGGTGACCGCTCAGTTAACTTTTCGCAGTTTCCGTCTGAACTTGTAAAAAAAGTAGCAATTTATAAAACGCAAGATGCGTCAATGATTGAAGGTGGTGTTGCAGGTGTTATTGCACTTGAAACTATAACTCCACTTGATTTTGGCAAGCAACGTGTATCAGCTGAAGTTAAATTAAACTACAACCCTGATGAAGGTAATGTAGATAACTCACTTCAAAGTGACGCGGGTTACCGTGGCACGTTTAGTTATGTAGACCAGTTTGAATTTGATAACGGCCAAGCCGTTGGTGTGTCTTTTGGTGTACAGCGCCAAGATATCAGCCAACCAGAAGCTGAATACAGAAGCTCTAGCCCATCAGGTTCTTCATTATGGGCGTGTTTAAACGATCCTAATAATACCAACGAAGGTTTTTATCGCAGCAGCGCAGGTGACTGTGAAGATCAAGTAAGCGGCAGTAAAAATCAAGGTTACGATACAAAAATTGATCCTGATACAGGTAAAGCAGTAAGTGATGGGACTCCTTATGCTTGGACTGGCAGTAGCCGTAGTTACCGCCAAAACGAGACATCAGATGAACGTGATGCAATGTTTTTTGCACTGCAATATCAACCTTCAGCTGATTGGGATGTTAACTTTGATGCACAAATTTCAGATAGAACACAAAAAGAAGCACGCCACGATTTAATCTTTTTACAAAAACGTGCAACACCAGGCGTAACCGGTCCAACACTTGTTACTAATGATGTTGGCGGTATCCTTCATTGGGAAGGCGAAGAGCGAATTGAATCTGCAGGTGAGCAATTTTCTCGTGAAGAAAACTACCAAGGTTACGGCATAAATATAGAACATACAGTTACCGATAGATTAACTGTTGACTTAGATTTAGCGTATTCAAAAACAGAACGCGAAGAACTTCAAATATCTAACCGTGGTAGAACATCAGGTCGTAATTTCTTTTCTTGGGATATGGGCGATGAGATCCCTCATTTCACACTGACAGACTTTGACGTAACAGATATTTCAAACTTTACAGATAGCCTAAGAACACGACTTGACCGTGAAAATGTTCGTGAAAACGAAGTTATCTCAGCGCGACTAGATTTTGACTATACCTTAGATGGCAATGTTTTCACCAGTATTCAAGGTGGTATTAGAACATCTGAAATGACCTTCCTACAGTATGGTGGTAGCCAAGGTAACGGTTCACGAAATGAATACACACTAGACTCTGGTACTGAAGCGCTTGACGTATTACAAGGTTGTCAAATCGATTTCCCTGAATCAGGCTTTTTATCAAGTGTATCTGATGGCGATATCGTAACAAATGTTGATAGTGACGGTAACGTTGTAGATAGCGGTACAGGTTCATCATGGGCTACATACGACAACGTATGTTTCTCACAAGCTGTAGCTGGTTCTAACGCTGATGGTGTGTTTGCTTACCCAGAAGTTGAATATGAAAATGCAGGTACAATCGATGTAACAGAAAAAACAACATCAGTGTACTTAATGGCTAACTACGATACTGAAATGTTTGGTAAATTCATTCGCGGTAACTTTGGTCTTCGTATTGTAGACACAGAAGTAACTTCGATTGGTTTTAGAAATAGCTTTGACGTAGTAACAAGCGACACCGGTGTACTTTCTCTGGTTGAATCTGATAATGGTTCATTGGATAAAATAAAAAGCGGTGGTGACTACACGAAGTATTTACCAAGTTTTAACCTAGTTATTGACTACAGTGAAGATATTTTATTCCGTGCAGGTATATACCGTGGTATGTCACGCGCAGATCCATCTGATTTAGGTTACAGCCGTACATTCCAAGAAGATACAGAAGGTACAGCAACATCAATCAGCGATTTATTAGTGGGTGTAAATGGTTCTGGTAACCCGGACACTCAACCGCTTATGTCGTGGAACTACGATGCTGCGTTTGAATGGTACCCTAACGAAGATTCAATCTTAGCGTTAAGCTTATACTACAAACAGTTCAACGGTGGTTTTCAACAACAAACAGTAATTGAAGATTTTACTGTTGCCGGTGAAACTGTTTCATTACCAATTACTAACTCTGTTACATCAGATGAAGACAGTGAAATATTAGGTCTTGAAGCTTCATTTTCTTACCGCTGGGATAATGGCATCGGTATGAAATTTGGTTACAACTATGCAGACACTGATTTTGAGTTCCAAGATAGCTTATACGGCGATACGTTTGAGACTGACGTAGATGGTAATACTACACAGTTAACTGACGGTATTATTGAGTCGGCTTCAGTACCTGGTTTCTCAAAGCATGTATTTAGCAGTCAGCTATACTACCAAATTGGTGGATTTGATACTGCTGTTATTTACAAATATCGTAGTGAGTATTTCCAACCATATACTACAAATGGTACTCGACTTCGTTATGTTGATGGCGTAGGCGTATGGGAAATGCGCGCATCATACAAAATTGATGAGCACTTTAGAGTTAAAGCAGAAGCAATTAACTTGTTCAGTGCACCTAAATCACAAGACTTCTTTGTTGAAGGTAACCTAGGTGAAGTGAATGACTACGGCCCACGTTTATTCTTAGGCTTAAGCTACAAGCTGTAATAATAGTTAAACATTAGATCACATCAAAAAGGCGGTTTTACCGCCTTTTTTGATCCTCAAATTCTTCAATTTTATATTTTCGATAACATCAACAAACAGTACTTAAAAAACTCACTCCTAAATTACGCTACTTGACTAAAAACAATTAAATTGGTTAACCAATAATGCTGTTTATTCAGCACGCCCAACATCATCGGTTTCTCCTGCCTAAATTATTTCATTTTTAAAACGATAACTATTCTAACCTTTGTTATTGACAGCCCTATTTCTAATAGAATTTAAAAACTATAAATAACATCAACTTAAAATGTAAGTTTTGCTTTTAACTTGAAATTTAGTTAGGTTTTTCTATTTTGGTAATAACATATTGCATAATATTTGATCTAAATTCATTACCAAAAGGTTGACCTTTGTAGGTGTGGGTGTAAATATAAAGTTAAGACTTTGTAATAAGAAAGGGCTTTTAATAAAAACAATAAAGTAGCTGGTTAAACATAGCATTTCACACACACAGGAAAAAAACTATGAGTCACAAGTTATCTAAAATTACACTGGCAGTTATATCGGCAACCGCACTTGGTATGTCTTTGTCTACACAGGCGCAAGAAGCTCCAAAAAAAGCTGCAGACGATCTTGAGGTTATCGAGGTTTCAGGTATTCGACAATCGCTTACAAATGCGCTTGCACAAAAGCGTTCAGCAGATAGCCTTGTTGAAATTATTGAGGCTGTAGATATTGGTAAGCTACCAGATCAAAACCTCGCAGAAGTACTTGAAAACGTAACCGGGATTCAAATTACTCGTGAAGCAGGGGTAGGTACGGGTGTTCAAATTCGTGGTACCAATGCTAATCGTACAGAAGTGAACGGCGTATCAACAGTTGGCTCAGGGTCTGGACGAAGTGGCATTAGTTTTGAGGATGTATCAGCTGCAATTATCTCTGGTGTAGAAGTAATTAAGTCACCAGAAGCAAAAACAATCGAAGGCTCTGTGGGCGCAACAATAAACCTTAAAACAATTCGCCCGTTACAGTTAAATGAAACTCTAGGCTCAATTAGAGTTCAAGGTGAAGATAGTAGCTTATCAACAGATGGAGTGACTCCTAGGGTATCAGGTGCTTGGGGTGATAACTGGGAGCTTGATTCGGGCGGTAAGTTTGGTGTTGTATTTAGTGGTAGTTACAGTGAGCAAGACGTAACCGCATTTCGTCCTCGCGCAGATAGAGATAATTCGGTAGCCGCTGATAGTGGTGCTGCAAGTGCACAATCGTTTGATTTTCTACCAGTACAATTTTTAATTCAAGATTACGATAATTACGAATACGAGACAAAAAACTTCGCAGGTACATTTGAATATGCACCAAACGATAATATGAAATTCTTTTTTGATGCAGTTGTTAACGATCAAGAGCGCCGCCAAGAAAGCTCAAGAGTACAAGCATCTGGCCTAAGTGATCTTAGAAATGTATCAATACCGAGTGAATTTGAAACAGTTAATTTTGGTTCACTGGACGGACAAAACCTAGGCAGCATACAAGCGGCTGTAAGAGGCGTTATTCCGGTTGAAGATGGTGGTGGCGATCCTAACTTGCGTTTTTCTAGCGATACTAATTCACGCATCACAAAGAGCAAAATATTTAGAATAGGGGGCGAATGGCAAGGCGATAGATTATTTGCAAGTATTGAAGCCTCAACCTCTCGTTCTGATTCAACTACACCAAGCTTTAATACAACGCTTAATTTTATAAATCCCAATGTTGCTACTAATTCTTCAAATGAAAACGGGACTCCTTTTGAGTATGATCTTACAGGTGATACACTTACGTTTGGGATTGCAACGGGAGAGGCAAACGCGCCAACAATGGCTCAATTGCTCGACCCTGCAAATGTTGTTCTACGTGACGTAAACCAAGGGCAAGATGAGTCAGAAAATACAGAAGATGCGTTTCGTACAGATTTTACATATTACTTAGATGATGTAATAACGTCAGTCGATTTTGGTTACCGCTACAGTAAAACGAGTAGTGTGTCGGATCAAGTTCGTTCTAACGTTGGTTTAAGAAATATGGCTGATAGTCCAACGGGTGATTTATTTGCACAATTATTAACAGCGGGCCCAGATAACTTTAACGATGGTGATGGGCGAGCACTTTATATTCGTGATTTCTTACTTATTAACCCAGAGCTTGCATCCTCTGATCCACAAGCCGTATTAGCAGCGCTAAACCAAGCGATTGAAGCTAATAATGCAATAACGGGTTCTGATCGTGGTCCAATAAGTTCACCAACGTCTCAAGTAAATGCGTTTTTTGATATTGAAGAAGAAACACATGCCTTATATGCACAAGCAAATTTTGAGTACGGCATGTTTCGCGGTAACTTTGGCCTACGTTATTTAGAGACTGAAGTTACATCGCTAGGTAACTCTGTTACTCAAGATGGAAGTGGCAACGAACTGGTTACTCAGCTAACGTCTAAAGGTGATTACGATTTCTTTTTACCTCGATTCAATTTAGCCGCGAATGTAAGTGAAGATGTGATTGTTCGTTTAGGTTGGTCAAAAGATATTAGACGCCCAGATTTTGATGACCTATCTACATCTGTTACGTTTGGCACCAGCCCTAATAGTGCCGTTTCAATTGGTAATTCAGGCTTAGCACCAGAAGAAGTAACCTCTTTCGATATATCTACAGATTGGTATTTTGCACCCGCTGCTTTGTTAAGTGTGGGGTACTTTCATAAAACACGTAGCGATTTGCACGTTACACAGCAAGTTGACCCATTTGAAGACCCAAGCACAGGCTTTCGCGATACAAATGGTCCAGAGTGTGAAGGAGGCGGCATATTTAATCCAATTGCAGACATAAACGTGTTTGGCCCAGATGCTGGCGTAGGGTTATGTGTACCAACACAAACTACTATTAATGATTCTGGTGAAACAACACAGCAAGGTATTGAGCTTGCAGCTCAATACGACTTATCAAGTTTTGAAAAAGAGCTAGGTTGGGCATCAGGTTTTGGTGTGGTTGCTAACTATACCTATCAAGAATTTTCTGGTGGTGAATCATTTGACACTGCAACGAGTCGTGCAAATGCTGTTTTTGCATTAACAACCGGTAACCCGGATGCAGACATAAGTGCTAAGCAATCACTCATTGATCTGTCAGAAAACGCATATAATATTACATTTTACTATGAGAAATACGGTCTATCTGCTCGAGCGCGTTACACGTGGCGCGAAGGGTACCGTTCAACTGACTTTGGTAGCACCTCAAGCTTCCCATGGGGTTTCCCTGTTGTTCAAGAAGACAGAGGGCAGCTTAATGCCAGCATAAGTTATGATGTGAACGATCAGCTAAATATCGGTATTGAAGCTGTAAACTTAACTGAATCAGAAGTTAGCCAGTCTTGTGTTAACGAAGGTGCTTTACTTTGTTTCCAAGGTATTACAGACCGCCGTATTACATTTGGCGCAAGCTATAGATTTTAAACGTTATAGTTAAATCGAGTCTATAAGTGTGTGTATTTAAAGACGCTAAAAGCAAGCCATCTGGCTTGCTTTTTTTTAACTAAAATTAGTTAACATTTATAAAAATGATTTATTCCACTTTGTATTTTACTTTTAAATACTGTTACAGCGGCAATGTCTTGCTGCACTGCCACCAGTAATTATACCAACCTGCATAAATCTTTGATCAATTTAACGAATTAAATTGCACTATAACGTCGTTAAAAATTTTTTATTTAGAACAACTAGATACAAAAATTTTTGCCTAGTTCTAGCGTAATTTTCTTAACGTTAAATAGACCCCGTATATAAGCAGATTGGTATTATTATCGAGATAGTATTAAACCAATACCGTTACTTCTTAACCTTACCCTTAAGAACATAAATTTCACCATCGAAACTGCCTTGTATCGTCAGTCCTTGGCTTGCTAACTCTTGTAAATATTCGATATGGTCATTAGTGATATGCTGGCCTGGGACTAAAAGCGGAATGCCCGGTGGATATGGAGTAACTAAACCTGCACAAATGCGGTTGTTGCTTTTACTGATAGGCACAGATTCGCGGTCGCCATAAAAAGCATCGCTTGGAATACACGCCAAGTCGATGGCAGGTAAATTTTCAGGTAAGCGAGCTCTACGCGTCGATTTCGATAGTTTTACCTTACCGCTGTCTAGCTTTTTCAACGCATTGTACAAACGAATTATTTTTGAGCGCGTGCCGCCAAGCGTAAGTAAAACCAAAATGGTGCTGTGTGTGTATTTTTCTATCTCTAGCCCAATTTCATCCAGTAGATATTTATGAATATCTTTTAATGAGTAGGGTAGCTCACTAATATCAATAAGGATTTTTAATGGGTCGTGGCCCATATTATCACCACTAAAATGCGGGAATATTTCCATAAAGTCTTGCTTAGCTAATACTTTAATTTGCTTAAGCGAGGCCATCTGTTGTTTAAACTCTTCAACATGATTTAGCAGCGCATTGAGCAGCTTATAGCCTTCCATCTCTAATTGCTTTTGGCACACGTCAAGCGATGCAATAAGCTGATATTTTGGCGATGTGCTGGCGTAGATGCTATAAATCTCTCGAAAGAAATCAGCATCAAAATCGGGATCGTTAATATGAATATAAGACGCCTGAGAAAATGCCGATACTACTTTATGCGCAGAATGCGTAATGTAGTCAGCCCCAGCATGTATTGCAGAATAATGACGAAAGCTAGGATGAAACAAAGAGTATGCAAACCAGGCTTCATCTATAAACACCTTGATACCATATTGATGAGCATAATCTACGACTTGTTTTAGGTCGCTAAGCAGGCCATCGTAAGTACAACCGGTAAGCACTAGTAATTTAGCATCAGTATTGTTTTCAATTGCTAATTTGATGTCGGCCAACGACGGTGGCGCGAAAATGCCATATTTTGGATTTAAGATACTCGCCAAATAAATGGGGTAACTAGCTGATTGCAATATGCCATAGTGTACTGACTTATGGCAATTACGGTCGACAATTACTTTGTCGCCCTTGCGCAGGAGTGTCTGCAAGATGATTTTATTTGAGGTAGATGAACCATTTGTAACAAAGTAGGTGTGCTTAACTTCAAACGTTGCTGCTGCTGACTCTTGAGCACGGCCAATAGTATTGGTGCTGTCTGACAATGAACCTAGCGAGTCTACCGAAACCGACAGGTCGCCAACAAATACATTGCGGCCGTAAAACTGATAAAAATCTTTGATGTAAGGTGAGTTTCTAAAGCTAGAACCCCCACTATGACCCGGTGTATGCCAAGAGTCGTTTGCTTCACCGACGTAACGACGATACGCCGTCCAAAATGGCGTTTCAGAGCGGTCGTCAAAATCGTTAATCATATAACCTAAAATAGCTTCTGGGTCAGAAATCACCTCATCTTTAAAAAAGAATGATTCGATTTCTTCTGATTCGTTAACGATTTCCAGCCCTTTAGTGTCGTCGCCGATAACATAAACCGGTAACTCAAGACGAATTGCCTTTAAATCCTCGATAAAGCGACTATACATTCGCTCACCCACTTTGTTGTGCATATCCCAGCTGAGAACCACGGCTTGAATATCACCATCTTCCTCTACATGTTCCAACGCGCGTTTAAGCTCAAGGCATTCAATAATATCGATATGAATATCATCTCGCTCAAAGTTAGGAATGGTCTTTGACAGATTAGTTGAAAGCCCTTGTAAGGTGGCTGGGTCTTGTTCAATTATCAAGATACGAAGTAGAGGTAGCATAGAGGGTTTCGCAATATAATTTTATAATGCTCACTAGCATAACCAAAGGCGTGAGCGTTGTGAAATTAATACTTTGATAATGTTCTAATAATTGTTCTATTTCATTGGCTACTACAAATAAGAGGCGCAATGAAATTCATGTGTTTTCTGTTTGCATCGTAAGCATAAAGATTTTGATCATTATCAACGACAATATACTTCCCTTTAAGTTTTATACCACTAAAGTATAAAAATCATACTTATTTGATGGGCAGTTTTGTGCCAGTGTAGGTCGAATAAGCGAAGCGCCATCCGACACAGTAAAATACCTTACCAATTATTATCAGCATTTTATGTTGTCGAGTGGCTGGAGAGTGCCATAAGCAGTCATTCATGATTAACTCGTTTCTGCCCCGAAGTTTGTTATCTCATCAGACTGAGCAGTATTCAATTAATAATGTTTGCCATACATGCGCTAATGAGCAAGCAAAATACAAGACCTACCCCCGAATAGGCTGTACATTTTGTTGCCTGAAACGAGTTTTAAACGCTCTCAAGCATTCCTTAAATGGATGTTAATGTTCAAATCTATCAACATGATATTTCTTCCTCTTACTACTTGAATTAGCGCGCTATAACCCCAACATTATAAGGACAATTAGATAAGGAAATCACAATGTAATGACTGTACAAAGCGACTTTAGTTCTTTTCTCACAAACCTACAGATCAAGAATTCAGGGCAGATCAGTAAACGTTATGGCGGTATTACCCGTCGTCTGAATATGCACTTTCGTGACAACGAGAGTAAGACTGCAAATAGCCTACAAGTTGGTTCATACGGCAGATACACTGGTATCGATGGGATCTCTGACTTAGATATGCTTTACATTCTGCCCCCGTCAAAATATGCAGAATATAAAAACAATCAATCTGGTTTACTCGATGACTGCAAAGAACAGATCAAGAAAGTCTATACGCAGACAGAGGCTAAAAAGGACCGAAATGTTGTTGTCGTCAACTTCAGCAACTATGTGATTGAAGTGGTTCCTGTCTTTCGATTAGAAAATGATAAATTTTACTACCCAGACACCTATGATGGTGGTTGTTGGCTGGTATGTGATCCCAAGGCTGAGCTGAAGGCATTTAAAGACAAAAATCAGGAACGAAACGGAAACCTAAGGCGCTTGGCGAAGATGGTTAGAGCTTGGCGTTCAAGAAATGAAATACAAATGAGTGGCTTTTTGATTGACACGCTATGTTATCGTTTTTTAGATAAGAATGTGAGTTTCGACAATTCAAATTTTGGGAAATACGACGTACTAGTTAGGGATTTTTTTGAGTTCTTAGAAAATGAACCTGATAAGGATTATTATCGATCACCTGGGAGCAATTCCCATGTATCGGTCAAAAAGAAGTTTCAGAAGAGCGCTAAGCAGGCGAGAGAGAGTTGTGATGAAGCTATAGCTGCAAGAGCTGCGGGACAAGATGATAAATGCAATAAGTGCTACAAAAGCGTATTTGGTAAGAAGTTCCCGTCAAGAGTAGGGGTAGTCAAAGCTTCAACAGAGCAGTTCATTGAGGATGTATATCAGCAAAATCTAAAGTACAACATATCATTAGATTGTGAGGTTAAAAAAGATGCAATTACTCATTTCTTGTCCAGGATGCTTGATGTTAAACAAAGAATCATGCCTGAACGAAATCTAGAGTTTAAGATCTCTGATACTGACATCGTTGGGGATTTTGAGCTAAAGTGGAAGGTCCTCAATCAAGGCGAAATGTCTGTTAAACGTAACTGTATCCGTGGTCAGATCGTCGATGATGATGGTAGTCGAACTAAAACAGAAACATCAGATTTTTACGGTGACCATATAGTTGAGTGCTACGCCATTCAAAATAACATTGTGGTTGCAAGAGACAGTATTGAAGTTCCAATAGCATAAGGGTTGCAAGTATATGACAGAACAAACTGTGACCAAGCAAATTGCTAGGGAATACTACAACGTAATTTATGGTGCGAAGCTCAACTTTGCATCTTTTGATACTTGCGAAAAACTCCCAAGTATCATTAGTTTCCTATCTCTTGTATTAGGTATTCTTGCATTATCATTTGAGTCATTTAATAACAAAATACTAGCCTCGTTTCTGTTAATCGCAGGTGTTGTTGGCTTGATGCTTAAACCTAGGGAGATGCAAAAAGAAAAGTATCTAGATGCGGGCGTTAAACTTACAGCGATCAGTAAAAAACTTGAGTTGCTTCATTCTCAAGATTCGTTGCCTGATGAAGAAAGAAGGCAGCAATTAGGGACTCTCCAAGGTGAGCATCATGCTGTCCTTCAGCCAACACCAATTTTGTTAACTTCTTGGTTTGCTCACTACAAGTTGTTTTCTGAACATAACAACAAATGGTTTTGTACTGAGTTAAGGCTAACTTGGAAAGATAAAATTCCGCTTACTTTAAGGTTTACAACCACCATTTTACTTATAATCGTATTGGTTTATATGAACCCATATTGCTTTTTTAGTAAGTCATGGACTTGGATTCAAGAACCATGTCCCAATGGATGCTTGATTGAAAAAACTATAGAGTCTACTAACCAAGAAGCTGAAGTGATTTTACCAAAAGCCAGCCTTCCTGAAGAATAAGGTACAAAGTCTTAGATTTTGTTCGAATGTGGGGAAAAGTCAAAAATGGAGTGTCAATGTTAGCAGAAGTAAAATTCAATCTAATAAAAAGCTATATTAATCAATCTGCAATGATCCAAAATTCTAGTTATTTGGTCGACAGAGTCCGTGAAATGAACTTGAGTGTGTCAGGTGAGGCGCACTATTATCGTTTATATTGTACTTATAATGAAGTTGACGGTAGTTCAATATTATTTGAATTTAGATCTTATGATCCATCAGGACCATTTCAAAGTATTCCTGACGTCAATAAAATCAAGTTACAGCTGTTGCAAAATAATCAAGTTGTATCTGAAATCTTTGAGCAATATGACGATAAATAATTTTTGTGTAGTCAGGCTCCTGCACTGGATGCATAGTCCTGTCAATGTTTTTGAAAGCAACTCAAAAATAGACCACTTAAAACTGACTTTGAGCTGCGCGATACGCAGTGTAAACTTTAATTGATATCCATACATTTACTAATCCCACCACCTACTTTTTGAACCTTTGATCAAACGCATTTCTGTCCAAAAATGATTTTGATCGACCGTCTGCTGATCGCTCTTTGCCGAAGTTCGGCTTAGTGCCATCAGCAGACATTGGTAACGCCTCGTTATACGCCAAATGCACTTATCTAAAAGCTTTAATTGCCTCATTAAGCTGCACATCTTTTCCGCTTTCAATATTCTCCACATCAAGAAATACAAATTCATGATCTACAGGCAATCCAATGTTTTCATAATTATCCCCATGAGAATTGAGATATCTTTCATTTGATAATGTGATCCCCCAACCATTGGGCAAAGCTTTTGTTAACGCATCGCTAAAAGCTCCGTAGCTTCTTTCACCAATAAAAGTAACGTTGCCTCTTGCTTGTAAACCTAAAAGAAATACTTCAGCCGCACTAGGTGTTTTTTGACTAGTTAAAACAACAATGCTTCCTGTGTAATGATTAATTTTTGATGGGGCGACAACAATTTTTTGAAGTTCACTATAACCTGTCGATGTTTTAAATTGTTTCCCCCCCAAGGCTAATTCTGAATCTATTAAGTAAGATAAAATAGAAAATGCTACTAAGTCACTTCCACCCATACTAAAACGTAAGTCAATAATTAAACCATTGCTTTGTTTGATGATAGGCGTAAATATCTCCATAACCTCTTTTGTTGCTTTTACGTCATTATTTGAGAAATCATCAAAGTTACTTATTTTTAAATAGGCAATATTTTGAGGCGTTTTTGCTAAGGTAAAATTATCGTGATATTGAAGAGTGGAATAGTTTTTATCAATGTAATTTTTAATGTTTCCTGAGACTTTTCAATTAATGCGGTATGTAATTCCCAGTAAGTTGAGTATTCAGGGTAGTTTTCTGAGTGCGCTTTTAATTCATCCCAAAATGACCACTTTCTTGGTGAGTAATGTGAAAGCCTATCAAGATCTTGATTGAGTAATATGGCATGACCGTCGCGTAATTCTTTAAGAAAGTCATCTATGATACTAAATAGCTCATCTTGCGTAGTTTTTGAGGTTATTCTTTTTTGCCAAAGTTTTCTCTGCTCAACCCAATTAATATTTTTATCTTTTGAAAATGCATAGTGCTCTTCAAAATTATTCATTAGAACGTCAAGAACAATACTGGCATTAAATTCATAGTTTTTGTCTTTAATACTAACAATTTTTTCGGATTGACATTGAGCGGGTAAACTATCTAATTTCGTTAGCTTTAACGGAAACAAACCACCAAAGTTAAGTAAGCGAGTATCTTTATTCACTTTTTTTGTTTCTTCAATGAACGAGATTTGTTCAAACTCATCGGTGATAAAGTGGTTTTCCAAACAATGCTTAGTTGTTAAATCAAAGGCTGTTGTTTTATTGTCCACAGTATGAAAAACGTAACCATAACCTTGGGTTTTCCAAGTTGTCTCAGTGGAGTTCGCAGAATTAATGGTACAAAGTACGGTGAGTAGAAATAACAAAACCCCTTTATTCAAAGTTTACTCCTAATAGTGAATCACAACCGAACTAGACTAAGCGTAGAATGCTGTCTTAAGCGGCAAATTGCTGTTGGCTAAAAGAACTGAGGTCCACCATTTTTAAAATTTGTAATTAATAGCTGATTTTACTGGTCGTCCACCTTAGGGCGTGTTGTTAGGCAACGCTTTGCGCTATATTGCCCCGTAACCTTTTTATTTGGAATAGACTTACAACAATAAAACTAATGCCTATGCCTAACAAAAGCAGACTTGGTAACCATAAGGACATAAACCCACTTATTACAGGAGCTTTAACATTACCACCGCTATAAAGAACGGTTACTTGCTCTTGTTCTTTATAGCAAGCGGGACTACAACCATAATTAGACTCAAAAGCATGCTGTTTTTCAGTTTCATCCATGAAGCTTACTACAGGATATAGCGAGTCGTCTTTTTGAATTAACTCAATTACAGTGCCTTTTGCTGATAATGCGTTGTCGATAAAATCTGACGTACTTTTAGTAATATACAAGCCACCCAAAAACATCAGAACACCAAGTACCAGATACATATATCCTATCTTAATGTTGTTGTTCATTTTGCTGACGATACTGAACATACTTGAGTTACCTAAAAATTTAATAGTGCGCTTATCGCACATATTTCTGCCGACTTAACGCTCATTTGTCTACACTATATAGTTTTAACAAATAACCTAAGGTATTACTATCACTAAGTTTTCTAAAATATTTGAGTTAAGTTAAATAGATCAATATGCGCGTGCAGCTCATTTTTATGAATATATGCGCAAAAAGCAGTTTGACCAATCAATTAACTATTATATTTAGCTAATCTCAATGACCGGTTATCGCTCAAGGCAGCCTATAGTTACTCTGTTTTATCTTTGAACTCACACAAGTCTTCAATAATACAGCTGCCACACTTTGGTTTACGCGCTACGCAGGTGTAACGCCCGTGCAGTATTAACCAATGGTGAACGTCTACTTTAAATTCTTTTGGTACAACTTTTTCAAGCTTTTGTTCTACAGCAACTACGTCTTTACCCATGGCAAGCTTGGTACGGTTAGATACACGAAATATATGTGTATCCACGGCTATTACAGGCCAGCCAAAGGCTGTGTTGAGTACAACATTAGCGGTTTTACGGCCAACGCCTGGTAGGGCTTCTAATGCTTCACGATTTTCTGGCACGATGCTGTTATGTTCATCCACCAAAATTTGGCACATTTTGTACACGTTGGCAGCTTTAGAATTAAATAAGCCGATGGTTTTTATATAATCACGCAGTGTATCGTGACCTAAGTCTAAAATGGCTTGTGGCGTATTAGCAACAGGGAACAACTTTCGAGTGGCTTTATTAACGCCTACATCGGTTGCTTGCGCTGAGAGTGTTACTGCTACTAGTAACTCAAACGGGCTTGAATATTCAAGCTCAGTAACTGGGTGCGGATTATCGTCGCGCAGGCGCGACAGTATTTGGTGACGTTTTTCTTTATTCATGCAACTTAAAACGTATTAGTGCTAATTGTTGCTCTAATACGTTTTCCCCTTAAGTTAAGCTGGTAACACGTGCTCGAGGGCCTTTTTCAGCCTCTGGCGGTGCAATTTGCTTTGATTTTATTTGTGCGTCAATTACGTTTTTTGCAGCAATAAGCAGCCCAAGTCCTAAAAAGGCACCCGGTGGTAAAATTGCGAGTAAAAATTGGTTATCAAAGTTAAATACTTCTATGCGCAAGCTCTGTGCCCATGGGCCAAGTAATAAGTCGGCACCGTCAAACAGCGTACCTTGGCCGATTAGTTCGCGCATAGTACCTAATACTAACAGTACAGCCATAAAGCCTAAACCCATCATTAAGCCGTCAAATGCTGATAAATGAACAGGGTTTTTAGAGGCGTAAGCTTCGGCGCGGCCAATAATGGCGCAGTTAGTTACAATCAACGGGATAAAAATCCCTAATGATTGATATAAACCAAAGGTATAAGCGTTCATAAGTAATTGAACTATTGTTACAAAGCCCGCGATGATCATTACAAATACAGGTATACGAATATCTTTTGGCACCCAGTTACGCACAATTGATACGGTAACATTGGAGCCTATTAGTACGAGTAAAGTTGCTAAGCCTAAACCTAAGGCATTTGTTACAGTTGAGGTAACGGCAAGCAGTGGACATAAACCTAAAAGCTGTACAAGGGCTGGGTTATTCACCCACACACCTTCTTTGTATAATGTTTTTAACTCACTCATTTAGCTACCTCCATACATTCGGCATTAGGTGCTGCAAAAATATCATCAAAATTAGTTTGTGCGAACAATACGGCATTTTTAACAGAGCCCACAACAGCACGTGGCGTTATGGTCGCGCCTGTAAATTGATCAAACTGACCGCCATCTTTTTTAACAGCCCAGCGAGCGTCTTCTTCGCCTTCAACCGTTAAGCTTTTAAATGTGGTGATCCAAAGTGATTTTTTAACTTCTACTTTGTCGCCTAAACCAGGTGTTTCTTCGTGTTTAGTGGTACGAACGCCAGCAATAGTGCCATCGCTCAACACAGCTGTTAACAGGTTTATATCGCCACTGTAGCCGTTTGGCGTAACATGCCTAATAACAACAGCGACTGGTTTATTGTTTTTACGAGCACGGTAAATTACTTGATTTGCGTGTGGGCCCAGTTTTTCGTCAGTAAAAATTACGCAATCTTGTGATAATTGATTGTCGTACGATTTTGGGTCGAGTACTTCTTGTAGCTGCGCAGTAAGTTGCAGTTGTTCTTGCTCTGCAATTTTATCAGCAGTAAGTGCGTTGATAGAGGCAACTAAGCCCGTTGTCGCTAACGCAAATGCAGTTAAAATAGCACCATTTTTAGCCATTGACGAAATGATCATTTTACTGCTCCATGGCCATAAGTACGCGGCTGTGTGTAGTAGTCTATTAGCGGCACTGCAATATTAATCAATAATACGCTAAATGCGATGGCATCAGGAAAACCACCAAAGGTACGAATTAAATAAATTAGTAAGCCAATTAGCGCGCCATAAATTAAGCGCCCTTTGTTAGTTGTTGCTGCAGATACCGGATCGGTTGCTATAAAAAAGGCCCCCATCATAGTGGCACCACTTAATAAGTGAAATAGGGTGCCCGGCTCTGTACCAGGTGATGCGATATAACCAATAGCACTACATACAGCTAAAGTTACGATAAAACTGACAGGGATATGCCAGTTAATTATTTTTGCTTTTAATAAGTATAAACCACCCACTAAAAAGCCTAAGTTAACCCACACCCAACCAAGGCCAGCCCATTCGTTAAATAATGGCTTTTGCATGCTTTCGGTAACGGTTAAACCGTGTGCTATGTCTGTTTTAACAGTATCCAGCGGTGTTGCCATTGTTAGGCCATCAACCCCTGCACGTACTTGATCTAGGCTAAACCCAGAGGCCGTAAAATCGGTGAATATTAGCCTTAGCTGATCAGCAAAGCCTATTGGCGTATTTATTAAATCGGTAACAGGCAACCATGCGGTCATTTGTACCGGAAACGAAACTAAAAGCAGTACATAAGCCGCCATTGCTGGATTAAATAAGTTAAACCCAAGGCCGCCATAAAGCTGTTTAACTATAACAATAGAAAATAAACAGCCAATCACGATTATCCACCAAGGGGCAAGTGGTGGAATACTCAATGCCAATAACACGGCAGTAAGCCACGCACTGCCATCACTTAATGCAGGCCAAACAGGGCGCTTTCGTATTAGCATTATTGCAGCTTCAAATACGCTTACAGCAACAAGCGCGAGCACCAGTTGAATAAGTACACCGGTTCCAAAAAAGAAAACTTGAGCAATTAGCCCAGGAATACACGCAGCAATAACGCTAAGCATTAATCGCGTTAACGATTTATGGCTGTGATTATGCGGCGAACTGGCCATGGTTAATTTCATGACTGATTATTTCCTTCTTTTTGTAACTTTTTAGCTTTTGCTCTCGCAATTGCAGCAGCCACGGCGGCTTTTTTCTTATCGTCTGCTGATTTAGGTTTATCTGCTTCAGTAGAATTGGATGAGTCATCGGTGTTACTTTCTGCACTCTTAGGTGCTGCGCTATCAACTTGTAGCTCTTGGGGCTGAGTTTGTTCGGTATCTTCAAGTGCTTTAGCCGCTTTTTTAGCTTTAGCACGAGCTATGGCCGCAGCTACGGCTGCTTTTTTATCATCAACGGGTGCATCAGTTTGTGGCTCTTCACTTGTGGTTTGCTCGGCTTCTTCTAGTGCTTTAGCTGCTTTTTTAGCTTTTGCACGCGCAATAGCTGCCGCTACCGCTGCTTTTTTGTCATCAACAGGGGCATCAGTTTGTGGCTCTTCACTCACGGACTGCTCAGCGTCTTCTAATGCTTTAGCTGCTTTTTTAGCTTTTGCACGAGCAATGGCCGCCGCTACGGCTGCTTTTTTATCATCGATTGGAGTATCGCTTTGTGGCTCTTCACTCACGGTTTGCTCAGCGCCATCTAATGCCTTAGCCGCTTTTTTAGCTTTAGCACGAGCAATGGCCGCCGCTACCGCTGCTTTTTTGTCATCAACAGGGGCATCGCTTTGTGGCTCTTCGCTCACGGTTTGCTCAGCGCCATCTAATGCTTTAGCCGCTTTTTTAGCTTTTGCACGAGCAATGGCCGCAGCTACCGCTGACTTTTTATCATCAACAGGGGCCACGTTTTGTGGCTCTTCACTTGCTGCTTGTTCAGCGTTATCTAATGCTTGTGCTGCTTTTTTAGCTTTAGCTCGAGCAATGGCTGCAGCGACTGCTGATTTTTTATCATCAACGGGCGCAGTAGCGGCCGATTCATCTGTTTGAGATTTTTGCTCTTTATATTTACGCGCTTGTTCTTTACGTAGTGCGCGCTCTTTTGCTACTTCGCTATTGTCTGGCTCTAATTCAGCAGATTGATCGCCTAGCTTTTTAGCTTTAGCGCGTGCAATAGCAGCTGCAACAGCTGATTTTTCATCGCCGTTATCTGATTTATTTTTAACGCGGGCTAGTGCCTCTGCTACTTTTTGCTTTTCGTCAGCAGATTTAGCGGCAGGTTTACGTTTGTGGCGGTTTTGACGTTCTTCTTGCTCGCGATCTAAACGCTCTTTTCGTGCATCAAAACGCTCTTTTGCTCTGTCGGCTTTAATTTTGTCAGCTTGTTGTTCTTTAATTTCAACTTTGGCTATACGGTAGTACTGTACAAGAGGGATTTCGCTTGGACATACATATGCACAAGCACCACACTCAATACAGTCAAATAAATTATGCTCTTGTAGTTTGTCGTACTCTTTTGATTTAGCAAACCACTGCAATTGCTGTGGCAGTAAAGAAGCAGGGCAGGCATCGGCACAGGCGCTACAACGTATACAGGCTTTTTCAGGGCCGGGCTCCGCAAGCTCTTTATGATCAGGCGCTAAAATACAGTTAGTTGTTTTAACTATGCCAATACGTACTGTGGGTAGCGTAAAGCCCATCATTGGGCCGCCCATCACAACACTTTGCTGCGGTACAGGCGAGAAACCTTGGCAATCAAGTAAATGCTTTATTTCAGTGCCAAGTAGTGCCCATACATTCCCAGGCTTATGAATAGTGTTACCTGTTACCGTAACTATACGTTCAATGAGTGGTTTACCTTCATAAACGGCTTGTTGTACGGCAAACAAAGTCCCGGTGTTATGCACTAAAATACCAATATCGGCAGGAATACCAATGCTAGGAACTTCACGGTTAGTAAGTAATTTAATTAATTGCTTTTCACCACCAGATGGGTAAATAGTTGGCACCGTTTGAATAATAATTTTTGAGTTATGCTCAGCTGCTTGCTTCATTGCTGCAATAGCTTCAGGCTTATTATCTTCTATACCCACAATGCACAGTGTTGGGTTTAAAAGCTGCTGCATTATTTCAATGCCTTGGATAACTTCTTTAGCGTGTTCGCGCATTAAAACGTCATCTGCAGTAATATAAGGTTCGCACTCAACAGCATTTACAATCAAAAATTCGATAGGTTGCTTGGTATCTGCTTTTACATAAGTAGGAAAACCAGCACCACCCATACCGCTAATACCGGCTTGGTGAATAATATTTATCAGCTCGTCATGACTAAGCTCAGCAGGATTTTTATTTTTATTTAGAGCTACCCATTCGTCTTTGCCGTCTGGTTCAATAATAACACTTAGTTCAGGTAGGGCCGATGGATGTGCTGATGGCATAGGTGCAATATCAGTAACCACACCAGAGCTTGGAGCATGCACAGGTACCGACCAGTTAGCAGCAGGCGCTGTAAGTGGTTGGCCTTTTAAGACGTGTTGGCCTTTTTCTACAAGTAACTTACCGTTTGCGCCTATGTGTTGCTTAAGCGCAACAATGAGTTTGTCGGGCAACGGTAGGCGAGTGATACTCGCACTATTAGAGAGTGATTTTTGTTGTGGTGGGTGTATGCCGCCAGGAAATGCCCACACGGTGCCTTTTTTTATTTGTTCAAGTAACTTGTCCACTCAAACCTCTAATCTATTTGTGTAACAGGAATAGCATCTAGCTGCCATTTCCAGTTTTGTTTAGTTTCGGCTACAGGTAGCATATCAATGCAATCTACAGGGCAAGGCTCAACACATAAATCACAGCCAGTACATTCATCAATTAATACAGTGTGCATTTGACGAGTTGCGCCCAAAATGGCGTCAACCGGGCAGGCTTGAATACATTTGGTACAGCCAATACATTCATCTTCGCGAATATAAGCCACTGTTTTTATAGGTTCTGCTTGCTCGCCACCGGCAAGTGGTTTTTCATCAACACCCATTAAGCCGGCAAGCTTTTTCATGGTTGATTCGCCGCCCGGTGGGCATTTATTTATTTCATCGCCATTGGCTATGGCTTCGGCGTAAGGGCGACAACCCGGGTAGCCACATTGTCCGCATTGAGTTTGCGGCAAAATAGTATCAATTTGCTCAACAATAGGGTTACCTTCAACGCGAAAGCGAATTGCTGCAAACCCTAAAATAAGTCCAAAAATGAGTGCTAGCGAACCAATCGCTATCAAGGCATAAAACAAGGTCATATTAAAACTTCACTAATCCAGTAAAACCCATAAACGCCATCGACATTAAGCCTGCAGTGATCATTGCAATAGAGGCGCCTTTAAAAGGCGTAGGAACGTCAGCAGCTGCTAAACGTTCTCGTAGTGCTGCAAATAATACAAGCACTAAAGAAAAACCAACCGCAGCACCAAAACCATACACTGCAGATTGTAAAAACGAATGATCTTCTTTGATATTTAATAAAGCCACACCTAATACCGCACAGTTAGTGGTGATCAGCGGTAAAAATATGCCTAATAAACGATATAGAGTAGGGCTTGTTTTACGCACAACCATTTCGGTAAATTGCACTACAACGGCAATCACTAAAATAAAGCTCATGGTGCGTAAAAAGGCGATATCCAGAGGGATTAAAATATATTGATTAACTAAATAGCTAGTTACAGAGGCAAGGGTAAGCACAAACGTGGTTGCCAAAGACATACCAATCGCCGTATCAAGCTTACCTGATACGCCCATAAACGGACATAAGCCTAAAAATTGTACTAATACAAAGTTATTAACCAGAACGGTTCCAATCAATAACAAGACATATTCTGTCATGTGTGCCTCACGCTATAATAAACGTGGGTATTATCCTTTTTTCTTTATCGATTAACAACACATGAGAAGCAAATAAACGACTCAATCAGTAATGATATTAAAGCGACTTAAGATTTCAGGTGTAATTAGAATAGGATCGATATTATATGGCTTTAAAATATCTTTAAATTGATCGTGTTCTTGGTATAAATCTAATAGTGCTTTATTAAATAGGGCAATTTGTTCAGGAGATAATTGAATTTTATTAAAACCAATAAAATAGGGGGATTCGCTTTGTAAAAAGGCCAAATTAACATGATGTAAGTTAAATTGTTTTAGCCTAGCGCGTGCTTGTAAAGTATTGGCAAAGTACCCATCTATACGATTGTTTTCTATCATTTTTACACCCGTGCCATTGGCATCGGTGAGTAAAACAATATCAAATTCCCTCAATCCGTCTTTAATCATTTGTTGCTGTATTTTGA
Source organism: Pseudoalteromonas sp. NZS100_1 (assembly GCF_015864285.1). Taxonomy (NCBI): domain Bacteria; kingdom Pseudomonadati; phylum Pseudomonadota; class Gammaproteobacteria; order Alteromonadales; family Pseudoalteromonadaceae; genus Pseudoalteromonas; species Pseudoalteromonas sp. NZS100_1. Next base: position 42,631 of record NZ_JADYXN010000003.1, read on the forward strand.
TTAGTTGAAAAGATGCATTTGAAGGGCCAAAAACAGCAATTTGCATTTTTTGTAGATCATTGAGGCTTTTGATGGTTTTTTTAGCACCCTCAGGTTGAAAAAAGCCATATTGCATTTTCATAAGCGGGATCGAAAAATAAAGCCATTCGTTGCGGTCAAGATTCCAGCCCATAGGAAAGTTTCCTTGAGCTTGCAGGTTTTTTAACATGAGCTTAGAGCGACGATTTGGTACGCTGACAAACTCACATTTATAATTGAGGCGTTTACACGCTAAGGTAAGTATATCAACAAAGGGGCCAGCGGCATTATCGTGTTCATCAACAAATGAAAATGGAGGATAGTTATGAGTGCTAAAAACTAATTCTTTTTGCGGGGCGTTTGCGTACAAACTCAAAGGCATAATAAAAAGTATAATAAAGGTAATTACTCTTTTCATGATGCCTCCAATAGACTATATGTCTTTAGGTTTTTCTATGTAATAACCTTGAACGCCATCTAAACACAACGTTTCTATAATGTGCTTTTCTTCTTGGCTCTCAACGCCCTCAGCAAATACACTAACACCAATGCGGTGGGCTAAATCGACCATTAAGCGCATAAAGTACTGATTGTTTTTATCGTCTTCGAGGCCGCGAGTATAACTTGCGTCCATTTTAATAAAGTCAGGTTTTAAATCTCGGAAAAACTTAAACGAAGTTAAGCCAACACCAAAACGTTCAACTGTAACGCGTGCGCCAACACGGTGAACCATGTCGATAAAGCGCTTACTAGCCTTGATGTTTTGCTGTAAACCAAACTCGCTTACTTCAAATACTAGTTTAGATGCAATATGCGTATCTTTCAATAATCGGCGCTCTAGCCAAATTACAAACTGATCGTTGTGTGCACTAGAAGCTGTCACGTTTAAACCAAAAAACTTTTCAGATAAATTACGGCTTTTAACCTTTTCAAGAGAAGAGTCTATGATCAGGCGATCAATTTCTATTGCCATATCAAGCTTTTCGGCCATCGCTAAAAAAGAAGCGGTAGGCAGTACTTGATTGTCTTCTGTTTTAAATCGAACTTGTACTTCAGCGTAGGCTTTTATGCTTTTACCAAGCGGCATAATGTTTTGCATTACCAAATGCACACGCTTAGATTCAATAACTTCTTTAATAACCTTACGCCAGTTTTGATTACCAAAACCCGCACTTACGTTATTAACTAAATCGGTTTCGCGTTGTACGTGCCATGCGTTTACTTGTTTTGATTGCGCCATACTCATTGCGTTATCAACAACAGAAAGCAATTCGCCTAACGGCTTACCTTTTTCGTAACCTACAATACCTGTATTAGCTACCGAGCTTAACTCTTGGTTTTGTTGGTACTGCGTGAAGCGCGATTGCAGGTTTTCACCAAAGCGCTCAGCTTCTTTTAAAGGAATGTGGGGTAGTACGACAGCAAAGTCAGAGCTGTTTAATCTAAATATTTGGCTGCCAGTGTAAGTGCCGCTTATGTGCTTAATAATATCGGCAACGCCTTTTACGTACTCATCACCTTTTTGATAACCACGGCTTTGGTTTATAGCTTGTAGTTCGCTACAACGAACCATAGCTAAAGAGCCAAATGTACTTTGCTCAGTGTTTTCAATATTTTTTTCGTAGTACTCAACAAACATATTACGATTACCAAGCGAGGTAATTACATCTTTGTACGCTTCATGCTTAATAGTCATAGCAGCGCTTTGTATGTCTTCGTTTTTGTTTTTTAAGAAATGTGATAATCGATTAAAGCTAGGTACTAAATCTTTTCCCATTTTTTTCAATCGAGTGCCATCTAGTGCTGTTTCTAAATCATTATCAACTTGGTTTTGATTGATATAAATATCGATAATGTCAGCAACTGTTGTACTTATGTTTTTATTTAAATGGTAAAAAATAGATTTCATTAGAATTATTGGAATAATAACTAAAATGGCAGAAATCAAAATAACAATAAAAAGGGAGGTTTGTAGCTGCGACGCTAAATGCTCAATGTTAAGTACAAATTCAACTTTTATATCTGAGGCGTCATTTACAGCAAATTGAGGGCGCACTGAGTTAAAGTTAGAGAGTACAAAATCAGTAAACATTGGTAATTGAGTAGGGGGGTTAATACTAAATATTTCAGCCCCTTGGTAATCTCTTAGAGTGAAGCTTGAAAACGTTTTACCATCTGCAATTGATTGTTTTAAATTTTGAGCAGAAATATCGTCTAAAGAAAGGTCATTAATATACTTAGTAACAGTAGTTTGCGCACTTTTTTGTGCATCACTTACCGCAGTATCAAAGCTTATAGATATGAAGTAGCTTCCTGCTGCAACACACAATAACCAAGAGATAATTTGTATAAAAATAAGTTTTTTAAATCCAGCCATGTTTTCAGTCTTTTAATAATTCAAAAGGGAAGGAATCAAGTCCTTGATTAATAAACTAAGTACAGCGCATTAAGGAATAAACTAATGCTTTAGTTATATAAGGAAGAGTAGTGGAATTAGCTTGAGATGTCTATGAAATTCTTAGAATTGGCTCCCCCTCCCCGACTCGAACGGGGGACCTGCGGATTAACAGTCCGTCGCTCTAACCAACTGAGCTAAGGGGGAACTAAATGATAATTATGAATTTGGCTCCCCCTCCCCGACTCGAACGGGGGACCTGCGGATTAACAGTCCGTCGCTCTAACCAACTGAGCTAAGGGGGAACTACATCATAAACATAAACTTGGCTCCCCCTCCCCGACTCGAACGGGGGACCTGCGGATTAACAGTCCGTCGCTCTAACCAACTGAGCTAAGGGGGAACTACATCATAAACATAAACTTGGCTCCCCCTCCCCGACTCGAACGGGGGACCTGCGGATTAACAGTCCGTCGCTCTAACCAACTGAGCTAAGGGGGAAGCGTCTTGCCTTTCAACGGGGCGAAATATTAATGACCGCGCCGCAAAGTGTCAACATATAAAAGTCATAAATTGAAAAAAGAGGTTTATTCGTTGTTTTTGTGTTCGATCTGCGTGTTTTATAGCTCTATTAAAGTTACTTTTTTAAAAATTTAAGAATAACAATGTGACTTTTATTATTGCTGAGCCTTCAAATTGGTTAAATTAAACACGGTATTAAAGTGGCTTGTTATTAAAAAACAACTCAAAAACATAAAAACTCATTTTTTACTTAGCGATATTTCTCGTATTTAATTCGTTTTTGTTTTAATTTTCTAAAAATATATCTATGCGTATATTCACAGAAATATTTTTTGATCTAAATTGTGATCTAATCACTATGTATAAAATGAGTATTTTTTTTATCCGTTCAAAAATAGAGCAATCAATAACTTAACTTTGTATTAAACGTTTTTTATACCTAACGTACAACTATGTTAAGAAGAAAAATTGGTGAGCTACAGTTTTTAGCGTGATGTAACTGACAGATCTAACTGGGTAATAGGGAATAGATAAGAATACATGGGAATATGTGGGAGAAATAAGGGTTTAAGAGGAGTTTAATAAAAATTAAGCGCGAAAAAGAAAGAGCGAATAAAATGGGTAAAATTAAAACCCTGTTTTACTACGCGGGAACAGATGGGTAACTAAAAAACAATCTCTGCTTTGACAACTTTACCCAATAATCCAAGAGTCTTCAAAATATAGTGCGATTCAGTACTTCCATCTTCAATATTAAACTCAGTATCTTTACGTTCGGTACTATCAAATAATAGCTTGAGCTTAGTATCGGTTATAGCCAGTTTAGCAGCAAAGTAGCAACCATTCATTGGGCTGAGGAAACCGTACATACTACCTGGCGCTATGGATTTATCCTTGGTGTCTATGTATACAGTTGCATCCACAGGGATAGAGGTATGGGATACTTCACTCAGCTTAACTTGCAAAAGATCGTTATTTCTTGCGTAAATATCATCAAGCGTGTTGTCATTTGATTTCACAGAGTTTAGTGAATCGAGGGCATTATTCTTTGCCTGTTCTGTAGCCTTTGAATCATCCAGGCGCTTCTTAAGAATGTCGGTAAATGGCACATCAACCACCTCAGCAAACTCAATCAAATAATCAATAGGAGGATCTCTATGGCCTTCATAATTTGATTGGGTATGCCTATGCACACCAATACGCTTAGCCACAGTGCCTATATCTAGGGACTTTTGCTCTCTTAGCGCTTTTAAATAGTCATTGAATGCAGTCATGTTTCTTTAGGTCTGTGTTCGGATGATGGACTTATCATGTATTTAATCACACAAGCGCGTGCATACAAAATAAAAAATTAACACGAACCATGTTATCAAGTGCGATCTTTCGCGCTTTAAAAGCGCGAACTGCGAACCCCTTCAGTTAAAAATAAATACTACTAAATATCAATGCCTTACCAATTTGTGTATACGGTCGTGTTAATTATAGTTTGAATGTATACGATTGTATGTATATGCTTGTGTTCATGGATACAAGAATATACATAAAAGGTAACTCAAATGGATAGCATAGAATGCCTCGGTTGGACAAAAGCAGACATAAAAGCTGCGTTAGAAGATGAGGGTTGGTCATGTCGCCAATTATCTTTTAGTCGTGGTTACACCTCAAATGCAGTGCAAACCGCACTGCATAGACCATACCCAGCTATTGAAAGAATCATTGCAGATGTAATCGGTGTAAGTGCCTGTGAAATATGGCCAGAGCGTTACGGTAAAGATGGCAAGCCAAACCGTAAGATCGGACGTCGTAAGATGAACGGGGCATAAGTCATGGAACTTTACACTGCTAAGCAAATTGCTGATTACTTACTTTTTAGTAAACGCAGCATTCAAATTAAAGCAAAAAATGAAAACTGGCCTTTTACCGAAGTTAAAAGCCGTGGTGGGAAAGTGCGTAAATACGCGCTCAGTGAGTTACCTGTATACGTACGTATACAAATCGAAGAGGCTATTATTAAATCCTTAGATACGTCCGCATCTAAAAGCGGCGAATCATATTTAGCTCTTAATGAAAAAGTGAGCTGCTTAAATAAAGATTTAATCAATCAACAGCGCCAGTCAAATCTTAAAAGTTTGGCCGGATTGCAAAACATAGATCCTAAAGTAAATGCGAAAGTGCGCATATTAGAGGCTGCCGATTCATTTATAGCTTTAAACAAGCTAGGGAAGATTGCAGGCTTAAAGCTTTTTAGTGAACACTACAACCAGTGCATGTTAGACATCCCAGTAGAGTACAAGGCACTTATACCATCAGTGTCGCGTAACTCACTCATACGCTGGCAAAAAACCATTACTGAAAAAGGTATAGCTGGGCTTGCTTTAAAGCCAAAGCGTACAGGCAAATCAATCATCGATTCAGACAAAGAGCTAGCCGATTTTTGCATAGCCATGATCTACCAATACCCACACGTAAAAGCCACACAAATAAAAGAGGGTTTAATCGCTCGCTTTTACCAAGTAGGTAAAGCACTACCAGCTGAAACCACAATTCGCGATTGGCTAACACGTTGGAAGCGCGAAAACAGCGCACTTTATACCAAAATGGCAAACCCAGATGCTTGGAAAAACAAGTATATGAGCGCCATGGGTAAAATGGACGAAAACGTAAAACGTCTAAACCAATTATGGGAGTTCGATTCAACCCCATCAGACGTAATGCTAACCGATGGCCGTCACTCATTAATCGGAATTATTGACGTATTTAGTCGCCGTGCAAAAGTCGTTATTCACCCAACAAGTGACAGCACCGGTATTTGTTTAGTTATCCGTAAAGCAATACTTGATTGGGGTATCCCTGAAATAGCACGTACAGATAACGGTAAAGACTACACCTCAATACAAATCAAAAGTGTGTTCGACGCGCTCGACATAAAGCACGAAACAACACGCCCGTTTTCAGGCGAAGAAAAGCCTTACATAGAGCGTTTTTTCAAAACATTCTCGCACGATATAGCAGAGTTATTAACAGGCTATGTTGGTCACAACGTATCAGAACGCCAAGCAATCGAAGCGCGAAAAACCTTTGCACAGCGCTTATTAGCAAAGCAGGGCGGTGATAAAACAGCTATCGAAATCAACATAACAGCGCAGCAGCTGCAAGAGTTTGTAGATAATTGGATTGACAGCCGTTACCACCACAAGCCACACAGCAACATAGGTAACAAAACACCGTTCGATTTATTCGCAGCAAGTAGCGACCAAATCAAAGTGATCAAAGACGAGCGTTTGCTTGATGTAATGCTACAGCCAATACCTACAAATCGCGGTTTACGCATGGTAGGCAAAGAGGGCATAAAACTGAGTGGCGGTTTCTATATAGCATCAGAGCTAGGCGCAATCGTAGGCGATGAAGTGCTATGTAAATGGGACCCTAAAAACGTAGGCCGTATTTACGTATTCAATCGCATGAATAACGAGTTTATTTGTATCGCAGTAGACCACGAAATAGAGTCAGCAGGCATGACACGCCAAGACGTTGCGCAACATGCAAAACGCAGTCAATCAGCCGAAACATCACGCAAGCTAAAAGAGCTTAAAAAGACCGCTAAAAGCGTCAACGTTTCAGACATAGCAAACGAAGTGCTCGGGCATTACACCACCCAAAATAAAGCACTTGCAACACTGCCTAAACAGTCGGTTGAACACACTAACGTCATAACGCAATCAACTATTAAAGCACTCGACAGCAAGCCAGCAGTTGGCTTTAGCGACGAGCAATTAAGTGAATTTGAAAAGCGCCGTAAGCAGTTAGATGAAGAAACCGCAATAGCAAACGTAAACCCAACGCCGCTATTCGACAATCCACAAAGTAAAGCCATGTTCCATAAAAAACAGCGCCTAGCAAAACAGTTAATTGATGCAGATGCGCAGTGGCTAAATATATGGGAACAACAAAATCGCGCCTCGTCAAAGCGCCTAGATGACCTACTAAACGACATGAACGCAGCCCCAGCTGCACCAACTCAATTACATAAATAGTAAAAGGAAAACCCATGAAAACTAAAATAGCAATTGTAAGCAATGTAGTAGCAACGCAAATGATGGTCGAAGCGCTAAACCAGCGTGCACATGGTGTACCAGGGATAGGTTTAATTTATGGCGATCCAGGTCTAGGTAAAACCACCGCAACCGCATGGTTGGTAAACCGCTGCGACGGTATCTATATACGCGCCACATCAGGCATGACATTAGCCCAACTATTACGCCAAATAGTTAAAGAGCTAAGCGGTCCTGACATTTACACCCGCGAGGCCATGCTTAATTACATCATAGAGCACATGGCAATCTCTAATCGTCCGCTATTCATAGACGAAGCCGACTACCTGCTAAACGACAAAAACACACTCGAAATTGTGCGCGACATACACGATCTAACTAACTGCCCAGTTGTACTTATCGGCATGGAATCAGTACGCCGTAAATTACAGCGCCACCGCCAGTTTTTTAACCGTATATCAGAATGGCTAGAGTTCAAGCCACTGCAATTCAACGACCTACAAATAATAGTAAGTGCAGTAATAGAACCAAGCTTAACGATTCAAGATGACTTATTAAAACAGCTCTTAAGCGATACCGACGGAGAAGTGCGCCGCATCATTACAGGGCTTTCAAAAGTTGAAGCATTCGCGCTGGCAAACGGGCTAACAAGCATCGACCTACAGCAGTGGGGCAGCAAAGAATTTTTCCTTAAAAAAGCGTAGGAGAAACTTAGTGAGCCGCCCACAACTAAAAGATGCATGGGATGCAATGAGAATCTTAAAAAAATTCTCATTGCAGCAAGTGCGCGATGCAATAGAGCACACCACATTAGCCCAGCTAAAAACCTTTGCTAAACGCTTAGTCGTAGCAAAAGCAATTACTGAGCATGTAGACCAAGAAGAGGTTACGTATTCGCTTTTAAAGGGCGAATACAACCCGTTTAAACAGCCTATAAATGATGGTGCCACTAAACAAAACTCAGGGAGACAGCGCATGTGGCAATCAATGCGAATCCTCAACGAATTTGACGCGGGCCAAGTGGCCAGTACATCCGATGTGTCGTTAGCCTCGGCCCGTTCATATATCTCAATTTTAAAAAAAGCAGGATATGTATTTATTGCTAAATCAGCTCCGCGTACAGGCTCAATAATAGAGCGAGCGGGTGAAGCAACAATTTATCGACTGCTTAAAAACACCGGCCCAACGCGACCAATACCAAAGGCCTCAGGTATATACGACACCAACCTAAACAAGCTCGTAAAGTTCAAAGAAGTAAAGCGCAAAGCCAATGTAATAGCACCCGTAACATTAGGAGAGGCGCATGATTACCAATAACTGGTTACACGTCTTAAAAGACGAAGTTGAAAGGCAAGGAATGCGCCGAGTAGCAGAAAAACTTGGCGTGAGCAAAGCAACTGTAAGCCAGGTACTAAACAATAAATACAAAGCCTCTACACACGTAATACAGCAGCGTGTAGAGGGCGTTTATATGGCATTTACAGTTGATTGCCCAATCCTTGGCGATATAGCAGTAAATCAATGTCTTGAGCACCAAAACAGAAAATTCGCAGCAACCAATCATATACGCGTCGCCCTTTATAAAGCATGCCGCAATGGTTGCCCCAACTCAAAACTATGCGGGAGTAAATAACCATGCAACTACGTAACACATTAATCGAACTACAAAAAAGAGGGTTACAAGTAATCAGCTCGCACAAAGGCTTTAGCTGCCATGTAATCGAGGTAGCAGGCCAAGCCCCAGCACATTTACCAGTAATAACTGAAACTAAAAACGGGCAAACTCGCCAGGTTCGCCCAGCCAAGTTACACGGTCAAATCATCATGTTTATAGAAGGATAAACCACCATGCCACAAGAGTTTTTAATAAACCACAAAGGCCATCAAGTACCGGTTAAGGCTATTCGCCCAGCCGACATAATTCGCCATGAGTTTGTACAAACAGCAATAGCTAAAGCCAAACAGCAAAGCAAAGCTCTGGCTGAATTTAAAGCGCAGCAATTTAGCGAGTTCGACGCGTTCCTTGGCTTACTAGCGCAAGAGTACGCAGTAGAAATGGGCGGTAAAAAAGGAAACGTCACACTACGCAGTTTTGATCACCAACAAAAAGTAACGCTACAAGTGCAAGAAAGCATAGAGCTTGGCCCCGAGCTACTAGTAGCCAAAGAATTAATAGACGAATGCTTAAACGAATGGAGCGAAGGCGCAAACGAAAACCTTAAACTTATTATTGAGCAAACCTTTGCCACCGATAAAAAAGGCAAAGTAAGCGTGCAAAAAGTGCTTGGTTTACGTCGCCTTAAAATTACTGACGATACCGGTAAATGGCAGCGTGCAATGGACATCATAGCCGATGCAATTCAAGTCATTGACTCAACCCGCTTTATTCGTTTTTACGAAACCATAGGTGAACAAGAACACGCAATCTCACTTGATATAGCCAAGCTGTAAGGAGCAATTCATGGAAGGCATAACAATTCAAGTAAGCGAACACAGCGAGCTACAAAACATAGTTAACCAGGTAGCCCAAAGTAAAGAGCCAGTAAATCTTAACTTTGTATTTCAAAACATCACCTTTGTAGTGCAAAGCCAACTGGTAAGCGTAAACCCAGTAATACCAATAGGCACAACCATAAAGGCTAATTAAGTAACCAAAAAGCGCGCACGGATGCGGCTTTTTATCAAAGTGCTTTATCTAAAACTAAAAGCACTTTGATAAAAACAAAGCAACAAAAGGAGGTCACATGGCCCTATTAATACAACCCACATTAGAACTAAAGCAACTTGTTGCACTCGTTAAATTTTTAGAGTGCTCACATAAACTGGCAATAGACACCAGCGTATTTACAGATCAAGAAGCCACCGACATAGGCCAAAGCTATTTAAGCCTACGTGAGCAGTTAGAAGAGTTTAAAAATGGCTAAAGCAAAGCTAATACAGCTAATTCATATAGCGAAAAGCCAACTAGGGCTAGACGACGATACCTACCGCGCAGCACTACTAGGCGCATCGGGTAAAACGTCATGCAGCCAAATGAGTGTGCCCGAGCTAAACAAAGTGTTAGAACACTTTAAAAAAGCAGGGTTTAAAACAAAGGCTAAACGCCGTTTAAGCCCAAAATCAGATCCAAAGCAACTAGGCGAAATAAACAAAATTCGCGCAATTTGGATCACCATGCACAAACAAAGTTTTGTGCGTGATGGCTCAGAAACCGCCCTAGATAGCTACGTTAATCGCGTTTTAAATCGTAATAAGCTAGGTCAGAATGTCAGTTTTCATACTCATTTTTTAACCCAACAACAAGCGCTTAAAGTACTCGAATCACTCAAGCAGTGGCAAAAGCGCGCATTACAAAAAGAGCAACATCGAGGTAATAATGGCTAACCAACAAGAGGAACAACCAGAGCTATTTGGTGAGAGCATCGAAGAACTGCAAGATTGCCTAAACAAACTATCTACAGCAGACGCAGCTGAGGTACGCAAGCGCTGGCCTAGTAACTTACAATCGCTCGCGTTGCTTATTGAGTCACAACTTACTAAAGCTGGCGTAAACGATCCTCGAGGTTTAGGTGAAGCTATCACCCTTGCGATAGGTCACTACTTTGGAGGGCGTGATGTTTACATACCAACAGACCAACGCCTAAAAGCAGCACTACGCGATATACAAATATGGCAAGAGTACAAAGGTAATAACATTGAGCAGCTAGGTAATAAATTTAAACTAACAGAGCGACGAATAGCTGAAATAGTTCAACGTCAACGAGCTGTTGAAACCGAGCGCCGCCAACGGAGGTTATTTTAATGAGTAGAGTATTGATGAGCAACGTATTTAGTGAAGCCGTAAACGTAGCTGCCGAGGCGGTTGAGTGCGTAGATACGCTAATAGTTGATATGCTAGAGGGTAAACACCCAAACAACTATGTGCTATTGGGCACACTGCAAATGCAACATACAGACATACAAGTACAACTGCACGTAATGCAAGACGAAAACAAATTTATAGATGAAGTAGGCGCTCCGCTCATAGCTAAAGTATCGGTAGCGCTTGAGAGCGTAAAGGCAGGCGAATTAGAATTCATGCTTATACATAAACCGAATGAATTACTAAAGGGGATTTCTGAATTACAGATAAAAATTAAGGAGTTACGTCAATAAACAGTAGTTAATCCTGATCAGTTGCGCGATTTACGTTTTAAGTTAAGTTAGAGGCTGAAATCGTTGAAGTACTTCCGTAACTGCTGAATTACTCAATAATTACGTAAATGTTTATTATGGAATAGGTAATGGATAACAAATTAAAAGAGCATGCATTAAATGAGTTACATAACATTCAAGTCACCTTATCTTTATTTGCAGAGCTTGCAAGTCTCCCCAACAGCAATGATGTACCAATAGGCTTAAGTGATATTGCAACGGTACTCGCAGATAATGCCCACCGAATGAAGCAAAATCTCAGTAATCTTGATTAATAAAATGATAAGCCGCGTAAAGCGGCTTTTTACTATTTTAGGGCTTAGATATAGAGCTAAGCCTTGAAATTACTTAAGGTTCAATATAAGTTTTATTTCTACTCATCGGTCATAATTAATATCTGAGCTTGCTATTTTCACTAATGCTGATATTGATTTAATATGATAAATGGTTGCAACACCTACTAATCCTGAACATTCCAGAATGGAGATTTGAAAATGACTGAACAAAGTGTACAAGTATCTGAAAAACAATTACTGGACTTACTTAATCTACAATTGAGATCTCATCCCGAATATATAGAAGGTATGTCCTTCGATAGTATTAATATATTACCTAACAACCAATATGACATACGTGCAAATTTTAACTTTGGAGAGAAAACTACAGCAGTAAACTATAATACAAAAGGTCATGTATATAACGAGGTGTTTGGCAATTTTTTAAAATAACATGTAACACATGCCCTGTAGTTAGGTTTTTAACTTGACTACAGTATCGTTGCGTGTTTTTGAGGATGTCAGAGCCTTAATTTTTAAGCCTAAATGTATAAAATTCACATCTTCCCTTTGTTAATTTAATATTGTAGCCTGCTGTAATAAACCCTTGTTGTTTCTAACTTAAATACTATTTATACTTTCCTCCATCATAAGTATTTTTGCACACATGAAGAACTTAACCATTCGTGTGCTATTACAACCTGTAGATGCAGTGACCCGCTAAAGCTACAAATAGGTATGATTAATCTTTTTAAATCTTAAACAAATTAGAAGCGCAGAGTACTTTACGGTATGCGCTCATCAAATACTAAAACAATATGTTATATAAATGTTTTCTATTAAATTAGTAAATGGGGACGATAAGTGACCCGTTATTTAAACTTTAGGCATCGGCTGTAAAGTATATGGATATATTATGAGTTTTATTTTAGAACGCACCTTACTGAAGCCAGGCGATATTATTCTTTCAGGTGATAAATCGTTATCTAGTATTGGCGTGAAAATCTCCACTGCATCTAGGTATTCCCACGCTGCAATATATGTAGGTGGGACTATGATTGAAGCCACATTAAAAGGAGTGTTTTCAAAAAACACTCAAAGGTTAATATTTGACCGTGAAAGTGATGTGATTGTATTAAGAAGTAAGCAGAAATTAACTGAAAAAAGTATTGAAAGAGTTTGTTCTTACGCTAGATCAAAGACAGGAAGTTTATATGCATTGGATGAAGCAATCACAATGCGTATAAAGTCTGCTTTAAAGGTAGATAAAAGTAAGCGGCAGTTTTGTTCTAGGCTTGTAGCAGAAGCTTATGCTTTTATTGGATATGACTTTATTAATCTTAGAAATCCTTCATATTGTTCACCTAGACAACTTTCACTTTGTAAATCATTTCAAAAGGTAGATAACGTTTACCGAAAAGCAACTAAAGTAGAGATCGAGTTTAGCAATAGCAAAGATCCTAATCTTGAAAATCAACGGCGAACTTTTAATTGGTTAGACAAAGTTAGAATTATGGCTCAAAAAGAGTCACACCTTTGCAATATTGATATTCAAACAATTAATGATGTAGATGACTTTTTAATTACCTATTCTGAATATGATTTAAAAGTAGCTAGGTTCATGAAAGAGAGTGGTTACTTAGAACATTATAACGAAGATACTAAAAATAACCCTTATAGGTACAATCAGCAATTATTTATAATTGTTATGTGTCAACAGCCAGATATTGAAAGGTTTATTGATTTTGAACTTGAGAAAGAACCGGAAATGTTTAAACGATTTTCAATGATGCTTAATGCATATATGAGTTTTTTGAAGAAAAGTAATATTGAATATTTCAGACTGCACTTAAGATTATATATCAACCTGCTAACTGGTGTGTATGTGCGACTGCTAATAATAAGTTGCGGGGTGAAAATTTTAGGTGATATTAAGTCATCTAAAGATATCAATAAGCTTTCGATGTTAGTAAAGAAGAATTTAGACTCAGCCGAAAATTTTATAGGAAAATTAGATAATACCATTTAGGTCAGGAAGTTAAGGCTTCCACTCTCTATTGTTGAAGAGTGGCAGCCAATATTTATTTAACAAATTCCTTGAGATTGACTTTGAAAACCCTCTGATTTTGTATGGCAAAAAATTCAATCCTTTTACTTATAATCCCAAACATTCTACTTAGCTTATTAGTAGCGTTGACTTATCACAAATTATTACTCAATTAACCCATCGTTGAACAGAGCTTAACCCCGTGCCACTGTGATTTAAAAAGCAATAAAACGGCTTAGAAGCCCCATACCCGCCATAGCCATTTTTAGCATTTACTTGCATAGCTAAAACTAATCTTGCACCGCTTGCATCATTACGCCATTGCTTATCATGCGACATAACCATAAATGAATTTGGATCTCGCCATCCTCCATTCTTTTTTGCCAGCTCAGTACACTGCTGCAAAATATCATTACTTTCAGCGCTAGTATCAGGTGCTTTTGTTATTTTTAAGTGCAGCTCTTTTGCATCAGGTGCGCAGGGTGTTTGGCTAAATGTAGGTACATCATCAATAATGCATTGGTAAATTTTTGCTTGGCTAGGTAGAGTCCATATAGCAAGCAAAATAAGGGCAGGGTATCTCAATGTGTTAAATCCTTTTAAATGGTGGTTAGCGAAAAATGCTAAGTTGCAGTACCATAAAAAACTTTACTGCGGCTGTCTACTTTTTAGATAAACTTTCCCGAAATCCCGCACGGCCATTAACTAAGGCTAACTAGTCAAAATACCGAAAAACAACAAGGTTTTTCGGTATGCTCCCAGCTATAAACTACTTTAAACAATCTCCCGAAATACAAACTGCGCTTGCCCTGTACTCGCTTAAATTTGCCCAGTGTATATTACCTATCTTGTATTTAGAGGGTGGCTTGCGCAGTGACGGCGGGTTAAACAACGTAGCATCGGACCGTGGTGGCCTTACAAAATACGGCATAAGCCAGCGCGCGTATCCAAAGCTTGATATTAAAAACCTAACACTCGCCAAAGCCGTAAGCTTGTATCACCGCGAGTATTGGCGTGCAATGTACTGCGAGCAAAGCCCCGCAGGTGTTGATTTTATGCTGCTCGATGGCGCAGTACAGCACGGCGCACCTGCCATGGCCCAATTAACCCAGCGTCTAGTTAACTCAAAGCCTGATGGCCGGATGGGACCAAAAACCCTAGCCGCTATTTTAGATCGCCCAGCCCTTAGCCTCATTGTACTGCTTAGTGTAAACCGTGGTCGCAAGTACGCTCGTATTTGTGCAAACGATACCCGCCAAAAACCAAACCTAGAGGGCTGGTATAACCGCCTAGCTCATGTAACCGAATTTGCAGTAAACCAGCAAAGCGAGGTGGCTTAATGGGTAAAAACTGGGATTGGTCATATCAAAAAGGCCGCGAAAAACGCATGGGATTGGAAGTTGACGCCCGCATGCACAACATGCCATTCGACCCACGCAAAATACCACTACACAGCCACTGCAACACAATGCAAAGCTACTTTAATAAAGGCTGGCAATCGGTAAGAGCCATTGATATTCAACTACGCGTAGACGGCCAACAAAGCTACAAACTCGCCCGCACAGCCCTTAAACAAAGCTTTGGAGAGTCCAATGGCAATTAGCAACTGGTTTAACGTGGTCGAGCCAATCACCAATTTAATTGATGATCTGTTTACCAGCGACGAAGAGCGGCAAACCGTTACCAACGAACTTAAGCGAATTGAAAACGCAGCACAAAGCCAAGTATTAGAGCTTGAAGGCAAAATTGTAGAGCTTCAAGGCAAAGTGCTCGCTGCTCAATCACAAATCATTACCGCAGAGGCTAAAGGCGAAAGCTGGTTACAGCGTAATTGGCGGCCCATTACCATGTTGACGTTTTTAGTGTTGGTGTGCTTTGACTCATTTGGTTGGTTGGCTTTTCGCTTATCAGCGCAGGCATGGGATTTACTGCAATTAGGCATAGGCGGTTACGTTATTGGTCGCACAGTTGAAAAGGCTGCGCCAAGCGTTAAGCAAAGTATTAAAAACGTAATTGAAAAAGTAAGGAAGCCAAATTGAGTAAACTCGACGACGCACAAAAAATAGAGCAACACCTACTAGATGCTGCGCTATCCATTCAACGCGAAAAATCAAACAAACCAGGTGCAGAGTTTATGCACTGCCAAGAGTGCGGCATAGATATACCAAAGCAGCGCCGTGAAGCAGTTAAAAACTGTAGCACCTGTGTTGATTGCCAATCACTCATTGAAATACAACAACAGCATTACAGGCATTAGTATGGAATTTATTTTGGAGTGGCAAAAGGCATTTATAACCGTTTGTGTAGCCATAGTTGGCGCTGGCGCACTGGCATGGCTGCGCAGCACCTTTGTGACTAAAAAGGTGCATGAGGTGTTAGAAAGCCGTTTAAGCGCCGTAGAAAAAACAGTAGAGGACCTGCCCAATGCGGACGACCTACACGAACTTGATAAACGGCTAATAGAAGTTAGCGGCAAAATAGATGGCCTTAACCCACAGCTCACCGACCTAAAACGCTTAACCGACTTATTAATGGAAAACGAACTAAGAGGCACGCGCAGTGGCGATAGTTAACGACAAGTGCCAATGCGGCGCAAAAATCACCGTACTTACAGGCGTAGATAAAACCGAGGCTTGTTATAAAAACATACACGCTCAGGTTGTTACCACCAACGATTTTAATAAAGGCATAACCGATTACACATTGTTTCGTTGCATGAAATGCGGCGAACCAGTAGAAGAAACTGTGCCAGCCCTTAAGCCCCACCCATAGGAAAAACCACCATGGCAATGTTACAAGTTCAAGCCGAACACCAACGAATTAGCATATTAATAACGCTAAAAGAATCCGCCGATTTTGGCGCTAACACCAGCATGCTAGCCGATGTACTACAGCGCTATGCACTGGGTTGCAGTCGTGATCAGCTTAAAACCTTACTCAATTGGTTAGAGCAAAACGGCTATATAACACTTGATAAACTTACAGAAAACACATGGGTTGCGCGTATTACGCGATCGGGCATAGACGTCGCTGAGGGCATAAGTGTCGTGCCTGGTATTAAACGTCCAGGGCCACGAGGTTAACTATGAGCGAGTCAATCCGCAGAGGCCAACCCAGCAAAGTAGACCTGCTACCCGAAGACATTAAAAATCAACTCGACTCAATGCTACGCGATAAACGTTTTAGCCAAGGCGAAATACTCGACGCAGTAAACAGCCTTATTATTGAGTCTGGCTTAGATGACGGCGCAACCATTAGCCGCAGTGGCTTAAGCCGCCATGCGCAAAAAACCGAAGCTGTAGGCCAAAAGCTGCGCGAATTACGCGAGACAACTAAGGCGCTTACTGCTGAACTTGGCGATAAGCCCACAGGCGACACCACCAAGCTTATTTTAGAAATGGCTCGTACTCAGTTGTACCGTGTATTACAGCAGCAAGTAACTAATCCAGATGACGAACCGATAGACATTGCAATCATCAAAGACGCCATGCTTGCAGCTCAGCGCCTAGAGCAAACAGCCATGGCCGCGCACAAACGCCAGCAAGAAATAGAAAAAGCCTATGCTGAAAAGCTCGCTAAAGACCTAGACCAAAAGGTTAAAAACGAAAACTTACCGCAAACCGCAGACGACATGCTGGCATTTTTCAAACGCGACATATTAGGGCTTAAGCATGACTAGCACAGCGCAAAGCGTTACCCAAACCAACGAGCTACCGCTTAGTAAAGTGGCAGGTTCGTTAGTGGTTGCCATGGGCACCGACATACTTTTTGGTTATCAAAAAGCATGGATGGAAGACGATGCAATAGTAAAAATTGCCGAAAAGTCTCGCCGTACTGGGTTAACCTTTGCCGAAGCACTAGACGACGTACTAAGCGCAGCTGCACCCGCAAACGCACAAAACACCTATTACCTTGGCTCAGACAAAGAAATGGCTAAGGAGTTTATAGACGCCTGTGCATTTTGGGCGCAAAAGCTCAACATGGTTATGGGCGAAGTAGAAGAGGGCATATTTGAAGAAAAAGACCCCGACGGCTCAAAGCGATCAATAAATACCTTTGAAATTAAATTCCCAAGTACCGGTAAAAAAATAGTCGCACTAAGCTCAAACCCGCGCAACTTACGTGGCCGCCAAGGTAACGTAGTAGTAGACGAAGCCGCATTCCATGACAAGCTAGACGAAGTACTAAAAGCCGCCATGGCACTTACTATGTGGGGCGGGCGAGTACGTATTATCTCGACCCATAACGGCGTAGATAACTTATTTAACACACTCATTACCCAAGCTCGGCGCGGTCTTAAAAAGTATTCTGTGCATCATATTCCTATTGATAAAGCGCTTAGGCATGGCCTTTATAAACGCATTTGTTTAGTGAGTGGGCAAACTTGGACGCAAGAAAAAGAAGACGCATGGCTCGCCAATCAAGTTGATTTTTACCCAACCCAAGATGCCGCCAACGAGGAGCTTTACTGCGTACCAAGCCAAGGTGCAGGGCAATACCTAAGCCGCCGCCTGCGTGAACGTGCACTAAGCGATGACTGCAAAGTACTGCGTTATGAAGCGCCCACCGACTTTGAAAGCTGGACCGAAGAGCAGCGCGTAAAAGACGTAGCCACATGGTGTAAGCAAAATATTGATGATTTAATCAGTAGGTTAAATCCTGATCTAACCCATGCCTTTGGTGAGGATTTCGCGCGTAAAGGCGATTTAACCGTATTCAGTATTGGTGAAATAAACCAAGACACCAGCCTAACCGTGCCGTTTATGGTCGAGCTGCGTAACGTTACTTACGAGCAGCAAAAGCAAATCATGCTTTATATTTGTGACCGTTTACCAAAACTACGCGGCCTTGCGTTTGATGCCACAGGTAACGGTGGTTACTTAGCCGAAGCTGCAAGCCTTAAATACGGCACCGAGCTAGTAGATAGCGTGCATTTATCACAAGCCTGGTATCGCGAATGGATGCCAAAACTAAAAGACTACTTTGAAACCGATAATATAACGCTACCAAAAGATCAGGACGTACTAGACGACCTAGGCCAAATCAAACTTAAAAACGGTATTGCACAGGTAGATAAAGGTAAAAATACGGGCACCGATGGCAACAAGCGCCACGGAGATAGCGCCGTATCAATCGCCATGTTAATACGTGCAGCCGAAATGGACGGCAGCGCCATAGAGTTTACGCCACTACCAAGCAAAGCCCAGCAAAGTGCTAATAGCTTACGCCCCGACCACAGCGACGACATTGCAAGTGATCGTAAAGCAGCATGGTAGCGCGGCGATTTAGGGTTTTTTATCAAGAGATATTCACCGCCCAAGTACAGCAATTAGACATAACCGCCGCCAGTTTAGCCAAGGCCCACCAACACACCTTAACGCTTGATATATACGTGCTAAGCATTAAGCCCATCATTAAAGTTAGAGTAAACCCATGAACAAAATAGTAGATATTCACGGCAACCCAATTAAATCAACCGACTTTAAGCAAACCCAAACCGAGCAAGATAGCCGCGTTGGTATGCTAATGCGTCAATTTGCACAGCACCCAAGTGAAGCGCTTACCCCTGCTAAGTTATCGCAACTATTAAAAGACTCAGAAGCTGGAGACTTAGCAGCCATAGCCGACTTAGCCAAAGATATGGAAGACAAAGACGGCCACTTATTTAGCGAACTAACCAAACGCCGCAGAGGTTGGCTTAAATACGATTGGTCAGTAGAGCCGCCGCGCAACGCCACAGAGCAAGAAGAAAAAGACGCCGCAGCAATCCAAGAAATACTTGAAGATGCCACATGGCTAGACGACCTACTATTTGATTGCAGCGACGCAATACTAAAATCGTTTTCGTGTAACGAGCTAAGTTGGGCGTTTGATGGCGGCGAGCACATTATTACAGGCTACGAGTTTCGCGACCAAAACCTATTTAAAACCCATCCAGATAACCGCAACCAGTTAATGCTGCGCGACAACAGCTACACAGGGCAAACACTAAATCCGTTTGGCTGGTGCGCGCATATTCACCGCAGTAAATCGGGGTATATTCACCGCACCGGGTTAACCTCAACGGTGGCATGGCCTTACTTATTTAAAAACTATTCAATACGTGACCTTGCAGAGTTCCTAGAGATTTACGGCTTACCGCTACGCTTAGGTAAATACCCCAATGGTGCCAGCGATGATGAAAAAGCCACTTTGTTACGTGCCGTGCTTAGCATCGGTCATAACGCAGGTGGCATTATCCCGAAGGGGATGGAGATTGAATTTCAAAATGCCGCCAATGGTCAATCAGACCCGTTTGAAGCTATGATCAAGTGGTGTGAAACCACTCAAAGTAAAGCGGTATTAGGCGCAACGCTTACAAGCCAAGCCGACGGTAAAACCAGCACAAACGCCCTTGGTAATGTACACATGGACGTACTAAACGACATAACCGAAAGCGATTTAAAACAAGTAGCCAACACTATAACGCGCGATATTATTTACCCAATGCACGCGCTCAATTCTAAAAGCTATTCAGGCACGCGCCGTATACCACGCTTTAAATTTGATACCAGCGAACCCGACGACATCGCATTATTAGCGCCAGCACTTAAAATACTTACAGAAGTTAACTACCCAATACCGGCTAAATGGGTAAGCGAAAAAACCCAAATACCATTACCTGAAAAGGGCGAGGCGATACTCAGCCTGACTCCTACTGAGCCAACAGCACTTAAAGGCTTTGCTGCACTTAAAAACGCACCGCCAAAAGACAACGCCGACTTAGTGGCCGAGCAGTTAGCTACACAAGCACAAACCCACTTAAACAGTATGAGCGATGCCGTAACCGAGCTTGTTAAAAACGCCAGCAGCCTAGAAGAAATACGCGACGGCATACTGGCCCTAGAGCCACACATAAGCACTGAGGGCTTTAGCGAGCTAATGGCAAAGGCTATGGCAGCCAGTGAGTTACTAGGCGCGCTAGAAGTGGATGAGGGCCGTTAAATGGCTGTTAGATACGGCTCACTCCCGTTTGACGATGGTATAAAGTTTTTTAGGCAAAAGCTAAATACACCGAGCACCAGTTGGGATGATGTATGGCAAAACGCCCACAACCGCGCGTTTATGGTGGCAGGCGTAACCAAAGCTGACATGCTTAACGACTTTTACACCTCAGTAGACAAAGCCATAAGTGAAGGTAAAAGCCTGGGCTGGTTTCAAAAAGAGTTTGATAATATCAAAGCGCGTTACGGTTGGGAGCATAACGGCCAGAGCGCATGGCGCAGCCAGTTAATATACGAAACCAATATACGCCAAGCCTACAACGCAGGGCGTGAGGGGCAAATACAAGCGCTTAAAGCAAGCCGCCCTTATGCGCTATACAAACACGGCGATAGCGAAAGCCCGCGCGTACTGCATTTAAAATGGAATAACCTAGTATTACCGGTAGATGATCCATGGTGGGACACCCACAGCCCGCAAAATGGCTGGGGCTGTAAATGTAAAAAGTTTAGCCTAAGCGAACGCGAGCTTAAGCGCCGTGGCCTAACCGTAGGCACAGCACCCGATAATGGTAACTACACCTGGACAAGCAAAAAAACAGGCGAAGAGTTTGAACTACCACGCGGGATTGATCCGGGCTTTGACTACACCCCCAAAAATACTGCCCAGCTAACAAGCCTGGCTAAAAAGCAAGTGGTCGACAAGCCACCGTTTAAACAGCGCGTAGCAGATTATCAAGCAAGCCGCATTGTACCATCGGCTTACAGCACCGCTAAAAACGTCACCGCGCTAAAGCTCGACCCATTATTAGCAATGCTCGATAGCGTAGTGCTTAGCGGCTTAAACAGCTTTTTAACCGCCAAGCAAACTAAAACCCTGTTTGTAAAAAGCAACGAAATGAGCGCAGGTTCTAAAGCAAACGCCGCCATACGCAGCGACGTTGGGCAATACCTAGGCGTAGACGACTTTTACGCCCGCATGCAATATGCCACCCGTAACCCTAAACGGGTAGGCGGGTTTACCTCTGTGGGGTTTGAGCACGTAGTGGTAAAAGTAAAAGCCAGCCAAAATTTAGCAAAAGTAGACATGCAAGCTGTGCAAGACACCGCCGCACTTACCGTAAAGCTCGCGGCTAACAACGCAGGTAAGTACAGCTTTAAGCACAACGGGCAAACCTTAAAACGTGATCATACAATATCAGATACACTTAACGCACTGGATAAAAACGAAGCCCATGCAGTGGTAGCCACATGGCTACACGAACTAGGCCACCAAGTGCATTACTATGCAGGCGCACCGGCTTTTTTAAAAAACGCCTTACCCGTAACCTATTACGGAGCCGCCAACAAGTACGAAGAATTTGCCGAGGCATTTACCGCCTGGGCGCTTGCTCGTAACGAACTTAAAAAATGGCAACCCGACTTAGTAAGCTGGATAGACCAACTAGTAAAAGATGCCGCCAAATCACAGGAAAAAAGACGATGACATTAATCGAGCAAACGCAGCAGCTGCTAAAGAAAATCCCGTACACCATACAAACGTGCCGCGATTTTGCACAGCTTGAAAAACGCGCCAAAGGCCAAGAGGCCGACCAAATAGCCGATCTATTACCGGCACTTATTGCAGGGCTAGACCAGCAAACACACCTAGAAGCATTTAACGAAGGGTTAGTGTAATGGCAGGCGCTAAAATACAAATAAGCACTCAAGGCGCACAAGCAGTAAGCGACGTGCTAACCCAGCTTATTAAAAAAACCAACAATCTAGCGCCAGCATTGGGTAACGTAGGGGAGTATTTAATGCTTACTCATCGCGATCACTTTGACGAGCAACGCAGTCCCGACGGCACACCATGGCAAGCACTTAGCCCCGACTACGCAAAGAATAAAAAAAAGAACAAAGATAAAATACTTAGACTAAACGACATACTGCGCGACACGTTCGCTTATAACGTGGGGGACGAATCATTAGAGTTTGGTACAAACATGGAATACGCCGCTATTCATCAATTTGGCGGCACCAGCGATATGATCCCTCATTTAGCTGCCATCCCAGCAAGGCCATTTTTAGGGTTATCGGATGATGACGAAAAAGAAGTTATTATGATTTTAGGTAAATTTATATTGTAATTATTCTTTTTATGTTAGTTCAAGGTTGTGTATGCTAACAAAAAATTAAAGGATTAACGAAATGATATCTAATAATATTCGGCATAAAATTAGCTCGATTAGTAAAGGTCTTAGTGACTTAAAGTTAACAGTAGTTGGAAACGATAGCGCGCTCCAATTAATAGATATCGCGATAGAAATTTTTGCTTCAATAAAAAAAATTGCTGAAATAGATATTGTTTTATTGAGTAAAAAAATGGACTCGATTTTTGATTTTATAAGGGTTGTTGATGAAATTAAAGAGTTTTTTTCAAGCGAAAAAGTCGGGTTTAAGTCCTCAAGTGGTAGACAAGTTTTCGGTATAAATAATATCAATAGACTACAAAAAGATACTTTTAGCTTACTTGAATTAATTCAATCTATCTCTAGTAATGAGTCAACAAAAGATGAAAAAGAAATCAAACAAGAACTATCACTTAAAAATAATCAATTATTAAAAAACGAAAAACGTTTCGATGAATTAGCTGCTTCCTTTAAAAAACAACATGGTGAGACTATAAGGGTATCTCAAGAAAAAGCGGAACAGTTATTAACTTTCTTATCAAGTAGTGTTAAAGAGTCAGAGCAAAAAGTTAGCAATACTTTATCGATAATTCAAAGTAGTGTTAGTGAATATAAGGATGAACTTGGTACTCTAGGTAATAAAATCACAGAAATAGAAACGACTCAAAAAGAACAAATTCAGGCGTTTAAAGATGAATATGAAAAAGCCAAGCAAGAGATAGAAACTAAAAAAAATGAAATAAATGAACTATTAAAGATAGCAAGTGAAGGTGTAATAGCTGGTTCTTTTGACGAAGGTGCAATATCAGAGAAAAGAATCGCAGACAATCTAAGGTACGGCTCTTTGGGTTGTATGTTAGGAATTATTATTATAGCTATTTTTACCTTTGTAGAATCGACAAAGTTTGGTTTTGATTGGGAAAACACAATTCTAAGAGCTGTACTAATTTTTATTCTATCTATTCCGGCAACCTATTTATCAAGGGAGTCATCTAAACACAGAAAACAAGAATATAACTTACATCAAACTGCACTTGATTTGAAAACCATAGATCCATTTTTAAGAAGTTTACCTGAGGCAGAACAAATTAAATTAAGGGTAAACCTAGTTGAAAGCCTGTTTGGTTCTAAAAAGCAAAACAGTATCGAAAAAGATACTTACCATACCGATAGTAGTGAATTGTTCATGGAATTTCTTAAAAAGTTAGATTTCAGAAAACAAGCTCCAAATGAAACATCTAGCACCCCTAGAGTTACAAAGTAATATGCTAAGAAAATTAGATAAATATTTAGATGATGTAGTCTCCCCATACTGGGAGATTCTTCTTTATTTTTTATTAGGACTTTTCATGTTGACGGGGCTAATTGTAATTTTCTTTTGTGATAAATCATTAGCTGACAAGTTTTCTAGTTTTGGAAGTTTTGCAGGCTTTTTGGTATCAATAGCTGCTTTCATATATGCAAGGAGGGAGTACTTAAGACAACGAGGCTTAAATGAGCGAGTTGGAATGCAAACAGGATCGTTACCAAAGCTAAGGAATTATTTGACAAGTAACGTTGTTATGATTGCATCAAATTTCCACTCAGTTACGAAAGGATTCAAGAGCAATGATGGCGAGCTGTCTGGAGGTTTTGATGAGTTGGAAGAGCTCGAGAAAGATGATATAAGATTTGAAAATAATAGATTAGAAAAAGAATTACATGAAATTTGGCAAGAGTTTATGGCCCAAAAAGAAAAGGCCTTTTATTATGAAGCTAAATTCAAATCTAATTTTGCATGTAAAAATGAAGAATTAGAAAATTTGATATTAAGTCTCCAAGACGTTCTATTTCTAATTTCTTTCAAACTTAACAAATTTCAATTACGTAGTAATCAATCTGAATTGTTAGCTGAACGCATAACTGATAATGCATATTATAAGTTATTTATTGAAGATAAGTTCGATACTTGGGATAGTCTAGATAAAGTAGATTATGATGATGTACAAAAAAGGCTCCGAGTGATTGTTAATGAAGTCATAGAGTCTCTTAAGTTTTAGTTACCCTTTGGGTTGCGAAACTTATGAAAAGCCTTTACAGCTGCTTTTAAACAGAGTTTAAACAGGGTTGCATTGTTAATGTTGACTCCAGTTTTATTGTGACAAACCCAAATTCACTTTTTAACCTGTAAATATCCCTTATAAATTCCCGAAACACCGCACGGCCAACCAAAACAATTCTAAACCCATACTGAGCACAGATTATTCAAACTGTGCTCAGCCATGAAAAAAACATTTGCCAAATACTTACTTGGAACTGCCTCACTTACATCGCGGCTGGCTGTTTTATCTGCTAACAAGCCTGCCGACCTAGGTTTTGCTGCGTGCCGCTTTGCAAGCGAAATTAACGAGCAAGGTATAAGCGAGCGCGTAATGGTAATGCCCGACGGCTATTTTAACTCGCACGATGGCCGCCCATTCGATGTGCCTGCTAATGCCTGGTTACTAGACCAAGCTGCATATGAGCTGTTAAAAAGCACAGCTAGCACACGCACCAACGACTACCACTTTGACTACGAGCACCAAACCCTACACGCCGAAGAAAACGGCAAACCAGCCCCTGCTAGCGGTTGGTTTAACCCAAGCGATTTAGAGTACGTACCAGGCGAGGGGCTGTATGCCCTTAATGTACGCTGGACACCCAGCGCCCGCGCTCACCTAAAAAACGACGAATACCGCTTTATAAGCCCTGTTTTTCATTACGACAAACAAACAGGCCGTCCAACCAAATTACGCCATTTTGCCCTTACTAACGACCCAGCGGTAGACGGTATGGACAAAGTAGCCGTTTTAAAAAGCGCTTTAAACAGTTCTAAAACCCATGTTAACAATGGAGAAAATACCATGAATGCAGCTCAAAAATTGCTGAGCTTGCTAGGTATAGCTGTGGATGGTGATAACGTCACCGATGCAGATTACACCCAAGCAACAACAGCACTCACTGCTTTAAAAGCTAAGGCCGATGAAGCCGATACGCTTACCAATCAACTAAGTAACGCAAACGATGCCGTTGCCGCACTTAAAGCAAATAGCCCTATAGAGGTTAATTTAGCTAAGTATGTGCCGGTTGAAACCTACAACGCATTGCACACTGAAATGGTTGCCCTTAAAAGTACCAGTGATACCCAAACGGTTGAGCAGGAAATTAACAAGGCTAAACAAGATGGCCGTGTGATTGCTAGCGAAGAAGAATACCTAACTAGCTTAGGTAATCAGCAAGGGATTGCCGCGTTAAAAGCGGTGTTAGATGCCCGTTCACCTATTGCGAGCTTAACCGCTCAGCAAACAACTAATGCACCTAAGCCCGCGCAAAACCAAGACGGCTTAGCAGCACTCACCGCAGACGAAAAGTATGCAGCAGATCAGTTAGGTCTATCGCACACGGCTTATGCCAAAGCTAAACAGGAGCAAAACTAATGGCTTTAGTGACCTCAGCACTTTTAACCGCATTATTTACTGGTTTTAAAACCGAGTTTGAACAAGGTAAATCAGAAGCAGCACCGCAATTTAATAAAATTGCCAGTGTAATTAAATCTACATCGGCCAGTAATACCTACGGCTGGTTGGGTAAGTTCCCAAGCCTGGCTAAATGGATTGGCGATCGAAATATTCAAAGTATGAAATCGCAGGCGTACACCATTACCAACGACGATTACGAGTCAACGGTAGGCGTAGACCGCAACGATATTGAAGACGACAACCTAGGCGTGTACTCACCTATTTTTAAAGAAATGGGTAACGCGGCGGCCATTCACCCAGACGAAATGATTTTTCCATTACTAGCGGCAGGTTTTACAACGCTGTGCTACGACGGGCAAAACTATTTTGACGAAGAACACCCCGTTTATCCTAAAGCCGACGGCACAGGTACTGCGGTGTCTACTGCCAATATGGCGATTGATGTTGATTACACTGGTGATGCCTGGTACGTGCTCGATACCTCAAAAGCACTTAAGCCGCTTATTTTTCAAGAGCGTAAAAAGCCTAACTTACTTGCGATGACAAAAACCGACGATGAAGCCGTATTCACTCGCAAAGAATACCGTTATGGCGTTGATTGCCGTGATGCAGCAGGCTTTGGTTTTTGGCAATTAGCTTTTGCTAACAAACGTGCATTAACACCAGATAACCTATGGGACAGCATTGAAACAATGCGCAGTTTTACCGCCGACGGTGGCCGTAAGTTAGGTATTAAGCCAACCATGTTGGTTGTACCAGCAAGCATGGAAAAGCTAGCAACCCGCATGTTAGAGCGTGAAATGGAATCAAACAGCTCAAACGAACTTAAAGGCCGTGTAGAGCTGCTAGTAGCTGATTACCTTTAACAGCTAACCCCATGAAAAAACCCTATTAAGTACGGGGCTGCTTAGCCCCATACTTTAAACCAGGAGTAATAATGAAATGGCTAAAAACCTTAAGCTCACTGCGCTTGCATCTATCATTGTGCATTGCACGCAGCCTACGGGCTACCGCCGTGGTGGCATTGCACACCCAAGCGGAAAAAACACTATTGCAGCTATCGAGCTTACACAACAGCAGCTTGAAGCAATTGAAAATGATCCACGCTTATCGGTGCAAATTGTACCGCTCGATGCGAGTACTGCGCAGAACCCACAGCTGGACGCAGATAACATGGGTGCAAATTTAGATGCCCCTAAACTCTACACTCAAGTTGATTACACCCAAGCACCAATAGAGCTGCAACCTGTTATTGCATTAATGATTGATGCTCAAATGGAGATTAAGCCGGTTGTCGAGCAGGTAGCTTATGAAGCGCCTGGCGAAAACGAAGGTGATGTTATTAAAGTTAAAGTGCCTGCACTTACCCGTGATTTGGCTTGGCAATGGCTGAAAGAAGCAGCCAAAGCAGACGAGGGCGAGTAAATGGCCTACGCAACAATAGCCGCAATGCAAAAGCGCTTTGGCGAGCAAGAACTTATTTATTTAAGTGAACGCGATGACGCCCCAGCCGATGTAATTAATATTGCAGTTATTGAGCAGGCCATTACCGATGCAAGCGACATGATTAACGGCTATTTAGCTGGGCGTTATGAATTGCCGCTTGTAACGGTGCCTAACCTACTTGAGCAATTTTGTTGTGATATTGCCCGTTATAAATTAGGCACAAACGACACCCCAGAGCACATAGAAACCCGCTACAAGGACGCAGTAAAGTTTTTAACCTCAGTGGCTAAAGGAGAACTAAGCATAGGGGTTAATGCACTAGGCGAAGACGCAAAAGTGCAAGACACCGCCACCATACAAAGCGCAGGTACTGTGTTTTCACGTGAAAAGTCAAAGGGGTTTATTTAATGTTTGAAATTACAGCCGACTATTTTGCCGCTCAAACCCCACTTAAACAGGCACTTGAACAAGTACCAGATATTAAGCGTGTTTATTTAAGCGACGAGTTAGCCGACGTAAAAGAAGACCGCCAAACAACCCCCAGTATTCACCTTATGTACTACGGCGATAATTTACCGGAGAGTAAAAATGCAGGTTATTTAATGCAGTTAACTCAAACATGGATTGTTGTATTGGTTGTGCGTAAGCAAGACACAAATGCAGGTGAGCACCTAACAAACATTATTCGTGCTATGGCAGGCAAAGTGCTTAATGGCACGGGGCCATGGCTTAGAGTAAACACCCCAGCTAAACCCCAATTCACCAAAGGCCATGCGTATTACCCGCTGGCTTTTACTTGTCAAATGAGACTTAAAGGAGCGCTTTAATATGAGCGACGGTATTTTACTAGCGGGCAACATTTTTGTAGACCGCTTAAACGAGCAAGGCGTAAGCACCGGCCAAATCTTTGGCCCAATTAACACCACTAAGCTAGGTATTAAAGCCGAAGCCGATTCGGTTGTACGTACATCAAATAAAAAAGGCAGCAAAGGCCAAGCACTTGATGACGTAAAAATAGGTAAGCCAACGGTTGTTACGTGGGAGTTTGACGACCAGCCAGCCGAAATGATCGCGCTGGCGCTTATGGGCGATGTAGCTGCCATCAACGATGCAGCCGGTACATTAACCGATGAAGCTATAACAATGCCTGCAAATCAATCATGGGTTGCAGTACCAGGGCAAAACTTTACAAACGATGTAGTGGTAAAACAAGCCACTGTAACCTTGTCTGTCGGTGTTGATTACGAGTTTAACTTTGCGCTGGGCATGATACGCGCTATTAAAGGCGGTGCATTGGATGCTGGCGGCAGCATTACCGTAACAGGTAGTTACAACGCCCGCAGCGGTAAACGCATTAATGGTGCAACAGTATCGCAAACGCGCTTACGTATTTTTGGTGAAGGCACAAATTTAGCCAATGGTAAGCAAGTTAACTTTGAAATTTACGACACTTCAATGATGCCAACCTCTGAGCTTGATTTAGCAAGCAGTGAGTTTGTAACCGCTGCGCTTGAAGGAACAGCCAAACTGGTAACAGGCAAAAAAGAGCCGTACTACATTGACGAGCTAGACGCTGAATAAACCCCATAAAGCGTATTTATAAAGGGGCGTTCGTCCCTTTATCTACCCATTCAAGCACTGTTTAAACTGAGTTAAAACCATGGCAAATAAAACCCTAGAATTAGCCCTACGCATTGTTGCCGAAGCCACAGGCAAGCAAAATATTGAGCAGCTAGTAACCGAGCTTGAAAATATTGAGCAAAGCGCAGATGCAGCTAATCCAGCAGCTAAAAGCCTCAGTGAATCGTTAGACAAAACCGACAACAGTGCAAAACAAACAGGTCAAACAGCAGGCAAACTTGCTAAAGAATTAGACGGGTTAGCTAATCAAGCTGATCTTATTCGTGCGTTTGAGCAGTCAAAGCAAAAATTAGAACAACAAGAAATTGCTACAACCGCTGCGGCGCTCGCCCTTGATAAACTTCAAACCGAAGCTAAAAACACCGATAAGCCTTTTGTGCAGCTTGCACGCTCACTCGATGCCGCAGAAAAAGACCTAACACAAATGCGCACCGAGCTTACACAGCAAGCAAGTAAGCACACCGTACTACAAAATGCCCTTAAAAAGTCAGACGTAGACACCAATAATCTACGCGCAGCCAAGCGCGATTTAGCTGCCCAGTTTGATAAAACTGGCCGCTCAGTTGATAAATTTAGCAATAACTTACGCACAGGAACCACAGCGCAACGTGTCCAAGCGCAAAGCTTAGACGGCGTTATAGGTAAAGTAACCGCATTGGCTGCCGCTTATGTTGGCCTTGACCGTGTGGCTCAAGCAGTAACCCAAGTATTTACCACTGGCGATAAGTTTGAAAAGCTAGGCGTTCAAATGCAGGCGCTTATGGGCGGCATAGCTGGTGGTGAAAAAGCCACAGAGTGGGTAAAAGACTTTACTAAAAACACCCCATTGCAAATGGGTGAAGTAAGCCAGGCGTTTGTAAAATTGAAAGCCTTTGGCCTTGATCCAATGGATGGCACCATGCAAGCCATTACCGACCAAGCACTAAAGTTAGGCGGTGGTTTTCAAGAAGTTGAGGGCGTAAGCCTTGCATTAGGCCAAGCCTGGGCTAAACAAAAGTTACAAGGCGAAGAAATACTACAGCTAATTGAGCGCGGTATACCAGTATGGGAACTATTAGAAAAGAGCACCGGTAAAAACACCGTTGAGCTGCAAAAGCTATCAAGTGCAGGCCAGTTAGGGCGTGATGTAATAAAAGGCTTAATAGATGAAATGGGCCGCGCGAGTGCTGGCTCAGCCGCTGCACAAATGGCGCTTTTTAGCGGGCAAGTATCAAACGCTAAAGACAATATGGAGCAGTTTTATAACCTAATAGCGCAAAGTGGCGCCATGGATTGGTTAAAAGCTAATATAACAGCCCTCAATGCTGAGTTTGCAGCTATGGCCGCAGATGGACGCTTGCAAGAGTGGGCGCAAAAAATTAGTAATGTTATTGTAAGTACGGGTGAAGCAATTAAAGGCGTTGCAACAACACTTTACGAATACCGCGAAGAAATAGCCACCGTAGCTAAAGTGTGGCTTGCGCTAAAAGTAGGTAACTATTTTACAAGTGTAATAAGCGGTGCCGCAACGGCCATTGCATCATTAAGAACTTATACCGCAGCAGTTGGCTCTACAACCGTAGCGACCAATGCGGCAGGTATAGCTGCTGCAAAGTGGAGTACAGCACTTAAAACAGTCGCTAAAGCGGGATTATACACTTGGTTAATTAGCGAACTAATTGAGGTTGGCTTTTTATATAAAGACTTACTTGTAGCCGAAGAAGCGCTACGTAAATCACAGCAGCAATCAGCGCAGCAAGCGGAATTACTCACCGATGAATTAAAATCGTTATCTGACTCAACTGGCTTAGTTATTACTAACATGGCCGAGTTAGACGCGCTTATAGAAGCAGGCACACTAGTATGGGATGACGTAACCAACCGTTATGTAAATATTGAATACCAGCAGCAAAAATTAGCCGAGTCCACAGCTAAAACCTTAGCAGCTGAAAAAGAACGCCAGGCATTTTTAAACCTAACATTACCCGACGCTGTAAAAACCATAGAGTCGTTACAGCAACAAGCCACTGCACTTGATGGTGTAACCGTAGGCGTAGACGGCTTTTTACAAAGTATAGAGTCGGCTCGTACTGCTATTATTGCCGCCGGTGAACAATACCAGGGCCAATTAGTTGTATTAGATGCACTAAAAGTTAAGTTTACTGAGCATGGCGAATTATTAGAGCGTCAAAAAATATTTGCAGGTGATGTGGGTAAAGCCTACGAGGCGCTGGGCTTAACCTCAGTTAAAGCGCTGGACGATACCGCAAACAAGCTACGTGCAGCTTATGAGTTAATGCAAGAGTCTGAGCAGCCCTTAGCTATACAGCAACAAGCGTATTTAAAGTGGGCCGAAGCCGCAATAAAAGCCGCAGATGCTACCGACCAAACTGTACCCTCAAGTATTCAAGCCGCAGCTGCCGCGCTTGGGCTTACCGAAGAGCTAGACAAGCTGATAGAAAAGGCCAACGCACTTAAGCCGGTAACAGATACTAACAGCGATGCAGTAAACCGCTTTACGCGTGAACTAGAGCAAACCCGCGACGCAATTATTACTAATCAGCAAGTAATGGCAAGCAGCACTGCTACCGCTGAGCAAAAAGCCCAAGCCCAAGCAGCACTTACTATTCAGCAACAACGCTTAGCTGATCAAACAAACGATTTAACCCGAGTGCAGCAGTTAGAACTTGCAAGCCTCGGCGAATTACAGCGCCAACAAAGTAATGTAACCGCAGAGCTTGAACGGTTAAATAGTCGTTATCAATCGGGCGCGTTAACGGCTCAAGAATACAATTACCAAAAAGAGCGTTTAAGCGATGTACTAGCCGTTGTAAATAACTTATTAGGTGACTTTAAAAACGCACAAGATGCCGCAACAACATCAACCAAAGCAGGCACTCAAGCAACTAAAGAACAAGCCAGGGCAAGTGACTCTGCAACTAAAAGCCTACGTGAGCAAATAGGACAATTAGATAATGTATCTCGCTCATACCAAAATGCATCACAAAGCGCTCAAAGTTACTACAGTCAACGAAGCCAAACGTCTGGCGCAAGCGTTAGCCAAGTAGTCGATTATCAAGAAAATAATGGTCGAAATGCATATGACTTAGATACACCCGAGATTAGAGCCGAACGTAACAAAAGACAAAGAGCAGGTTATGAAACTGGGCATTTGGAGAAGTACCAAAGAAGTGTTGCATCCGCCAAAACGAATGCCGATTTAGATAAAATTTATAAAGAGCTTAACCAGCAGTTGAGCAAGTTAGGTACTGAGAATAAAAAGATAATTAATGATGCGATTAAAGCACGACGTGAAGCGTTTAAGCCCAGCAATAAAGTAAGTCAAACACCGGCTTACACGCCTAGCTATGCACCCACACAAACTTATACACCAAAAGCACCCAAGTATTCGCAAAATAATACAAGCTCTAACGTCGCATCTAACAGCGCTTTAAACAGCTTAGCCTCAGTAGTAAAGGAGCTAACAGCCGCTTTAAAGGCCCAGCCAGTTACGAATGCTGGAAATAGTAACGCAGTCAAAACAGTGCGTTTAGAGCTTGTGCTACCTGATAAACAGCTCATTTATGGTGAATTTGAAGAACGCTTTTTACAAACATTAGAGCAACTGAGTAATACACAATGATAGTAATTAACGCCCAGCAATTAGATAACTTTGTTTGGTTAGACGAACTCGATTACAGCGCCGTTGCTGAGCAGTCAGAACGTGCCCTAAATGGTGCGCAGCATATAGAAAAAACGATTATACCCGCTGGGCGCTCAATCAATTTATACAGTGACTTTGAGGCGGCCAGCGTGTTTAACCCGTTATTTGAACACGGCAACACAACGCTAACTCAGTTTGAAATAACAATACGCGGCACTGTATTTAATGTGGTGTGGGACCACAGCCAAAAGCCGGTAGAGGGTAAACCACATACGCATTTTTCAGACTCCGCACCTACCTATTTTCAAAACGTAAACCTACGTTTAAAAACTGTTTAAAGGCCCGATAATGCAAAGAACCGATTTAAAAATATTTAAGCCACAGCGCATAGGTAACGAGCTACACGCAGGCGGACACCGGACAAGCAACGCTATTGTAAGTGGCAAGCTTAACGATGTATTTAGCTCAATCAGTGACATTGACCATGCGCGTTCATCATTTGATTTAGTGAAGCTATACCCAGCGCTAAGCACTGACGATTCAAGCCGCCTGCAGGACGCGCACATATTCCTAAGCGACCAGCCAGATGATCCGCTTGTAAATGTATTGCTGGTTGAAGCTGCTGACTTAAAAGACACTGACACAGTTGCAGAAATGCTGCCTTATTTATCACTGGCCAGCACTAAGTATCATGGAACAAGCTTATTAACCGAAAGTGTTGAAGCAGATAGCCAAACGCTAAGAGTTGCAGAAAGAAGTCGATCATTAACGCCAAGTGTCAAAACTGTCACACAAGCGCTTAATTTAAGTCCTGATAGTGAAGTGGGTTTTAAAACCGCCCGTGTACTTAGTTACGGTGATATAACTGAAATATACATTGAAGTACCCGACTTACTAATAGATTCACCAGTATTTAATGCCAGTTACCAAAGCTATAAATATACAAAAGAGCTTTACTTTCCTCCTTCTGGTCAGCCTTACGAGCGCTTTATTTATAAGGTTGTTACTCTTGATTTAAAGCAATCTGAACTTTCACTCAATGGCAATACGGTATCCGTAATACTTGATAGAAATTCAGCTGTAACTAAAGACCAATATTTTACACTCAATTACTTTAGTAAAGATGACTTTAGATTCCATTCATTTGCAGCAAACCAAAACGTAACACTTGCAGCAGGTGAGACTGTTTTACCCGGTTATTCACGACTTAGAAAAACAGATGAAACAAAAGTTTTTACCGATGATAAACAAGGCCGCTTTATTGCCAATGGCTATGTTTTTGCAACGATTGATTATGAAACCGGGATTATTACAGATATTGACGGCGTTGATTACAGCGGCACCGTTGATGATAACCTTGGGGTTACAATTATTAAAGGCGATAGGAAAACGCGCCACAAACAATGGCAATTGCCTAACAGCTCTTTTGCACGAGACTCGCTTTATATTACCTACCAAACAACAGACGGTACTAAGTTTAGCGCATCTAGCGATTTAAGCGGTGCAATAACTGGCACTAGCGCTACAGGTGAAGTGAGCGCCACAGGTTATGTTGATATAACCTTTACAGTTGATGTAAACCCCGAATCAATACGTTACGACTATAACGAAGTTTCTCAGGTTACGGTTCCTTCGCCAGATGGCGGTTTTGATCTTTCAAAATTACCCGGAGGCGGTATTGTCAATATATTTCATCAATTTGGGCAAGTCAGCGTTCAAAATAGAGAGCGAACTCAGCTGCAGGGATTAACTAGTGGCCAAGTCATTAGTGCAATAACTGATGCTAATTTTGTAGATATAGCCGATGCGCAAGGAGAAAGCTTGTGGTCTGCCACAGACGAAAATTACAACTATGACAAAAGCAGAGGTGAAATAACAATAAATGCCGGTGTGAGTGGGTTTAGCCCGCCATTTATAATCACGGCTATTCAATCTGAGTTGGTTACTATTAGTGGCATCAGCGGTAGTATATTAAGCCTATTAACACCGCTTAAACGCGCATACCCAGCAGGTGCAACAATAAGCAGCGTACAGGTGCTAGGTGACTTTCAGGCGCAAAGTAAAGATGAGCGCACACTGGCCGCTTGGCAAAACAATTTTGCTGATTCTAGTGCTGCTGCCTCAAGCGCTATTAATACTGTTCAATACCCAATTGAGCTTACAAATATAGGCGCAATAGCCCAGCGTTGGGCCATTGTTTTTACATCAACAACCGCTTACAACGTGATTGGTGAATCAGTGGGGAACATATACAGCGGTGACACATTAAACGACTGTACGCCTATTAACAGCTTTGCAGGCGCTCCGTATTTCATATTACGTAAAGAGTCCTTTGGCGCAGGCTTAAACCCCGGTGAAGCGTTCTTATTTGAAACGCTTGCAGCGAGTAAGTCAACAATGCTAACCCGCTCAGTTTCACCAGGACATTCAGAAATAACGCGTGACAACTCAACTCTAAGTTTTCGTGGTAATAAGGATTAAATAATGGCTCAAACACCAACAGTTTATAGATGGGATGACCCCGGCGCACCGCAAGTTGTAAACGGTAATTATAGTGAATTAATTAATATTATTGATAAGTGCTTAGTGACAGGTTATGGCTCAAAGCAACCGCTTGGCTGGATTAAAGAGCTAGATGAAACGTTAGCTTGTTCATATAAAAATAAAGGTTCTGGTCACTCGGTTGTATTTAGTAGTGCATCTGGTGTTAATGATGATAAAGGAGTTAGAGTTCAGTCTGCTAGAAATGTATTTGACGCTGATAACCTAGAGCGCGCAGGATACAAACAAGCGTTTAAGGTTTTTCCGGATAAAAATACAGCTTGGGTAATTATAGGAACAACTAAAGCATTTTATTGTTTTTTTTGTTATGCAGGTAGTTATCAGATGCCATCAACGTTATATCAAGCAGGATTATTTGTAGGTGATCTGTCTAATGCTATCACAGGAGATTCGTCTAAATTCATAGCTGTTTGCTCATTTATTTCAGAAGATTTAGACCTTTCAAGCGGTAGCGCAGGTACTAACTATGGCTCTAATATTATGTTTTTAAATGACAGGCAGTATGATGGATATAATACTCCTATACATATATATGACACTGACGGCGCTGAACATTTTGGGAAGTATATCCCAACATTGATTAAAGATACCGTAAAGAAACCAACCCCTGAAACTGAATCTATTCCGGTTAATTATTTAGAGCCAATTTTACTAATACATCAAGATTACGGAAGTAGCTTAGATAGAGATTCTAAACCAGTGTTTGAAAGCAAAACGAGACCAGCATTAAGAGGGCAGTTACCCGGCTTGTTTACTTCTTTAATTGGTCATCCATTACGGCTAATTTGGCCCGCTATCGTAAATTACGGAAATGAATTTTTAATTTTGAAATCTGTAGATGGCGCATCGAATAGGCTGCTAATAAATACTGAGGTATGGGATGACTAATCTTTATGTTGGTGATGTTTCTCAAGATGGTTACTTAAATGGCACTGTTTTTACTCCTTACGCAGGAACAAAGACCGCTTTACCTATTGCTGTTGAATTTCAGCGTTTATACAAGTTTATAGCAGTCGGTGGATCTTCAACAAGGTGTACCTTTGTTGAAATACTTAAAACCGGTGGACGTAGGTTAGTTTCTGAATATACAAGGCGAGCCGCTTGGGGGCCGTTTGAGTATTTACCAGCTCAAGATGTAGATTCGGTTCAAATTTATTACAAAACGAACGGTGATACTACAACTGGCTTGAGCTTTATTGATATTACCGTTGATAATTTTATTGCTGAAAAAAGCTTTACTTTGTCAAAAGTATTTACAGGATTAACTGATATACCAGCTTCATCTTTAAACATAGATTTAGATCCAAATGCAGAGCGATTGTTAATCTTAGATAGAAGTAATGGCAGTCGTTTATATTATGGCAAAGCAAATAGCCCTACAGTGAAAATAACACTACCAGCAAAATACAGTGTCGATCCCTTATTAACATGCATAATTCTTGATGATGACTTAGCTTATACAGGCGCTATTTTAGATGGAGTAATTGCAGAAATAACAGACTTATCTAAATGATTGAAATTAGGTTTAAACAGCGCTACTCAAATGAAATATCTACATCACCAATAAAGCTCAGGTTTAACATTGATTATGTTGAACCTGAGTCAAAAGAGGTGGCTGTTGATTACCAAATAAATTGGTATGGCCACGCGATTAAAGAACGGCAACAAACTATCGAATGGACATCAGTTAACATTGGTGCATCAATTATTTTTGATTACAACAGCGGTTTAGGTTATGAAGTTAACTTCAATAACGAATGGTCTGGAAACGACACTGAACAAACAGAACTAAATGCTATTTGGCGCACAGGCCTTAACGTTTCAAACATATTTGAATTAACGTTTAAACCTAATACACCAATTGAAGAAAATCAAAATTCAATTTCGTGGTTAAACAACTTAGATACTGAGTCAACCACGCTTTTAATGCCTTGGAGAACAGGCCTAATTAATGAAAGTTCATGGCAGTTCGACTGGCGAGTAACCCCTGATTTAAAT
Organism: Pseudoalteromonas sp. NZS100_1; assembly: GCF_015864285.1. NCBI lineage: Bacteria > Pseudomonadati > Pseudomonadota > Gammaproteobacteria > Alteromonadales > Pseudoalteromonadaceae > Pseudoalteromonas > Pseudoalteromonas sp. NZS100_1. Next base: position 80,072 of record NZ_JADYXN010000003.1, read on the forward strand.
CAAAAAGTTTTCGTTATCTACTACGGACAAACAGATAAAGAATATATTTGTTATTGGCGAAGCCACCCATTTAAAGGCTATGCAAAACTCGACTTTAACGCCCCATATCAAGCCCGAACAGGCTCTATAAAAATGCGCTTCAATGCACCTGATAAAGTGTGTTATTGGGGCCTGCCCGGTGGTTTAGTTCGCAGTGATGATGACATACCAACAATAGACAGAAAAATACCTATCGAGCCTCAAATTAGGAATACATATATCATGCAGCCAACCATTAATTGCGTGCGTGTTTCAGACGACGTAAAAATACTAATTAGTAGCGTAAATTACTCAGTATCTCGCAGCCAGTTTAGTGCTACGGGTAGTCTTAAGTTCTGTTCTCGTATCGACTTTGAACGCGCCCTGGGCCAAGAGCTAAAAGTCTCAATAAACGGCTACGATTTTTATGTTATTTGTGAGCAGCCTAGCACTGCCAATCGCTTTGCAAATTCAATTTATAGTGCAAGCTGTCGTGGTCGCTTTGCGCTCTTATCAGCCCCATATGCTCGCGCAACAAACTACGCCAACCCAACGGCTAAAACGTTAGCGGGGATCATGTCTGATATTTTAGTAAATACAGGCTGGTCACTCGATAATAAAATGATAGATTACCCAATACCAACTGGGGCATTTACTTATACTGATTTAACCCCCGCAGCTGCGCTTTTAAGTGTTGCTAAGTCGGTAGGGGCAATGCTTGATATAGACAGCGCTAACAAAACTGTTTCAGTTATACCTGCTTGGCCTGTTATGCCTTGGGATACTGAAAACGCTATTTGTGATGTAATACTAAACGACTCAATAATACTTGAGCACAATACAAGTCAAACAATTAACCAAACGAATAACGCGGTATTTGTGCGCGGAGAACAGCAAGGCGTAGCGTGTAAAATTAAACGTGCGGGAACGCAAGGCGATCAGTTTGCAAGTGACGTAGTTGACTCATTAGTAACAGACAACCAAGCAGCAAGGCAGCGCGGCTCATATGAGCTTGCAAATAGTGGCAACAAACAGCAAAGCACTATTCGTACAAAACTACTAAACGACTTACCACCAATTAGACCAGGCATGTTAGTAGGTGTTACATATGCCAACTCCATCTACAAAGCAACGTGCGATAACATGGATATAAGCGCAAGTATTAGCGACTCAGGCGCTATCACAGTAAGCCAAACGGTAAAGGTGATCAGCAATGTCTAACACACTCAACCGGCTAGGCTCAGTGCTTGATAGAACGCAGCGAACAATAGTAACAGTGGTTACAGTGAACTCAAACGGCACCACACACGTTCAATATAGTGATAGCAGCCAGAGTGTTGTGTTGGGTGATAGCGTTGAATCAGGTGCGGCATACGTTGAAAATGGCCGTATTGTTGGTGCAGCCCCAATGTTGCCGTATACAGAAATAGAAGTTTAATTTAAAAATTTGTTAGGTTAGGTGTTTAACTGCTGTTTTAAAATTGGCCAAAAGTAGCAATTGAGCAGATATATTTAATTATTTAGGCTCGGGCATTTCTTGTATTTACCCATCCTAACCCGCGCGAGTTACTTGGGTAATTAACATTTACCCAACGTAACCCGTGCGATTACCCAATTTTGGTCGGCGGCTACACGTGAGTTTATAAAAATGCCACAATTAACAAATGGTCAATTGGTTGGATATCACTGAAAATGGAGGCTCTCTCAAAGCCTTTATAAATGCGGGTTTGAATGAGTTATCCACGGTTTCTGTGGATAACTCTGTTTATGAAACTTTAAGAACATCATCGGCACCAATGGTTTAGGGTGCTACAACGATTTCAAGCTTTTAAATCACTATTTTTAATTCAATATAAAACAATGGGTTATGATTTGATGCTGAATGTATGCAACTCGATGAGGGAATTTTTTCGTAACGATAAACCAAGCAGTACCTTTGTGTGAAAAAGCATCATATATCACTGGGTGTTTGTAATAAAAGTTATAAAAATGTGTTTTAATTGGTTTTTGGTGTGTTTAGGCTCTATTTTAACAAAAAGATGCAAAAACTAAGTTTTACTATTTTTTCGAATCTTTACTTCTTTAATTACTTCAATTGTAGTGATAAATCCGTGGCTTGAACTGCCTTGATGCTTTAAAATGATTCGTTCAGTAAAAGAGGCCTATTTATTTCATGCGCGCAATTTCAAAATCCCAGACTCGCCCAGATTTACTAAACGATCCCATCTTGCCCACATTAAAGACGATGACCATCCCGATGATATTCGGCATGATCACGCTAATGATGTTCAATATTGTCGATACATTCTTTATAAGTTTACTAGGCACTGAGCCGCTTGCAGCGGTGAGCTTTACATTTCCGGTTACCTTTACCGTTATTAGCTTAGCAATAGGGTTGGGGATCGGTACATCGGCGGTAATAGCAAAAGCGCTCGGTAGTAATAAAATAGATGAAGCGCGTTTTGACGCCAGTATTTCTTTAATGGTTGGTGTGGTTCTGGTTATTGTGTTGTCATCTGTTGGGTATTTACTGATTGACCCCATATTTACTTTGCTAGGAGCGGGCGCACAAGTATTGCCGTTAATACACGAATACATGAATATATGGTTTATCGGTAGTGTATTTTTAATAACCCCAATGATTGGTAACTCGGTACTGCGCGCCAGTGGCGATACAAAAACGCCAAGTATAGTAATGGGTGGAGCAGGGCTGATAAACGCCGTACTCGACCCTATACTGATATTTGGTTTTGGGCCAATACCTGCCTTAGGTATTCAAGGCGCTGCCATAGCAAGTGTTATTGCATGGTCGGTTGCTGTGGTTATTATTTTATATATATTAGCGGTTAAAAAACGCTTGTTGAGCCTAAAAGCAGGCAAGCAAACAGTGACTGGCGCTATTCGTAAAATATTAAAAATTGGTTTGCCTGCTGCCGGCGCAAACATGCTTACACCGGTTGCAATGGCCGTAATGACCGCTATGGTTGCGCACCACGGGCCAGAAGCCGTAGCCGCATTTGGAGTGGGAAGCCGAATAGAATCTATTGCAAGTATATTAGTGCTTGCGCTATCTATGACTTTGCCGCCGTTTGTTAGCCAAAATTTTGGGGCTGGCAAATTGTGCCGCGTTAAAGAAGCGTATACCGGTACACTAAAATTTGTGATGGTATGGCAATTTGCTATTTACGTATTACTCATTGCATTTTCAGGTGTTATAAGCCAATTGTTTGGTAAAGAACAAGCCGTAATAGATGTAATTAAGCTCTTTATTTATACCATCCCGTTAAGCTATGGCTTACAAGGGGTGATCATATTATCAAACTCATCGTTTAATGCTTTACACAAACCAATGTACGCACTGGTATTAAGTGTCATTCGGTTATTCATATTTTATGTACCATTTGCTTATGTAGGCAACGAAATAGCCGGATTATTAGGGCTGTTTATTGGCGCTGCTTTAGGTAACTTATTTACAGCAATAGTGGCGTATAAATGGTTTATGAAAAAACTAGAAACGCTGAGCGGCGAATCGTTACAGGAGTGCAATAATTGAGCGACCATTTTCAGTTGAAATCACATTTTAAACCAGCAGGCGATCAGCCAACAGCGATTAAACAGCTGTGCGAAGGCCTAGAAGCAGGGCTTGCACATCAAACATTATTAGGCGCCACTGGTACAGGTAAAACCTTTACCATGGCTAATATTATTAACGATTTAAACCGTCCAACAATAATAATGGCGCACAATAAAACACTTGCCGCGCAGCTATACGGAGAAATGAAAGAGTTTTTCCCTAAAAATGCGGTTGAGTATTTCGTATCGTATTACGATTACTACCAGCCAGAAGCCTATGTTGTATCAAGCGACACCTTTATTGAAAAAGATGCCTCGATAAACGAGCACATAGAGCAAATGCGTTTAAGTGCAACCAAAGCACTGCTTGAACGCCGCGACACCATTATTGTGGCGTCGGTATCGGCTATTTATGGTTTGGGCGACCCTAAGTCATATATGAAAATGATGCTGCTTTTAAAAGTGGGCGAAAAAGTAGATCAACGCGACATGCTACGTCGCCTTGCCGAAATACAATATACGCGTAACGACATAGATTTTAGCCGTGGTACGTATCGTGTACGCGGTGAAGTGGTTGATATATTTCCTGCAGAATCTAGCACCTTCGCAATTCGCGTAGAAATGTTTGATGACGAAATAGAGCGCTTGAGTATTTTTGATCCGCTTACTGGCGCCGTCGAAAAGCATATAATACGCACCACTATCTATCCAAAAACACACTATGTTACCCCGCGTGAAAAAATACTCGGTGCTATCGATAAAATACAAGAAGAACTAAAAGATCGAAGAGCCCAGTTACTCAGTGCTAATAAATTAGTAGAAGAACAACGTGTAACACAGCGTACGCAATACGATATAGAAATGATGCGAGAGCTAGGTTATTGCTCTGGTATAGAAAACTACAGCCGCTATTTGTCGGGTCGTACGCCAGGCGATCCGCCGCCTACGTTACTTGATTATCTCCCAGACGACGCATTGATGATTATTGATGAATCGCACGTAACCGTATCGCAAATTGGCGCGATGTATAAAGGCGACAGAAGCCGTAAAGAAAACTTAGTTGAGTATGGCTTCAGAATGCCCTCTGCAATGGATAACAGGCCGCTGCGCTTTGAAGAATTTGAAGCTATTTCACCACAAACAATTTATGTATCGGCTACACCTGGTGATTTTGAATTAGAGCGTTGTGTGGGCGCAATTGCAGAGCAAGTAATTCGCCCAACAGGACTGCTTGACCCACTTATTGAAGTTCGCCCAGTAGGCGATCAGGTAGACGACCTCCTATCAGAAATTTACAAAAGTGTAGAGAAGGGCGAGCGTGTACTTGTAACCACTTTGACCAAACGTATGTCGGAGGATTTAACCGATTACTTAAGTGAGCACGACGTAAAAGTGCGTTACTTACATTCAGACATAGACACAGTTGAACGCGTTGAAATTATTCGTGATTTACGTGCTGGCGTGTTTGATGTGTTAGTGGGTATTAACTTACTTCGAGAGGGCCTGGATATGCCAGAAGTGGCGCTAGTAGCCATACTTGATGCCGATAAAGAAGGTTTTTTACGCTCGGCGCGTTCAATTATTCAAACCATTGGTCGTGCTGCACGTCACTTAGATGGTCGCGCTATTTTATATGGCGACAGAATCACAAAATCGATGGCTAAGGCCATGGACGAAACAGCGCGCAGACGCGAAATTCAGCATGCTTATAATATTGAACACGGTATTGAACCGCATTCACTAGCCAAAAAGATTCTTGATGCGATGGATATAGGCGAAGAAGCCGGCCCTAAAGATAACCTTAGACTTGTTCGTAAAGACTCTAAAAAGGTACTTAGCGCCAAAGAAATTACCGTACAAATTAAGCAGCTTGAAACCAAAATGCATGCATACGCAAGCGACTTAGAATTTGAAAAAGCGGGCTCTGTTCGCGATGAAATACATGAACTACAACAACAGTTGATTAATTAAAAATGACAGCAAACTTTACTCCTCTTATTACTGCGCTTAAAGATGCGCCAATTTTAAAAAATGAACTGTGCCGTGTTTTTCATGGTCGAGGCCACAGTGTTGAGGCGTTAAGTCATATTAATTTAGACTTTTATCCGCCAAGTTTGTTTTTGGTTTCGTACGACGAAATTGACGAACAAACACTAAGCGAGCTTACCGATGTTGTGTGGCAGTGGGCACAAAAAAACCAGCCAGAACTTATTACGTCACTTGTTTATCAGCAGCGCGCTGGCGTACAAAGCCAAAACACCGTGGTTTATGGGCAATTACCTAACCCGCATGTTGTAACCGAAAACGGCATTCGTTTTTTGGTTGATTTACAGAGCCGCCAAAATACCGGAATATTTCCCGATATGCGCAGCGGCCGTGAGTTTGTAATGGCTAATAGTAAGCATGGCAAAGTGCTTAATTTATTTTCGTACACGTGTGGGTTTTCGCTTGCAGCCATGCAAGGCGGAGCGGATCATGTAATGAACATGGATATGAGCAAAGGCGTACTTAAAGTCGGTAAGCAAAACCATCAATTAAATGGTTTTGAGCGCGGCGTGAGTTTTTTACCTCATGATATTTTAAAGTCGTTTGGAAAACTAAAAAAAGCAGCCCCGTTTGACTTAATAATAGTTGATCCGCCAAGCTTTCAAAAAGGCAGCTTTATTTTAACTAAAGACTATCAAAAAGTGCTGCGCAGGTTGCCAGAGCTACTTTGCGATACCACACAATTGTTATTGTGCGCTAATAGCCCAGAGCTTAGCGAAGAGGCGTTTAAGGCGTTAATAAACGAGCACACCCAAGGCGCAATTGAATTTGTTGAGCGCCTAGCCCCTACCGAGCGTTTTATTGAAGTAGACAGCGACAGAAGCTTAAAAGCACTTATCTACAAAACGTCACAAATACCTGATTAAATGAAGCTCAGCAAACGCCTAACTGCCATTGATACATTAATTTCGCAGCATCACGATATTATTTGGGATTGCTGCTGCGACCATGGTTATTTAGGCATGGCGCTATTAAAACGCGCAGCTGCAAACCAGGTTATTTTTGTAGATATAGTCGCCACTTTAATGAACGACCTAGAAGCGCAATTATCATCTATAAATAAATTACAAAAAACCTGTAATAAAAATCCGCAGTGGCAGGTCTTATGTCAGGATGTAGGCAAAATTGAAATTGCTCAAAGTAAAAGCCAAGTAGTTGTAATAGCAGGTGTTGGCGGTGAGCTGTTGTTAAGTTTAATACAACAAATTATTGCTAATAATACCGTTGATAATTTGCAGAGTGTTCGTTTTATTTTATGCCCGGTGCACCACACTTATAAGTTACGAGCTGGTTTAAAGCAATTAGGTTTAGGGCTTGTAAGTGAGCAAATAGTTTACGACAACAAACGTTTTTATGAAGTGATTGAAGTGAGCTTTAGTAGCAATAATGAGATTAGTCATACCGGCAATAATATGTGGGATGTTAGTAGTGCAGAACACGCTATGTACCAACGGCAACTCATAAATCATTATAATAAAATGCTTAATAAAGATAAGCCATACTATCAAAAAGTTATAACAGACTATCAAGAACTCACCGATAGTTAAAAAAGCCCGAAAGTAGGGCGTACATGTGATCTAATTACGACATTGACGACGTAATGTGTTCATAGTTTATATCGCACAACGCGAGTTTATTTGGTTTATTTATGTCAGATAACAAGAGTCACATTAATCATTTGCTTAGCAATGAGCAAAAATGGCAACACAGTTACGAGCAACCTATTTATTATGCACCCCTCGTGCAATTGGCTAATAGTAGCTGGGTAGTGCCACAACATTTTTTACGTTACAAGCACACGCTTCAAAGCGTAAATGAAGTGCTTGAGAGTATTGAGTTTTCGGCTCACTTTAGAGTGCTTGCTGCACAAAAAGGTGAAGAAATTTACCTGCAAGTAGCAGTGCTGAGCCCAGATAACTATCAAAAAAGTGCATCTACAAATGAAGGTAAAGCCAAAAAGCTATTATTTGGCAGGCGCTGGATAGTAGAGGAAAACTTACCTACTTCAGAACTTATTCAAACTGCATTTTTAGCGTTAAAAGTAGCGCGTGAACATGAAGTAAGAGAGCTTTTTCAGTTAATGCAAAGCGGCGCAACAAGCACGCCATTTAATAACCATCACGACTTACCTGTAATGGCGCAAAACCCTGAGCTTGTTAAAAGCGCAAGTGCAAAAAGTCGTGTTGATGAAGTGCTTAAACGTATTGTATTTGCAGGAAAAAGTATTGAGCTTAAAAGCCAGCAGCAAGTAGCTGAGCAACATTTATATACCGTTGAGCTTTTATGTGAGGGTTGCCAACTTAGCGAGTTTAATAACAAAACTATTTCGTTTTTAACAGCAGACTCATCTGCTAATAGTTTTTTACATGGCTTAATTACGGCATTAGTAGCTACAAGTAATGACTACGTGAACGAGCAATTTAAGTACAAAGGTTTTGCACGCTTTAGTAAGCACGTTGTGGTTGAACAAATAGGTAACTTAAGTATCGCTATGCGCTCGCCAAGTACCTTAGGGCTGTGCTCTATGGGTAAGCAACATGCTAACCAGTTAAACTTTGAGATAGACAGCGGGCGAGCACCACAGGGATGCGGGCAAGCTATTGGTGGCTTTTTAGCTGCACATGGTATTGAGCAGCCAGAAAACGCGCATTTATATCCAAATTATTTATAACAATTTAAAGCTTATTAATTTCATCTTTAACGCTAAAGCTTGAATCAGTAACAATAGCCTCAAGTGTTTGTACACGCTCTTTTAGTGCAAGCACTTGTGCGTTTGTTTCAGCTAGTTGTTTATGGGCATCGCTGTTGTTGTTTTGCATTTTATGCTTAAACTCAAGATGCTTTTTATACATATCGTAAACCACTCCTGAGCCAACCGAAATTAGCACAATAAGTACAATCATCGTAGTTCCAGACATAATCTCATTCCTTATCATTTTATTATTCGTTTATGGTTAAAGTATAACCTTTAAGCGCTTTTGATAAAGCTGACAATTGTAACTTAATTTGTATAGTTCACTTAAGCTCAGCTTTGAGTGTGTTCATCATTTATACACTTTAGATATTGTTTAATGGCAGCATAGCCACCATATAATAAACATACTTTAGTCAATACAGTGAGTTGCCATGTTAAATAATAAAATCCCACCGGTTATTGTTGTGCTGTTTTTTGCAGGCATAATGGCGCTTATTGCGCATTACAGTGTTATTGATTTCACCGCATTTATTACCTACTTAGCAGCAAGTTTGCTCATTATAGGGTGTGTTTTTTGTATTGCAGGTGTGGCGAGCTTTAAACTAGCAAACACCACTGTAAACCCTAATAAACCTGAGCAAGCGTCAAAACTTATTACTAGCGGTATTTATCGGATTTCGCGTAACCCAATGTACGTAGGTTTTGCATTTATTTTAGCTGGGTGGGGTATTTGGTTAAGTTCCTTGTGGGCACTTTTATGTATTATAGGGTTTATTGCGTATTTAACGTTTTTTCAAATAATACCCGAGGAGCGTGCGCTCACTAAATTATTTGGCGAAGAGTTTACCGCCTATAAAGCGCGCGTAAAACGCTGGTTGTAATCTCTACGTTAAATTAAGCAAACAAAAAAGGCTATCGATGATAGCCTTTTTTGTTTACAGCAATTGTATTACTAATTAATTGCTGCTTATTCGTATTCTAACGGGTCTGTAATGTTATTTAGTGCAAATGCTTCAAGGCGTTCTTGGCACGCGCCACATTTACCACAGGCCTTTTCACGGCCGTTATAACAAGTCCACGTTTGGCTGTAATCTAAGCCCATTTCAATACCGTCGGTTAAAATACCAATTTTAGTATTGTTTAAGTATGGGCTAAAAATTTCTACAGCGTCGTAGTTAGCAATACGACACACATCATCCATTTTTTGCACAAATTCAGGACGGCAGTCAGGGTAAATAGCATGATCCCCAGAGTGAGCGCCGTAATAAACTTGGCCAGCTTTAAGTGATACCGCGTAACCAACAGCAAGCGAGAGCAAAATCATATTACGATTAGGTACAATCGTACTTTTCATGCTTTCTTCTTCGTAATGGCCTTCAGGGACTTCAATGTCATCAGTAAGTGATGAGCCACCAATAAGTTGGTTAATCGCCGAAATATCAACAATTTTATGCGGAACGTTTAATTTTTCACACACACTTGCTGCCACTTTAAGCTCTTTTACATGACGCTGACCATAGTCAAATGATAGGGCATATACATCATGGCCTTGTTGCAGGGCTTTATTTAATACGGTAAATGAGTCCATACCGCCGGAATAAATAACAACTACTTTTTGCGTCATATCTGTTTTGCTCTTAGTTTTAATAGAGGTTTATATCAGGGCGCGATATACTACACGGCCGCAGCTTAAATAACAATTTTTGCACAGCGCTTTTTCGTCTTTAATAGTAGCAATTTGGCTGCTAGGTAGTAAGTGAGATCTCTTTTGTACAAAATTAATGAAGTGTTTGAAACCATTCAAGGTGAAGCAAGTTTTACTGGCACACCCTCAATATTTTTGCGCCTGCAAGGCTGCCCAGTAGGCTGCTCTTGGTGCGACACTAAGCAAACGTGGGATGTTGATAACGTATATAAAGTATCGCTGGACGAAACCGTAGAAAAAAAAGCCGACTCAGATCATTGGGCTAACGCCAGTGCAGAGCAAATTTTAGCGTTGTTCCAATCGCGTGGTTATACTGCAAAGCACGTAGTAATTACCGGCGGCGAGCCATGCATGTTCGATTTAAACCCAGTATGTAACTTATTACACGAACACGGTTTTAGCACACAAATAGAAACCAGCGGCACGTTTGAAATACTTGCCCCAGAGCAAACATGGGTTACGGTATCGCCAAAAATCAACATGCGCGGCGGTTATGAAGTACTTACCAGCACCATGAAGCGTGCAAACGAAATTAAACACCCCGTTGCTATGCAAAAGCACGTAGAAGAGCTAGAAGAATTATTTGCTAAAACAGGTGTTAATCCAAAGCTTGTTTACTTACAGCCAATAAGCCAAAAAGTATCAGCAACCAAATTAGCAATCGACACCTGTATTGCCAAAAACTGGCGCCTATCAATACAAGTACACAAGTATTTAGGAATTAGTTAAAGCGCAGCTTAAAGTTATAGTACGTATGTTGGGTAGAGCGTAGCGAAACCCAACGAATCTCCACTTCCACACCGTTTATAACAATGTTCTATAATATTTAAATACGTAGGTCGTTTATTTAGCTCGGATAAGTGAAGCGCCATCCGACAAACCTAAAGCTCATATCTTCTTCGCTAATAGCCATAACTAGTTTACTATGCGCGACTTAAAAATATTTTACTACTTACCACTAGGCTTATATGTCCGCAAATGCGCTTTACACCGACCTTTCTGATTACTACGACTTAATGTGCGCAGATATAGATTATCAAGCCCAAAGTAATTCTATTCACAGGCTGCACCAAATTTTTGGTAATGGCGGAAATACCCACCTCGATTTAGCGTGTGGCACCGGCCCGCATGTACGTCATTTTATAGATAACGGTTACCAAAGTAGTGGTCTTGATTTAAACCAGCCAATGCTAGATAAAGCAAAAGTTCGCTGCCCAGAAGCGCAATTTTCGTTGCAAAACATGAGTGAGTTTAAGGTAACCGAGCACTTGGATTTAATTACCTGTTTTTTGTATTCACTGCATTACTGCGACGGAATTGATAAGCTAAAAGAATGCCTTGCTAGCGTACACAGTGCATTAAATACAGGTGGAATATTTTGCTTTAACGCCGTTGATAAAAACAAAATCGACAGCGATTCATTTGTAGAGCATACCGCAACAAGTGAAAATAGCTTATTCACATTTCGTTCTGGCTGGCACTACAGTGGTACAGGCAATAAACAGCTATTAAAACTCAACATCGAAAAAGCCACTGCAGACAAAATACTCGTATGGCACGACGAGCACCCAATGGTCGCCTTTAGTTATAGCGAGCTTAAAGAAGCCCTAAAGCCGTACTTCGAAATTCACATATTTGAACATGACTACGACAAAATAACCCCATGGGCACAGCGCTCAGGCAACGCCATTTTTGTCTGCGTAAAAATTTAAGACAAACACGTATGTTGGGTAGAGCACAGCGAAACCCTACGACATCCAACGATCTTAAATGAACCCTCACTCCCCACGCCTCCAATAAACCAGCATTATATATTTGAAAACGTAGGTCGGATAAGCGCAGCGCCATCCGACACACTAACGTATTTGAGTTTCGGCGAATATAAACAGCTAATTAATTATGATGTATGAAGTCAATATTTGAGCCTTTTGGCTTTATCTTTGGTTTTAAAACAGTGGCCATATTTTATTGACCACTACAATACCCCAAACCAGCTAGTCGTCATCGAATGGTGGAAATCAGCTGAGGTGGCACGTGCGTTCTCCACTACAGATCCGCTTTCTATCGAAACAGGGAAGGTTCTGACGGAATCTCTTGAACGGCCTATTCCTGAATATCTACATGAGTTAAGAGAAGTAAACCCTTAAATTGGTAAGTTGGCCATGACATCTGCATGCCGGTGTCATGGGCTGACTGTAGTTTGAGAACTGCACATCATTGATTAATAAACACAATATTCTGGCATTAACTACAAATAGGAACACTATGAACATACAAAAAAAAATTCTAGCGCTAATAAGCGTAACTGCCATTTTAGGTATTTCAAGTAATACAATCGCAGGGGAATCGAAAACGGATTCACATACACATACTCACAGCACTCTCAATAAAGGCAAAGCAATCGAGCAATACGGCTTACCTATTACGTTAATGAATACCATTTACGAAGGTAATATCACAGCAAAAGAAATGAAAACCTTAGGCGATATCGGCGTGGGTGTGAGTAACCATCTCAATGGCGAGTTAACGGCTATTGATGGTGTGGTTTACAGTATTGCCGCTGATGGTACATCAACAGTAGCACCTGATAATTTACAAGCGCCATATATGTCGATGGTAAAATTTGAACCCACACATTCAATTACGGTTAAGGGTATTAACTCATTTAAAGCGCTGTCTGATGTTATTTCGGCTGAAATTGAGTCGGTTAATAGTTTTTATGTATTCAAGGCAAAGGGCACTTTTGAGCTTGCTCGCTTAGCATCGGCTCACGGCGTTGAAGATGAAGATGTCGACTTTTTTAAATATTTAGGCAGTCGTCAAATGTATAACCTAGAGCAGACCAAAGGGACGTTGGTCGGTATTTACACGCCTGACTACTTAGGCACGATTAGTATTCCTGGTTTACATTTTCATTTTCAAAATGGCGATAACACAGTCGGCGGTCATCTTGAAGATATTCGCTTTGATGAAATGGAATTTGAAGTACAGGAGTTTGATCGAATCAATTTGGCTCTGCCTAATGTTGAAGAATTCCGAACGAAAAAAATGAAGATGATCAAACCTCCTTCAGGATCAGGTTCAGGAGGAACAAAAGACAGTAAATAATGTTAGCTATTGCTATCGATACGCATTTATTTCATCGCTTAGCGCAAATGTAATTAACTAAATAAGCTGCATTAATATGCAAGATGATGCAGTAAGAATAGGTTCAATAAATCAAGTCTACTTGCTAAAAGTAGACATTAAAATTATTACAGGATTAACACATGAAAAAATCAATTAAATTTACCTTAAGTCTAATAGTGACTGCTGTTATTACACTTGGCTCACCATTGGCCATTGCCCAAGATACAGTTAAAGAGCAGTCTTTAGAGTTACTAAATAAAGGCTTAGTACAGGGTGATATCTCTTTTATTAAAGAAAATGTAGCCGAGGGTTATATTCAACATAATCCAGGTGCACACGATAAGCTAACAGGGCTACTAGGTTTTGTTGGCTATCTAAAAACACTAGATACGCCGCTCAGTTACCACCCTAAACGTGTACTTCGAGAAGGTAATCTCGTATTGGTTCACAGTGAGGTTGTTTTAGGCAGCAAACTAGCTGTATTTGATTTATTTCGTATTGAAAACGGCTTAATCGCGGAACATTGGGACGGGATTCAAGAAATGCCGGTTAAAACGGTAAGTGGTCGCAGTATGGTAGACGGCCCTACAATGATTAAGGATATTGATAAAACGAAAGAAAACAAAAAAATAGTCATACAATTCGTAACCGATGTATTGGTGAACGGTAAAGGTGATAAACTTAGTCAATATATAGGAGAGGTTTACCATCAGCATAATCCAGGGATTGCAGATGGCACTAAAGGTTTACTTGATTTTATGGGGAGTCTTGCTGAGAATAAAACGTCTTTTGGGTACACAAAAATTCATAACGTGGTTGCCGAAGGCAACTTCGTGTTCACTCAAAGTGAAGGCGATTTTGGCGGCCAACCAACGGCCTTTTACGATCTTTTCCGTGTTGATAATGGGCTGATAGTTGAGCACTGGGACAGCATTCAGGCGATTCCATCTAAAATGGCTCACGAAAATGGTATGTTCTAAATAGTATTAATCCTTACAGTGATCTGTTCTTATTAGGTCACTGCAAGGATTATTTTTTCAGCTATTAATAAGCGACACCAATGCGCTTATTATGATGCTGAGACTTTTCAGCCTCATCGATCAATGCCACAGCATAATCTTCAACAGAAATTTTACTATTACCTTGGTCATCACTCAGTAATTGCTCCCCACCTACACGATAAATACCTGTACGTTCACCGGGGAAAATTTCAGCCGCTGGACTTACAAATAACCAATCTAGTGTACTATCACTATTGCGAAAAACGTCTAATGCCTGACCCTGAGCAATCGCTTCGTCTTTATATTCAGCAGGAAAGTCTGGAACGCTAACGAGTTTAACACCTGGAGCTACCTCTAAACTTCCGGCACCACCCACCCAAATTAGACGCTTAACATCGGATTTTGGTAGCTCTTTCAATAAACGCTGTGCCGTACTCGCAACTATTTCATGATTACTTTTTGCTCGACCACCAATAGCCGCAATAACGATGTCAGCATCGGCAACAGCGTCTTTAATACTTCCATCAGTAAGTAAATCAAGAGGGTGTGTGGTAACACCTTGTTTTTCGATATTCTTTGCGCCACGACTAATTGCTATAACTTTATGATCTCTGTTTAAGGCTTCATTCATTAATGTAGAGCCAATCCAACCTGTTGCACCAATAATTGCTATTTTCATTGTATTCTCCAAAGTTTGTATCATTTATTTAAGATGTCGTTATTATGAATAAATCTATTACTGTAATAAATACGTATTTAAGTACATGATTGTTACAAATATTGAAATAAAGGTTTTTTATGGATAAGTTTGAAGCACTACGCAGTTTTGTTGAAGTGGCAAGTACCGGTAGTTTTACTGATGCAGCAGAGCAATTAGACTTGAGTCGTGTAAAAGTAACACGGCACGTTAAGGAGCTAGAAGACTGGCTCAATATTCGTTTACTACATCGTACAACGCGTAGTGTTAGTTTAACCTCGCCAGGTCGAGATATTATGCAACATTGTGAACGCATTTTAAGTGAGGTATCTGGTTTAGAAAGCTTAGCCCGTAGCCATAATGAAGAGCTTATTGGTGATATCCGTATTGCTACGCCCATAGGGCTCGGACAAAACCTGCTTTACGAGGTGGTTGCCATGTTTACCGCTTTACACCCAAAAGTTAGTATTAAATTAGTAATGTCGGACAAAAATGCATTGTTAGTTGAAGAACACATAGATGTTGCTTTGCGGTATACCGACCAACCCGATGAAAACCTCATTGCTCGTCGGTTAATGAGTATTGAAAGTGTATTATGTGGCTCAGCAAGGTACCTCAAAAATCATGATAAAATAAACCACCCAAAACAGTTAATTGAGCATAATTGTTTGGTACATTTATCTCAAAATAGTTGGACATTTATTGAAGATAAAAAATATCACTCAATCCCTGTAACTGGCAGTATTCAAGCAAATGACCTCGGTGTTTTGATAAAAGCAGCCATTAATGGTGTCGGTCTTGCCTATCTTCCCTGTGACTTAGCAAATCCTTCGCTAGAAAAAGGTGAGTTAATACACTTATTACCTGACATATTTTTACCTACAATGGCACTTTGGGCTGTATATTTGTCAAGAAGCTACCAGCGACCTGTTGTCAGAGCATTTATCGATTTTTTGGCTGAACAATGGCAAGAGGATGTCAAAGTTGCTCGTACATAAATGAATCATTGTCATAATGTTGTTCAACAGGTAGCTGAACGAACTTAATTAATATATTGATTTAGTCGAACCGCTTATTTATGGCGCCTATCAATATCTATTTTTAGGCTTTGTAGCCCTTCAGATTCAATTAATAAGTGAACCTAATAATAAATTACTCTCAAGCGGGCATTAAAATCTTTAAAAAAGAGTTACTTCAGTTATTATATCATTTACTATTTGGGCTGGAGAATAAGAGCTATATGTCTATCACAAATCAATTATCATTATTTCTTGATGTTGTTCAGCAGGGTTCTTTTGCCAAAGCTGCTGCACTTCACGATATGGATAGTTCATCTTTATCAAAACAAATTAAAAAACTTGAAACCAGTTTAGGTATTCAATTATTAAATCGTTCTACTCGTTCATTTTCTTTAACACCAGCAGGAGAGGAAATACTTATACAGGCACAATTATTGATTGGAACATTAGATCAAATTAAAAATATTGCTGATTCATATCATAAAACACCTAAAGGTCATATTCGAATCACTTCTTCTATCGACTTCGGCCAAATGTATTTACAGCCTGCTATTTCCTGTTACCTAAAAAAATTTCCGGATATAAAAATAACACTTTCATTAGACGATAAAAAAAGTGACATTATTGCCGACCATTTTGATTTAGCTTTTCGAATTGGAAAGCTTGCCGAATCAAACCTTATTGCAAAAAAAATAGCAAAAACAAATTTCGTCATTCTTGCTTCTGAAGAGTTCGTTAAGGTACATGGACAGCCGAAAACGCCAGAAGAACTTATCGCATTACCAGCAGTTATATACAGTAATGGTGATGTAACATTAGATCAAATGCAGCTAAGTGAATCACCTACTAGTGATAAATTTAACATTTATAGAATGAAAGGAAATTATAAAGTCAGTGATGTTAAATCGATGATGGGCGCTGTTAAAGACGGAATTGGCTATACCATGCTTGATTTATTTAATTTGGAACAACCAATAAATGTATCAAAATTAGTACCTTTATTAACCGATCATAAAATATCTATGATGGATACTGGCATTTACGCTGTTTACCCACATAGAAACCAAACACCATTAATTACTGAATTTATTGACATATTACAAACCAATATTGGCGAGCCTCCATTTTGGGAGAGTCACGTACCAAATTATAAAAAGCTGTATAATCTTAATAAATAGGAAAGTATTACAATAAATATTTTTGTTCGTTTAAGTCTTTCTTTTCAAAACTTAAATTAACATGTTCGTTAAGTTGAATATGAGCCTCCTCGAGTGTTATATCAATACTCTGAAGGTTATCTTGCGACTTTTACAATTGTAGCACCATGAAAATGTACTGTTTCGCCTTGTAAAATAGCACTACCATACAATAAATTAGTATTGAAATTTACATGTAAGGTAACATAATCACCGTATTCCTCTTCAAACCAAGCAGCAAGGAAGGTGTTTTTTTCAACTTCAAATGCAGTGTAAGGAAATGGTCCCCACCATGTATTGGGTTTTGATCCTGTTAAAAAACGATAACTGACACCTGATTTTTCGAATTTTACGTTATATGATCAACCGCTAGTGTAGTTGTATGTAATAGAAGTTCCATCAAGAGTACGTGTTGGCGATTTCAGTTCATCAGCAAATGTATAAACAGACATCAAGACTAAACAAAGTAAAATAGTTAATTTATGTATCATTTTCATTATAAAATCTCCTTGATTGAAATGAGTTATTTTACACGCTGAATTAGCACTTCTTTCAATGCTAAAGTGCCGTTTATTGCCGCAGGAAAACCTGCATAAGCACTTGTTAATATCATTATTTCGGCTATTTCTTCTTGAGTAACCCCTACATTTAATGCTGCATTAATGTGTGCTTTAAGCTGAGGTTGAGCATTTCCTAAAGCCGCTAAATTAGCAATTATGATCATTTCTTTGGTTTTTACTGCCAATATCTTACGACTAAGTAAGTCTCCAAAGCCATATTCTATTGCATATTTTGCAAGGTCAGGTGAAACATCTTTCAGTGCATTAACTATTTTTTCACCTGAGCCTTCACTGTTTATTTCATTTAACCGTTTAATACCTTCTGTAAATCGTTCTGAGATAGGTTGAGTTTCAACTAACGATTCAGCATAGGCGTATACACTAGTAACCTTACATAAACTTAATAACAAAACAGTCAAAATATATATGTTCATAGAATCAACTTTACAAATTTATGCCTAGTAATAAAATTATTTAACAAACGGTTAGCAATGATTAAAATTCAGTTACAAAATTCATGTATTGCTCTAATTCACCCACAACCGCTTCATTCATCAGTTTTCCAGTCTCTACTGCATAAGGTTGATTGAAGTGAATATCCCAAACATCTGACTCTTTACGCCAATGTTCATAAACAGCAAACGTATCATCTTGCCCTTCAACGGTATACAAATCGAAAATAATATTACCTGCTTCTTGTGCTCTAGTGCTGGGTATATGTATTTCAAATTGATTTAATATTTTTTCACGGTAACCTGGCTTTATCTTAAAAATGAAGAAAATAATAAAAATATCATCTTCTTCATTAGCACTCTTTGGGTTGTTTTCATGTAGAGGACTTGGCGTAGTATCGTTTAACTCCATGACTAACGGCTCAGATTGAGCAGACGTTTCAAGTAAATCAAATACAACTGCCGTATAAGGCTGAGAAGCATGGTGTGTTAATGCGTCGTTATTTTTAAACCGTTCATAGGCAAAAATAATATTCGGCTGTTTCTTATCTTGAAATAAACGCAACTCAAGGCATCCATCATCATTTTTTGAACCACGTTGGTCATTAAGAAGTGCCTCTTTAAATTCTTCAATTTTTTCCAACTTAATATCAAACTTTACTATTTGAGTAATCATCTAAAAAATCCTATTAGTTTTTGTCGTAGTAATACTTAATGAGCTTTCTGATAAAGCGATGTTAAGTCTAAACTTCCGTTAATATATCTGAGTAAGGTAAACGTGATTTTGGTAGTAATGCATTAAAGTCGTTTTCAGCATCACTGTAACCCAGTGGTACAACACATATGCTAGAAAAACCTTTTTCACGTAGACCAAATTCTTTATCTAAGATATCAAGGTCGACCCCTTCCATTGGCGTAGAATCAATACCTAACGCTGAGACACCCAATAAGAAATGTCCTAAGTTCAAATAAACCTGCTTGGCCAACCAATGAGGAACATCGTTAAATTTTTCTTTATGAACATTAATAAACATTTTACGTCCACCGTCCATTTTTGCTTTAAACACTTCAGGGTCAGCATCAAAACGCCCGTCTTTTTCTTCTTGAGCTAAAAGGCTTTGTAAGTATTCTTCTGGAGTATCTAATCTGCTCGCAAATACAACAACATGAGATGCCTCGCGAATAGAATTACTATTGAATGGATAAAGCACATCAGTTGCTTTAGCGATTCTATTTTTACCTTCTTCAGTAGAAGCTATTACAAAGTGCCAAGGTTGTGCATTAACACTTGATGGGCTGTAACGTAATAACTCTTTAATCTTTTCAATATTTTCTGCTGATATTTTTTTACTTGAATCGTAAGCTTTAACTGATTGTCTTTTTTTAGCATAATAAGTGATATCGTTATTCATATTCAAATCTCTATAGTTGTCGTTATTATTAAAATAATAGGTAGTAATAAGTGTTGTTTAGAAGCCTTCTAAAACAATTTTACCTTTCGCTTTTCCAGTTTCTAAAAATTGATGTGCTTTACGTAAGTTTTCCGCATTAATTTGACCTAAGTTCTCACCGACCGTAGTTCTAAGTAAACCTTTATCAATTAAAGTTGCAATTTCATTAAGGATGTCATGTTGAGATTGCATATCAGGTGTTTTAAAAAGTGACCGAGTAAACATTAACTCCCAATGAACCGAAATAGCTTTTGTTTGAAACGCTGCAATATCAAGTGTTTTAGTATCATCAATTAAACCGAATTTACTTTGAGGTTTAAGTACTTTTTCAATTTCTACCAAATGCGATCCGGTATGGTTTAAACCTACAACATAATCAACATTACCTAGATCTTGCTCTGAAAATTCTTCACTTAACTTATTTCTGTGATTCACCACATGATCAGCACCAAGCTCTTTTAACCAATCTGTTGTTTCTGGTCGAGAAGCGGATGCGATAATGGTTAAATTAGTGAGCTTTTTAAGCAGTTGTACCATAATAGATCCAACACCACCGGCAGCACCAATAACCAATATGCTTTTTTCTTTATCTTGTTTTGACACTTCTAATCGGTCAAAAAGCATCTCCCAAGCAGTTAATGAAGTAAGCGGAAGCGCTGCGGCTTCACCATAAGACAGAGACTCAGGCATTTTCCCTACAATACGTTCATCAACTAATTGCATTTCAGCATTACTACCTGAACGTGTTATATCTCCAGCATAAAAAACCTTATCACCCGGCTGAAACAACGTAACATTATCACCTACAGATTTAACTACACCTGCAGCATCCCAACCAATAACTTTCCATTCGCCATCTGGTACAGGCATACTTGAGCGTACTTTATAATCAGCAGGATTAACTGATACCGCTTTTACTTCTACTAAAATATCGTGTCCCTGTGCAACAGGTTGCTCAAGTTCAATATCTTGTAACGATAGTTCGTTTTCAATGGGTAAGTTATTTTGATATCCAATAGCTTTCATATTATTTCTCGATTTGTTTTACTTTGATAATTTTATTATAAAGAAAGCAGCAACGAAGAAAATGGCCATAAATGCAAAACATTATGGGTTTATATAGCCATAATGTTTTAACGTGGAATTTGATGATAAATAATAAAATTAAAGAAGTGCGAGCAAAATATAAAAATATTCGATTAAGAATTTTAGTTAATAACGACTCATAGGTTGGATCTTAAGGAATAAAACTTGAAAACATGCTCTGAATTTGATCTGATAGTAATCGCCAAACCACTATCTATCCCAAAAGCAGAGCATGAATAAACATAATACTGAGTTAAACAAAATAACGAAAGTGCTTAACGATTTTAATATTAACGAAATAGGTAAAACAAGCCGTTTTTGTAGCCGTAAACGAATAATAAAACCTTTCGAATTAGTCATGTCGTTAATAACGGCTCTAGGCGATAAATCGGTAAACACCGTGACAGATTTACATCGCTATTTTGTGAAGTTGACGGAAACTGATGTTCAATATAAACCGTTTCACAATCAACTGAGTAAGCCTGAATTCAGCCTATTGATGAAATCACTGGTCGATGTGGCGTTAAATGAATGGCAGCAACAAATACTCGGTACAGACGCCACTCTTTCTGACTTTAAACGCATAGTAATGCAAGATGGAAGTTCGTTCGCAGTGCACGATAGTTTAAAAGATACCTTTAAAGGTCGCTTTACTAAAATAAGTCCTGCGGCAATAGAGGTTCATGTGAGTTGGGATGTGCTTCAAGGTTATCCCGAAGAAATCTCAGTGAGTCCTGATAGCCAAGCTGAATATGATTTTTTACCTGATGCTAAATCGTTAGTCGACACCTTGTTTTTAGCGGATAGAGGTTATTTTAAGTTATCGTATCTTGAATCAATTGATACAGCAGGAGGCTTTTATGTTGTCAGGGCTAAAACCACGGTTAATCCAACCGTAGTAGCTGCTTTTAATCGTCACGGTAACGCGTTAAAACGGTTTTCACAGAGAAGCAAAAGGACGTTAAAAAGCATATTCGTCGTAGTGTTATTGTCGATATGGATGTGGAAGGTAAAACGAATTATCGATTGATTGCGAGCTGGCCTAAAGGAAAAAGTGAGCCTACTTATTGGGCAACGAACTTAAATCGAGAAAAATTTAGCGCTGAAGCGGTAATAAAGCTCTACAGTCTCAGATGGCAAATAGAGTTACTGTTTAAAGAATGGAAGTCTTATTGCAACCTTCAGAAATTTAACACCAGAAAAGCGAGCATGATGGAAGGCTTGGTGTGGGCAAGTTTATTGACGTTGTTAGTAAAGAGGCGAATAGGCATGAGTGTTCAACAACTTGCCGGTATTGAGCTATCAACATTTATGGTAGCAAAAAACACCCAAGGTTGGTTTTATCAATTAATGGAGTCGATAACACAAGGCGTGATATCGACACTGAATAAAGCATGGCAAAAAACTATCAGTTTTTTGTCAAAATATGCACGAAGAGCGAACCCAAAAAGAGATAAAGAAAAAGGACGATTAAAATGCGGCCTGAATCCAATTCTCTCTTAATGTCTAACCTATGAGTTCATATTAATTAAAGCGCTTGAAGTTAATAAAACTTCAAGCGCGAATGTATGAAATGGTTTAAAAAACTGTCAACAATACGTAGTAGGTGAGTCTTATTAGGGACTGGTGGAACGGCTATAGTTCTTTCTAGGCAGTTAAAGTATGAAGTCAAAATTTGACCCCTCTGGTTTTTAAAACAAACAACGTAGGTTGGGTCGAGCGTAGCGAAACCCAACAAACCTGCAATACCCACGCCCCCAATAACCCGTATTATATATTTGAAAACGTAGGTCGGATAAGCGAAGCGCCATCCGATACAGTAACGTATTTGAGTTTCGGCGAATATAAACAGCTAATTAATTATGATGTATGAAGTCAAGATTTGACCCTTATGGTTATAAGTGCATAGTCGATTTACTTTGTAATTTCTTTGGTCGGAAAAAACATATAAGATCAAAATCGGCTGTGCACTTCAACCGTTTTTTAAACTAACTTATTGATTTATATCATCAAATTGTGGGGATTCGTCAGGGCTTGACCCCCTTTGGTTTTGTTTGACCGGAACTTTCTAATGGGTGACCCCCTTTGGTTTTGTTTGACCGGAACTTTCTAATGGGTGACCCCTTTGGATTTTTTACGATTTGATAAAATAATTTTAACTAACTCTCGATAAAGAGGGAATACTAGCTTAGCTTAGTTAACCATGGCTGCCAAAGCGGAAGTGAGAGCTGGGTTAGTGTGTTTTCAATATGTGTTAATTTTTCAGATGCCTCGAGCATCTCACTTTGCTCTATATTTATTAAATAAAGCTGATATACAGCAAAGGTGTTAGGGACTGTAGCCGTGTTACAAATTTTGTTTAGTGCGTTTAAAGAAACCGCGAACTTTGAACTGTTCCCAGTTTTTCGGTAAATAAATAATGAGATACACAACAAGCTCGGTAGTGCAATATCTTCGTCACTAACTAAGGCAATGCTCTGCGCTATAAGTTGCTCTGCAAGTACATAGTTTGCATTTGTGCAATGAATAGCGGCTAAGTATCCTTTTGATACCGCAACACAGCGATTATACCCAGATAGATTGGCTACGTTTAGTGATTCAGCGCAAAATATATACGCTAATTCAATATCGCCTTGTAACAAATAACACGCGCCGAGCAGCTGTAAAGCGGTACTCTTAAATAGATTCTTTTCTATTGAATCGGTTGTTATATCACATTCGTTTAAGCATAAATTAGCTGATTGGATTGCAGCGTTTATATCACCAGAATATAAATAGAAAAGTGCATTTGTGCTGTAATAGTGAGCCTTCTCTTGGTTCGCGTGTTGTAATGTGGCATTACATATTACTAAGTAATGGTGTGATCTTTTAAACTCACAAGAAAATAGTAAAGTAATTGCAGTGCCTAAATTAGCAGAAAACACTAACGGAAGATCATTCACTTTAATTGCTTTATTAAGGCCTTTATCAAAATATTGTAGTGCTTTTTCATATTGACGATGAATAAGCGCGGCATAACCAAGTTTAATATAGAAGTTGGCCACAATAGCGCTTGGTAATGCGGAGTGAAATGTTGATTTAATTAAAGAAATAGCGAGCTTAATCTTACTGCTCATCATTAGTTCATACAAAAGCCCATCGTTATGCAATTCATTTACTAAAATATCTCGGTTCTCTTCACTCGGGTAAATATCCACTTCTGAACGGGCAATCAAGCTTCCTTTTTCACAATTTAAAGCACTCGCAAGCTTATTTAAATTACTCAGACGTATTCTTGTAACTGAGCCATTAAGCCATCGAGTAAGGGTTTTTTCGCTTACACCTATTTGATTGGCAAGCCATAAATGTTTTATCGATTGCTCTATTATATATTGCTGTAATTGCCCTCGATTTAGAAGGGCAGTTTTTGAGTTGTTCAATTTTCACTCTTGTAATTCGGTATTAAATATTTACGGCTTAGGAGGGATTTCAATTTTGACGAAAGGTTTCCTAACGTAATACTTAAAATGTCCGGTTATGTCCGTGGATTAATTTAGGCACACTTAATATCATATATTGAACACACCCTTGAAGCAACAAAGTGCCTTTTTAAGGTCAACTCAATATTGGATAATAAAATGAAAAAAACAATCTCACTTAGTGCATTCACATTGTTAATGAGTAGTTTTACTACACATGCCAATGAGGCTCAAATAAGAATGGGCGTTGAGCTTGGTACGGGAAAAATAAAAGTAGATAAAGATTTTGCAATTTTAAGCGAAGATTTTGATACTGGCGGATTCTCACTTGGTTATGTACTCGGTTATAAATTTGGAAATAATGTAGTCACAGAAGCTAACTTAGCCTATACATCAAGTGATGGATTATTTGGTACTCTAGATAGCTATGAAACGTATGAATTTAAGGCAATGATAGGATATTCATTTGATTTAGCAACGCACTTTAGGGTTGTGCCAATGGTGGGGTTATCGCGCTGGGAATTAGACACGAGAGAAGGCTTTTTTTTAAACTCAGGCCCTGAGGCAAAGGAAGAATTCACAGGAACTGACTTTACTTATAAAGTAAGATTTGAAGTACCGTTGGGTGATCTGGTTTTACTTTCACTTTCGTATGCGAGTACTGAAGTTGAGTTTGGCCGAAATGAAACAACTCAATTGGGTATATTATTTGAGTTTTAAAGTTCGTAACTAAAAAGCAAAAGGGCTCACCCATTAGAAAGTTCAGGTCAAGCAGGCAGCAGTGTTTTCTTGAACTTTTTATTCAAAAACCAAGTGTTCTTATTATTCAAACTCAATTTAAATATGACTACGCCCCCAGTAATGACGTCGATTGGTGTGAATATGCACCTTGGTTTGAATAAAGAACGCCATATGAATTTAGGCAGTTTAATTAAGGCCCTTGGCTTTCGCCTCAGTCATCGTTTAGTACCAATGTCAGTCCAGTTTCTGGCTGTGTTTACACACTGCGCTGTAACAAGACTGCCCTAGGGTCAAATCTTGACTCCATACATCAAAATTATGGATCGCCTAGTTATCCCTCGTTCATGCTCTTACTTAATCAAAGTTTGAGTAAATAACGTAAAAAAACGTTGCCCTAGAGTAGTACTTTTCTGTATCTTTTTACTAGCTCAAAGGCTATTCAGTCCTTAAATAAGTTTGGGGCTACTTAATAGTGATCTTTAGCTTTAAACTTACAACTATAAAATCAATACTCACAAGGAAGAACACTTGCATATTCAAATTGCAGAACACATTAAATTAGCTCCTTTAGTGGAAAGCGATGCTGCGGATATTTTGAAGACTGTTAATTTAAGTCGGGCAAGTTTAGGTGCATTTTTGCCTTGGGTAGAAGGGGTAAACAATATTGAATCAGCTAAAAAGTACATACTCGACAGAGTAAACAGCGGGCTAAATGGCTCGCGGTGGTTTAAAATTTATTATAAAGATAATCTGAGTGGTGTTTTTGCAGTTAAGTCTATTTGTCCTGATTTGAATATAGCGGAACTTGGTTACTGGTTAAGTAGTGATGCACAAGGCAACGGTATTATCAGTCAAGTAATCGCAAGATTGCCAAGCATACTTAAAAACACAGGCGCTAAAGTCATTGAGTTTAGATGCTTAGAACAAAATGAAGCTAGTATTAAAATTGCTTTAAAATTAGGTGCGAGTTTAGTTAGTACAATTCCAAACTTTGTATCGGTTGATAATACACTACAACAACTTAATATATACCAAGTGACTTTGTGAATAACCCCACGTACTAGACTCTCCAGTAATAACTCCGTCTACTTAATTACTTTTCTCATCAATTTCTTTCCCGCAATTATAACAATCGTTAGTGGGAAGCTTATAACTAGAAATAGAGCGCATTACTTGGTTTTTCTTGCAGGCAGGGCAGGCGTAATTAATTACAGAGATTATAAGCGCAATAGTAAAAACGAAACTACCGATATAAAACGGGTTTGAGTAAAATTGCATACTTGGCTCTGAAAAATTAAAACCGATAATACAGATGATTAAGGCAGTTAAATAAAGTTTAAATTTTAGGCTTTTATTCAAGGTTTAAATATCCAATTGGTAAGGGGCTAATAATAAGTGCTTTGGCAGTTTTAACAAATTATTTACTCAATTACTATATTAATACCAACCTGCATAAATCTTTGAGCAATTTAACGAATTAAATTGCACTATAACGTCGTTAAAAATTTTTTATTTACGACTGCATGGATGCAGGAGGTAGAGCAATGCAGGGAGCAATTGCCGAGAACAACTAGATACAAAAATTTTTGCCTAGTTCTAGCGTAATTTTCTTAACGTTAAATAGACCCTATATATAAGCAGATTGGTATAATTTTTACATAGCGAAAATGTATAGGCATAAAAAAAGCGTTGCCCTTGAGCAACGCTTTTCTGTATTTGTCTAATAGCTGGTAGCTAACTTACTCAGCCGCTAGCTTATTCTGCTGCAAACTTATTCTGCTGCAAGATAGTCCAACACCACTTGATGGTGATCTTTGGTTTTAAACTTATCAAATAGGTGTTTAATTTTACCGTCTTGGCCTACTAAAAACGTCAAGCGGTGAATACCATCGTACTCTTTACCCATAAATTTTTTGTAGCCCCATACACCAAATGCTTCAGCAATGGCGTGGTCTTCATCGGCTAATAGGTCAAAATTAAGCTCTTTTTTAGTTTCAAAGTTTTTAAGACGCTTAATTGGATCTGGGCTAATACCTACAACGCGGGTGTTAAATTTAGCAAGCTGTGCTTGCTCATCGCGTAGGTTTTCGGCTTGTACAGTACAGCCCGGCGTTGACGCTTTAGGGTAAAAGTACACAAGCACTTGTTGCTCTTTTAACAGCTCACTTAATGTTACTGTTTCGTCGTTTTGGTTTTGTAGGCTAAAAGCGGGTGCAGTATCGCCTGCTTGTAATGGACTAATTGTGTTCATGTTTAGCATCCTTAACGAATTCGTTTAAAAATATAATCTACGTTTAGCGTATGAGAAAGGCTCTCAAAACTAATTTTAAATTGATCTATATCTACATCAACAGGTATGTTGAATTCAAGTTCACAACGCATTTTAATGTTGTCTTCTTGAGAATAAGTGTCTGACTTAAGTGAGCAAATACTAATATTATTGTCGGCAAAAAAGCGCGTTACTTTGCTCAATGTGCCTGGGGTGTCTATGCCAGTGTATTCTAGTGTGTAACCTGCACAAAATTCGCTAGGAGTATGACTCGCTGTGCGCTTCATCATGGTAAGTAGGCCAAGTTCCATGGCTTTGGTTGGCAGTACGTGCTCAATGCGGCTTATTGCAGACATGTCGCCGCTTAGTAGCATTATGAAGGTAAATTCGCAGCCTAAAATAGCAATACGGCTGTCAATAATGTTGCAGTGGCAATCGCTAACGAGTTGGGTTAGTTCACTTACAATACCGGGTCTGTCTTCGCCAATCGCTGTTAAAACAATTTGATGATTTGAAAATGCAGTCATGAGTTCAAATACCTTGTTACTTGGATTATATCAACCGAGTTGGCAACACCAAAAATACACACGAGAAGTTGCACGGCGGCGAAGTTTAACACAAAAAGGGCTCTAAACTACAGCACACGCTAATTAAGCGCTTTTAAAGTACGGTGTTTCTTGTTTTTACTGGCACGGGAAAGTACCATAGCTAAAATTTGCTTATTTGCGCTTAGTTTTATTGCTAAGTTGAAGTGCTGAACTTTATTGCATTTAGGCAGCCAAATAATAAATGTAAAGTTAATATTGATTTTACACTGAACCAAATCGGCATTACCCACTCATATATTTGTTAAAACAATTAAAGGGTATGCTAAGGAGAAATATCTGTGCAGTATTGGATCCCAAAAGCACTTGCAGTAAGTGTATTGGTAAGTTTATCAGGATGTAGTGTATTTACTAATCAAGCACATAATGAGCGTAACTATCGTACGCATGAGCCTGTAAAAGCACCAACGTCGTTATCTCAACCAGCTCAAGACCCAGTTTATAAAATGGATGTAGGTCAATACGACAACAATCCTGAAGCTACAAATTACCGCCCACCGGCACAAGTATTAACAATTGCTAAAGGCAGTTGGGTAGAAGAGACAGATAAACAAGCGCGTATTTATTTTGATAAAAACGATGGCATTGCTGATTTAGATGAATTTCTTTGGGACACGATTCAATCAGTCCTCGCTGATAACAATGCAGCAACCACTAAAGAAGACAAGCTACTAGGTACTATTGAAACTGATTGGTACTCAATTATCAAAACGGAAGAAAGTTTTTGGTGGTGGGGCGATGAAGTTAACGATGACTTAGAAAAATTTAGATTCACTATTGAAGAAAAGTCACATCAGCGTACTGCGTCTTTACGTGTAGAGCTGATTGATTTTAAAGGCGACCATACGCTAACTGATTTGTTAAAACAGCAGTTAGAAGTACGTGCGCTTAACCAAGTAGTGAGCGAGTTTGATTACCGTTACCGTCAACTTGAAGTTGATATGCGTAAACGCCAAGGTATTATTTCTCTTGAAATGGGCTTTGATAACAAAGGTAATGCAGCACTTGTAACTGAGCAATCTTACGAAGCTGTTTTTGACCGTTTCTCTGGATTTTTAGAGCGCTTGTCGTTCACTATTGTTGAAATTAACCCAGATACGGGCTTAATTACTGCTGATTACACTAAACCAGAAACAAGTGTTTGGGATTCAATTTGGGGTGATGACGTAGCTCAACTACCTATTGATGAAGGCCAATACCAAATTTTAGTAAGTAAAACTAAAGAAGGCGGTACTAGCTTAACGTGGATGGATGACAAAGGCGAAACGCTTGAGCCAGGTACTATGAATGGTTTACAACAAGCATTAGAAGCAGCACTCATTCAGCGCGGCATTAAAATTTAAATAATAATAAGTTTTACCACAAAAAGAGCGCTATGCTCTTTTTGTGGTTTTTATAGGTTAATAAATATGTCTCAGCTACCTCATCGTTCACACTACACGTGGCGCACTTGGTTTACTTTTTTGGTTCCTTCGTTAATTGGTGTGTTTTTATTTATGACACCCATTAGTACCTCGCAAGGGATGACCATTCCTATTGCCGTTATGGCAAAAGCGGTTCAAGCAATGATGCTTGGCTCTGCTCAAGCAATTATTACTCTCATTATTTGTATTACAGGGGTTATTTCTGTAATTACTAAAGTGTTTAAACCCGCCGCTATATGTAACTCATCTTTGTTAAAGCATTTATTTGATGTGAGCTGGACATGGCTGGTGGTGCGCTTATTTGGTATGGCGTTTGGTTTAATGACGTACTTAAGCCTAGGCAGCGAGATGATTACCTCGGCCAATACTGGCGCGCTGGTATTAAATGACTTATTGCCGGTGTTGTTTTCGGTATTTATTTTAGCGGGCTTATTACTGCCGCTATTAATTAACTTTGGTCTACTAGAGCTTGCTGGTACGTTAATGACTAAAGTAATGCGCCCTGTATTTGGTGTACCTGGTAGAAGCGCGGTTGACTGTACTGCATCGTGGTTAGGTGATGGTAGTGTGGGTATTTTGATGACTGCAAGGCAGTACGATCAAAAGCACTATACACAACGCGAAGCGGCTATTATTGGTACTACGTTTTCAGCGGTTTCAATTACGTTTAGTTTAGTGGTGCTTGGGCAAGTTAAACTTGAATACCTATTTGCACCGTTTTACGCAACGGTATGTTTAGCCGGTATTGTTGCCGCTATTATTGTGCCGCGATTACCTCCACTGCGCTTTAAAAAAGACTTACTGATTGATGGCACTGAGCCAGATAGAGACGCTGAAACAATTCCGGGTCATAAAACCTTATTTGGTCATTCGTTAGATGTTGCATTAGCTAAAGCAGATAACTCAACGGGTGTTAAAGGTACTATAAAAGAGGGCTTACATAACGCGCTTGATATGGTGTTTGGTGTATTGCCTGTAGTTATGGCGGTAGGTACATTTGCACTGATCATTGCTGAGCATACGCCTATATTTCAGTATTTAGGTATGCCGTTTGTGCCATTTTTAGAGTTATTACAAGTACCCGAAGCGGCAGCAGCGTCGCAAACTATTATGGTTGGTTTTGCTGATATGTTTATTCCGTCAATATTAGCAGCAGGAACAATTGAAAGTGATGTAACGCGCTTTATTATTGCCGCAATGAGTGTAACTCAGCTTATTTATATGTCTGAGGTGGGCGCACTTTTACTTGGCAGTAAAATACCGGTAAATATTTTAGAGTTGTTTATTATATTTATTTTGCGAACGCTAATTACTTTACCTGTTATTGCGCTAATGGCGCATTGGTTAGTAGGCTAAATTAACGAAAATATAATTAAGCGAATTGGTATTATTAAAAAAGCCCTGATTAATCAGGGCTTTTTTGTGTCTGTTGTATTTTTAATATTGGCGTTGGGCTTTTTAAACTCCGTTTTTGCAGAGAGTTTAATCAGCGCAATATTACCAATGACAATAGTAAAAACAACGGCGACAATAATTACAATATGCCAAGTTTGCATCGCAGTATCACTTAATATTTAGTACGTTTAAGTGTGACCGTTTTACGCTATAACAGCAATTAAATTACTCAAAACATAATCAATAACTTTAAAAACAATCAATAACCTTAAACACAATCAATAACCTTAAAAACGTCTAGCTACCGAAAGCGTTAAAAAGTTAAGCCCTGGGTTTGGCTCTTTAAAGCCTGCGTTTGAATAGTGAATAACTCTAAGGGCAACGTTAGTATGACCAAAGTCGGCAACAAGGCCTATGCGGTCTTCAAACTGGTAGTGAGTACTTATGTTTTTACCGGCAAACTGCGTTTCATCAATCAGTGATACACCAATCCCTGCTTCTACATAAAATGGGGTGTTGTTAAAACTAAAGGCAGGAAATTGCAGCACAGGTGACATAGCAAGTACTAGGTTTGATTGTGTTTCATCGCCGTGGCGGTATTCCCACATATTTACGCTGGTTTCAAAGTAAAAGCGTGCATCACCAATTATATTTTGCATGCTAGGTGCATGATACTGATACGCAAGCTTAACGCCGTTTACGTTACCTTCGCCTTTGAGAAAATCAACGGCATAACCGTGGTTCGATTGAGCAAAAGCAAATTTGCCAAAAAGTGAAACTACTAATACAAAAGAGATAATAAGTGTTTTAAGTGACGTTTTCATAGGTGCCAAATGTCTGTTTGATTCAAGTGATAACTAAATGATAAGGGCGACCTATTAACAATTACAATGAGGACAAAATGCCGGTTGTATATGGCCTGTTAATGGAGTTTTCTAACTGCTTGAATTTATTTTAGTTATTTTATTGGTGCGATTTGGGCATTAATAAGTTGCTTATTTGTGCCTTTTTTATTGCGTATAGTTCGCGTAAATTACAGCCATCTTAATCACACAGACATATACAATTATGAAACTCTTTAAACTATTCGTTTTAGCCACTGCTTTTTTTAGTAGTTCGTTATTTGCACAAACTCAGCAATCGCCAGATCAGTTACTTGAATCAGTAGCCGATAAGCTATTTGCAGACATTGGCCAAGTAAATTCAAAAGGCACAGCAAGCAAAGAAGCGATGGCTGCCATTGTTGAAAAACGTTTAATGCCACATATTGATGTTAAGTTTGTGTCGTTTAAATTATTAGGTAAGCACATTAAAGGCATTGAGCGCGAACAGGCTGTTCAATTTATAGATGCAGTAGAGCATTACTTAACAGGCACATACGCTGGTGCACTAATGAAGTACACAGGTCAAAAAGTAGTATTTGAGCGTAATAACGCAAAAAGTGACTCTGAGTACGCAACAGTTAATACACAAATTATTGAGCCAAATGCGCCTACAATTGACTTAAGTTTTAAGCTTCGTTTAGGTAAAAATGATGAGTGGAAAGTATACGATATTGTTGCCGAAGGCATTTCACTATTAAGTGCTAAGCAAAAAGAGATTATTCAACGTATTTCTGAAGTGGGTTTAGATCAAGTTATTAGCGAGTTAAAAAGTAAATAGACTATTTGTCTGGCTCTGATTAAGCCCAACTCCAACCTCAAAAACGGCCAATTACTTATGTACTTGGCCGTTTTTATATTTGTAAGTAAAGGATTGTTGTTATTGCGTAATTTTGCGCTAGCAGCAAAACAAAGGTGTGCTAGAATATCGACACTTTGATTAAGCGTGGTGTCAGCTAAAAACTGATATAACTTACCACCCCCAAGCCACACTGGAGTTGTGTTGTTTTAATGGAAAATGTACTGATTTGGCCAAAGGAATACCCATTACTTATTAAAGGACTGGTAGAACAAAACGGTGCCTTTATTTTAGATGCTTTGGAAGCTTGGCCTGCTTGTCGTTCTACAAATGAAGACGATGGTGTATGCACCACCGTGTTACCGCCTATTTATTATTTGGCATGGCTAACCCCGCTAGAACCATTTGAAGAATGTTACTTTCAACATATCTCTGAATATGACGAAGACGCACAAGCGTATATTAGTGCGGTTAAAAGCCATTACTACGATAATGAATACACCCCTGAAAGCTTAGTGCTTATGCTATGCCAACGCCTTGAAAAATACGCAAGTGTGGCTGCGCAAAACACCATAGATACGCCACTGTCTTTAGTTGATTTGTTTTTTAGTAAGCGCTATTTCACGTTAATTGAGCATGCGCTAAATAATAACAGTAAGCTTTCGGCAAAGGATACATTAGCGCTTTGGAAAGAAGTTGATTTTAGAGAGCGTTTAAGTGCGTTTATTCCAGAGTCTATTGCTGATTTAGATACTCTTTCTGAACTTGCCAGCGAAAAAGTAGCAGCGGGTAAAGATTATTTTACGTTGCTTACACAGGTTTCTCCTGATGTTGACTCTGTTGTACTGCTAGAAAAAGCATTATTAACGCACCTGCGTAAAAAAACAGCCAAGCAAACAATGGCAATGCGCTTTATTGAGCAAGGCGCTACAGGTGTTCTTGCTGATGAAAACAATAAAACAGCTTTTATGTGGGCCGCCGAAAAAGGCTTTGTAAATGTGGTTGAAACGCTACTTGCAAAGCAAGACAAAAAAGCGGTTGATAATTTAGGTAATACAGCACTTCATTATGCTGTATTTGCTAAAAATGAATCACTTATGGTACTGCTAATTAAAGCCGGATACGACTTTAGAGCGCGCAATAAAGAAGGTTTAAGCTGTTACCGTTTAGCGGTAAGTATAAAAGCCAATAACTTAGTTAAATGCTTAGAACGTGACTTTGGTATTAAAGAGCTTTCGCCAGAAGGGCAGTTTGATCGCATTAAAAAAGTACATGTGCTGCACGCTATCGTCACTATACTGCTGCCTTTACAGTTGTTCTTCTTTTTTGATGAAACACTCTCTATTAAAAGTGAGCTGACGCTGGGTTTAACTATGGCGGCGGTGATTTGTTTTTTCTTTGCAACCACTTTAAAACGTTGCGCGTTATATCCGCATATTAAACACCCTTGGGGTTTATTTGTGCTTAGGGGCTTTTCGTTTATTAGCTTAGTGGCTCAAATAGGGTTAGCGAGCATTGTGGTGCTAGCTGCCTTAAGTGATTTAGTTTAGTCACTTTTAAACAGCTAATAAAAAACGCGCTTAAAGCAATTTAAGCGCGTTTTTTGTATTTATAACCGTTTATGGTTAAGCCTTATTTACCGTGCTCATTTGCTGCTTTTTCTTCAGCTAGTTCTTCTTTAAGCTTACGGATTTTTAACCCCTGCTCTTGTCCGCGATGCCTTGCATAATACGTACAGCCAATAAACATTGAAGAGGCAAATACAAGCTCTAGCAATACCCAAATTAACTCATCTGGCGCTGCCCACAGCATGGTAAGCCCGTGAATAAAATACAGCATTACAACAAAGTTAGCCCACGCATAAGTGTATGTACTGTCTTTAATTATGCCTCTTAACGGCAGTAGTAACGGAATAATAGGCAAAAATAAAGACACTAAACTCGCATTACCATTTAGAGGTGGCACAAAATACATCCACAGTGGAATAAGAACAAGTAAACCTACATAGCCAAATAGTGCGGCACGCTGAAACTTTACTGTAATCGGCTTTTTAGCTGGGTTGTCAGCGGTATTCATTTAAGTTTTCTCGCAATGTGAGTAAGGCGTTTACCAACGCTTTGGCATATTTTAATTTCGTCTTTGCTTAGCTGTGCACTATTAGCGCTGCCAGCAACGTGTGTTGCACCGTATGGTGTTCCACCTGTTTGTGTTGCAAGTAGTTCGGGTACATCGTACGGCACGCCCAGTAGCATCATACCGTGGTGTAATAGTGGCAGAGATAAGTTAAGTAAGGTTGCTTCATTACCACCATGCATACTGCTTGATGACGAAAACACACACGCTGGCTTATCTATTAGCTGACCTTTTAACCATAAGTCGCTGGTAGTTTCCCAAAAGCTTTTAGCTTGAGAGGCCATCATGCCAAATCGCGTTGGCGTACCAAATGCTAAACCATCACAATTTATTAAATCATCTTTGGTTATTACAATGTCGTGCGGATTTTTAGCTACAAAAGTACGCAGCAGGGCAGTTGCGCCTTGTTGCTCAATTGATTCTGCTATTTCGTGAGCCATTGCTTCAACTGAGCCATGGCTTGAGTGGTAAAGTACCACAATGGTTTCGCTCATTATAAAACGCTTAGTACGTTTTCAGGCGGACGACCAATAGCTGCTTTATTGTTATTAACAACAATAGGGCGTTCAATTAGCTTTGGATTTTGTACCATGGCGTCTATTAATGCTGACTCACTGCTTTCATCTTTCAAATTAAGTTCTTTGTAAGCATCTTCTTTAGTGCGCATTAGTTCGCGTACTGATGAAAAACCAAGCTGACTTACAAGCATTGAAATTTGCTCGTGAGTAAGAGGCGTTTTTAAATACTCTACAATATTTGGCTCTACCGCTTTACTTTGCAGTAGCGCTAGCGTTTCGCGCGATTTAGAGCAGCGAGGGTTGTGGTAAATAGTAACAGACATAAAATGATTCCAAAGTGTGAATTGCGTCTATTTTAGGGTAAGCGCTTGCAGACTTAAAGCCTCGCTAGCTCTTTTTGTAAAAGTCGATACTGAGTAAGCAGTGCTTTTAAACGCTGTTGTTTTACAAGTTCTGTTGATTCTACGAAATTAAGCGCTTTTTGGATTTCATCAGCGGCTTTTAAGTAAGCACCATATTGCGCTAATACATCAGCGTTAGCTTCGTGGTAAGAGGCTAATTTATCTTGTTTTTTATACGCGTCAGCAAGGAGTTGTTTACCTAAGTTGTGATCTGGCTTTTCAAGCAAAAAACTCTTTAAAATGTTTTCGGCAAGTTCGTACTGCTCAGCTTCAAGTGCAGCGTTGGCGTAGTTAAGTGTAATCACCTGATTATTAGGACGATACTGATTTAAATCCGCTAAAAATTTAACGGCTTCATCTGCCTTTTTTTGTGCGATGAGTAAATCGGTATGAGTGTCTATATAGAATAGGTTTTTAGGATCGTTTTTTAAAAGCTCATCTAACATTGGCGCTGCTTCATCAAGCTTTTTTTGATCAAGCAAACTAATAGCTAAACCGTATTTTAATGCTGTATTGTTGTAGGTGTTTTCGCGAAGGAGCTTTCTAAATAGGTCTTCCGCTTTTTCTGGTTTGTTGTAATAACGTGCCAGTACGCGACTTTTTGCTAAACTAAACTCAAGGCTCGCGTTTATATGGCGTTGAGGATACTGCTCTGCCCGCAAGCGTACGTCTGATACGCGGCTCTCTGGTAATGGGTGAGTAAGCAAAAACGCAGGTGGCTTGTATTTATAGCGAATTTGCGCTGCAAGTTTAGTTAAAAATTCGCTCGATGCACGTGCATCAAAACCCGCATTATTAAGAGTTTGCATACCTATACGGTCGGCTTCTTGCTCGGCTGAGCGGCTATGCGTTAACTGACTAAAAGCAGACTGCGTTTGGCTCGCTGATATAATGGCAATGCCGGCGTCGGGTGCAACAACTGTTGCCAGTATACCGGCAATCATACCGGCAATGGTCAGCGCGCTGTTATCCTGTTGTTGTTGAATTCTACGTGCTAAGTGGCGCTGTGTTACGTGAGCAATTTCGTGGCCAAGTACAGAGGCAAACTGGCTCTCGTTATCGGCTTGTGCTATTAACCCTGTGTGCACACCTACATGCCCGCCGTAAAAGGCGAAGGCGTTTATTTCTGAGTTGTTTATCCAAAAAAACGAAAACGGAAAGCGCACATCGTTAGCATTAGCCACCAATTTACGGCCAATAGTGGTCAGGTATTCATCCAATACAGGGTCGTTTATAACGGGCGATGAACCGCGTATTTGCATCATCATTACTTCGCCAATAGCTTTTTCTTTTTCAAGTGGCAGCGCTTGTAATGCAGATGTTCCTAAATCAGGAAGAGTAAAGTTAGTTTGCGCTTTTAAAGGTTCGCTTACTAATAAGCTGAACGTAAGCGCGGCACTGCATAAAGTGATAAATGCTGATTTTAGCTGCATTTTATTCCTTGTTAATTGGTTCGCCAATTGCAATTTTGGCTATGTCTATTTCGTCACTGCTTGCACGGCTGTCTTTTTCGCACAATTGGTATAGTTCTTTTATTGTGACTCCATCAAGCTTTACAACGTTCAATTCTCGCTGCAAAAAAGTAATAATTTTATGTACTACTTTATGTGCATGTAAAATAATGGCTTTATCTGCTTTGTCGCCTCGTTCAAAATAAAAGCCAATAAACTTATGTAATTGATTTATTCTGATTAGATTTTTCATTGAATGCGGATCCCACACTCTAAATTCCATAAAGCGATTATCTTTTACGTATTGGTCAACAATAACATCTTTAGCATAAGGCTGTGCCCATAACTCAAAGCCTCTGTCGGTAAATACTTGGTGCAGCGCTATACGTGGCTTATGTTTAGTATGTATTACACCAAAGCTGTCTTCATGGCCTTCTAATAAATCTAAGTTCCAATTGCGTTTATCTATAAGTTGTTTAACTGCATTGTCGAATCCATGATCTAAAATTCCTTCTGATTCGCTTATTGATGAGGCAACAAGATGATAAAAAGGAGGAAGTTCGCCCCAATTAATTTGCTTTTTAAACCAATTAATCTCTTTGAGTGTTGGATTACTGGGTAGTTGCGCTTTATTATGCGTTCCAGGCATTAACTTATCCTTACTGCTAGTTATGCTATAAGGATAAACTATTGCAGGTGTTGTTTTAAGAAAAAGTTACAACGGTTCACGTTTTATAAATACGTAGACCGACAATATGCGACTTATTATTCATTTACTATACGGATAAAGTAGTTATGGTGGAGCGCGATTTAAAAGAGTTTGAGTGTCCTCAGCAATTTGTGCAGTTTAAACTTGCGCTACGAAGTGCACAGTCATCAAAACATCGCATCACCTTTAGTCTTAATAAAGGTGAAAGTGCGAACGATATTGAACGTTTTTTGCAAAAAAATGCTTATAGTTACAATTTTGATAAACAACGTGGGTTGTTATTAGTGGAGCCATTACATGTTTGAATACGTAAAAACATGGTACGAAAGGAAGTTCTCGGATCCTCATTCGTCTACCTTATTATTTTTATTATTGGCCTCAGTGGCCTTACTTTACTTTTTTGGCTCGTTAATTGTTCCTGTGCTTGTGGCATTAGTTATTGCCTATTTACTTGATTGGCCGGTTGTTCATTTAGAGCGTTTTGGTTTAAAACGTTTTAGTGCAACGATTATTGTAATGTTGATATTTATTAGCATTATGCTCACCCTTATTTTGGTTATTGGCCCCGTACTTTGGAAGCAAACCAGTAACTTAGTGCAAGAAACCCCGCATATGTTAGAGCAGGGGAAGTCTTATTTAATCGCTTTACCTGAGCAATACCCAAGTTTAATTAGTATTGAGCAAGTACAGGCAATTGTGGCAACAGTAGAGGCTAAAATAATCGAGTTTGGTCAGGCTGTACTGTCGTTTTCACTAACCTCTTTAAAAGATGTTGTTGCATGGCTTATTTACTTAGTGCTTGTGCCGTTGCTGGTGTTTTTTATGCTTAAAGACAAGCTTGAGTTAACGGGCAGTATCGCTAAACTGATCCCACAGCAACGACGCTTGATTTTGCAAGTGTGGCACGAGATGAATCAGCAAATAATGAAT
This sequence comes from Pseudoalteromonas sp. NZS100_1, assembly GCF_015864285.1. Classification (NCBI taxonomy): domain Bacteria; kingdom Pseudomonadati; phylum Pseudomonadota; class Gammaproteobacteria; order Alteromonadales; family Pseudoalteromonadaceae; genus Pseudoalteromonas; species Pseudoalteromonas sp. NZS100_1. Next base: position 118,414 of record NZ_JADYXN010000003.1, read on the forward strand.
TACATTCGCGGTAAAGTGTTTGAAATTTTGATTGTTGGTGGTGTGTCGTTTATAGCCTTTACGGTTTTAGATTTACGTTACGCTGCGTTACTTGGCGTGCTTGTGGGCTTGTCGGTGTTAATTCCATTTATTGGTGCGGCACTGGTAACTATTCCGGTAGCGGCAGTTGCGCTGTTTCAATTTGGATTAGAAACCCAGTTTTGGACCATTTTAATTATTTACGGAATTATTCAGGCGCTTGATGGCAACGTACTTGTGCCACTGTTGTTTTCTGAGGCGGTTGATTTAAATCCGGTGTTTATAATTGTCGCTGTATTATTTTTTGGTGGCTTATGGGGATTTTGGGGCGTATTTTTTGCCATCCCGTTGGCTTCATTAGTAAAAGCGCTTATAACAGCGTGGTCGTCTACGCATGAAGAGTTGAGTAAAGAAACTACTGAGTAATAGCGTAAACAGATTTTTAGTATAAAAAAGAATAGTAAACGCATCTCTAGTGCTAATTGATTATTACTCATTACCTGTAAATTTATGTACCATTGGTAATAAGATATATTTTTTAGTAATAAGGTGCGTTTTTTAATGTCTGAGTTTTTATTGCACGATGAGCCAGTAAAACAAGTTTACCTTGATGCAAACGCAACGACCCCTGTGTTGCCTTGTATAGCTGATGTTGTTTCTCATACCATGCAAATATGTTTTGGTAATCCTTCAAGCCCGCACATCACAGGCATTCAAGCCAAGCATTTATTAGAACAAACACGCAAAAAAGCACACACGGTTATTGGCGCAACTACTGGCGATATTTTATTTACCTCTGGCGCAACAGAAGGTATTCAAACTGCGGTGGTTTCTACGCTAATAGAGGCTAAAAAACACCCGATTAAAAACCCCGTATTATTATATGGCGCTACTGAGCACAAAGCGGTGCCAAACACACTTAAGCACTGGAATAGCGTACTTAACGTTAATGCTGAGGTACTTGCTATTCCAGTTGATAGCAACGGTATTTTAGATTTAGATTTTATAGCACAGCATATAGATAACGCATTGATGATTTGCACCATGGCCGTTAATAACGAAACCGGTGTGTATCAAGATTTACCCGCTATAGAGCAGGTAATTCGTAGCCGTAATAAAAATGTATCGTGGATGGTGGATTGCGTGCAGGCGCTCGGTAAACAAGCGCTCGCGCTGAGTGATACAACAATAGACTACGCACCTTTTTCGGGGCATAAGCTTTATGCACCTAAAGGTATTGGTTTTTTATATATTCGTAGTGGCAGTGCGTACACACCTTTTATAGCGGGTGGCGGTCAAGAAAGTGGAATGCGCTCAGGCACCGAAAATCTACCCGGTATTGCAGGGTTAAATAAGCTATTTAGTATGTTGCTTGATAAATCAGACGATACATTTAAACCAATTAGCATACTTAACTCTTATCGAAGCCAGTTACAAAGCGCGATAAAAGACACCTTTGGCGATATTACATTCAATCATGATTTTGCTTATAGCGTGCCTACCACACTTAACTTTGCTGTTAACGATTTAACGAGCAAAGAAGTGATTGATTTATTTGACGCTGCGGGCATTCGTGTAAGTGGAGGCTCGGCTTGCAGTACAGGCGCATCAACAAGTTTTGTTTTAGATGCAATGGGTGCAAGTAAGTGGCAAAGCGAAAACGCGATTAGGCTATCGTTTGGACCTGCTGCAACACAACACGATATTGATGATGCTTGTGTGCGTATTCGCGCTCTTAAAGCAATACTACAGGCAAACTGTTTAATCGTATCTGACAGCACCACACCACAACAAGAAGTATGCGCACTGGGCCTTACTCAATTTAGGCACCAAGGTGCATGTAGTTGGCTTTATGTGAGCGATGATAAACACGCTGTAATTATCGATCCTATTATTGAGCTTATTCCGCGCTTTGAAAAAATAGCTAATACACAAAACTTAACTATATCGGCGGTGCTTAATACTCATCTGCATCAAGAGCGAGAGTCAGCGACTAATTTACTAACCAGCGTTCTTGACTCAAGAGTTATAAAAGGTGAGGTTGATTCGCTAGGTTGGCCGCTAAATACAGCAAGTATTAACTTGGCAAACGACGTACTTGAAAAAGTAGTTACACCTGGGCACAGCAAAGACAGTGTAAGTTATTTATTAAAAAACAGTAATGGCGAAACGCGTTACTGTTTTTGTGGTGATTTAATACTGCCTGCAGGGCTTGGCAATACATCGCTTATAGGTGGGGATGCAAAAGCAATGGCACGCTCTATTTTAGCAATGAGCGAGCAACTTAATAGCACCAGCATTATTTGCTCAGGGCACGATTACCAACAATGTTTTGCCATGAACTGGGCTGTACAGCAAAACCAAACACCATTACTTGATGCGTTAGTGAGCGGCAGTATTTCAGTTGATGAATTTGCAATACAAAAACAGCAGTACGACGCTTCAAAACAAGTAGATAACACGCAATTGTGTGGTTATGTAAATGCGTTACCTGAGGTTGATACACAGCAATTAAATTTTGATGACGCTAAAGTAATGTTAAACACCAGCGATACATATTTAATAGATACTCGGGAGCCGTATGAGCATGGAGCAAATAATGTTACTCAGTTATTTAATACGCTAGATGAAAAAACATTAAATATACCACTTAGTAGAATGGCAAATGCGGTATTTGAAGGGCAATTAAACAAAAATAACAAGTACATTTTATTATGCCGTAGTGGTAACCGCTCAAAAATTGCTGCAACTAATTTAATGCAACTAGGATACAAAACGGTTTATAACCTAAGTGGCGGGTTAGCGCTTAGTAATTAAACAAAGATTGTAATTTATACAAAATCGGCTTTAGGGCCGATTTTTTTGTTTTTAAGGTTTATTTGCTCGCAAGGTAAACAAGCCCTAGGGCCTGTTGACCTTTCAGGATTAAAATTTGTTCAATCTAGGGGCTATTTAATCGCGGCGTGAGGTTTGTAACCTAGTGGGCTAAGTAAAAACCGAGTAACAAAGAGTAAATTGCCCCTAGGCAGAACCCTTCGGGCAGCGCATGTTTGGCATTTATTCCACGTTATCGCCTATTTATGGGGAATAACCACACTACATAGGCTCTGCCTTGCCTAAATGCCAAACACACTGCTGCAAATTTAACTTCGAAAGATAAACAGGCCCTAATAATTAGTGAATAACTATAAAAAGTAATTATTGTGCTTATAAAAATTCATTAATATTTCATTTTGATTGATTAAGCTATCCCGTTGCCTTTAAAATTGCGGGTAAATTAATTTATAAAATTTTTATGATACCGGTGTCAAAAGCTAAAAATTGCGTTATCATCGGCATCTAAAATTATAAAAACAACACTTTTTTGCATTTTTAGCTATACTATCGGCGCTTAATTTTAGTGTAAATAAGCAGTGTTAAGAGTTTTGCTTTTATAAAAAACATTTTTAAATCAATTGATTGAAAAACTAGAGGATATTTCCATGTCTAACCGAACGCAACTAACAAGTTGGCAAGCACTAGAACAAAGTGCAGCTAAGATGAAACAAACACATCTGAAAACGTTATTTGCACAAGATGACACGCGCTTTTCTCAGTTTTCGACTCAAGTATCAGGCGTATTATTCGACTATTCTAAGCAACTTATTGATAACGATGTTTTTGATAACTTAATGTCGCTTGCTAAAGAATGCGATATTGCATCGTGGCGCGATAAAATGTTTAGCGGTGAAAAAATCAATATCACCGAGGATCGCTCAGTACTACATACGGCACTTCGTAATCGTGCTCACACTCCATTAATAGTGGATGGCGAAAACGTAACACAAGCCGTAGACAACGAATTAGCTAAAATTAAAGTGTTTGTAGAAAAAGTTCGTAGCGGTAAATGGTTAGGCTATACCGGTAAAGCGGTAAAAGATGTTGTAAGTATTGGCGTAGGTGGTTCTAACCTTGGCCCACAAATGGCAACCGAGGCATTAAAAGCACTTGCTGATGATACGTTAAATGTTCATTACGTATCTAATGCTGACGGTGTACAAATTTCGTCTATATTAAAAGCCATTGACCCTGAAACAACATTATTTGTTATTTCGTCAAAAACATTTACTACGTCAGAAACTATGACAAACGCTAAAACAGCGGTTGACTGGTTTTTACAAACAACAAAAGATGAAAGTACAATTGCAAAACACTTTGTTGCAGTAAGTACAAATTTAGAAAAAACGGCAGCCTTTGGTATCAGCGACGAAAACGTATTCACTATGTGGGATTGGGTTGGCGGTCGCTTTTCACTTTGGAGTGCGATAGGCTTACCAATTGCTTTATATTTAGGCTACGACGCCTTTGAAGCAATTTTAGAAGGCGCGTTTGAAATAGACGAGCACTTTAAATCTGCGCCGTTTGAGCAAAATATACCATTAATTATGGCGTTGCTTAGTGTATGGAATACGAGCTTTTTGGGCTACACAGCGCAAGCTATATTACCGTACGACCAAGCACTGCATATGTTGCCTGCGTATTTACAGCAAGGCGAAATGGAAAGTAACGGTAAACACGTTAACTTTGCAGGCGAAACGGTACCTTATACTACAGTTCCAATTATTTGGGGCATGACGGGTATTAATGGTCAGCACGCGTTTTATCAGTGTTTACACCAAGGTAATGTAATTGTACCTGCAGATTTTATTGCATCAGTTAAACCACAAGTGAATGTTGATAAGCATCACGATATTTTATTATCAAACTTCTTTGCACAAACAGAAGCGATGATGAGTGGTGTAGATGCAGCGCAAGTTACTGCTGATTTAACCGCTAAGGGTAAATCGCAAGCAGAGATTGATGAGTTATTAAATCATAAAATTCATCAAGGCAATCGTCCTACAACGTCTATGCTATTAGATACAGTAGATGCTAAAACAGTGGGCCGTTTAATTGCACTGTATGAGCATAAGATATTTTGCCAAGGCATTATTTTAGAAATATGTTCGTTTGACCAATGGGGTGTAGAACTGGGTAAAGGTTTAGCATCTAAAATTGAGAGTGAACTTACTGATGAAAGCGTTAAACACGCTCATGATAGTTCGACAAACGGCTTAATGGCGTACTACAAACAAAACCGTACGCAGTAAAAAATTCGCTTACGCAAGTAAGTAAACCGAGTACCTTTGAACGGGTAGCGCTGGAGTGCTTAGGGTCTGTATTTTTGTGAGAGGAGATACAGGGCCCCTAAGGCTCATTTAATAAGCGCAATGATAAAAATAATAATAAATCATCGATACAGAACAATTCAGCAGGCTTTTATTTAAATACAGCTATAAAAGCCATCTAATCTAGCAATAAATAGGCATACCCGCGCATTTATAAAGTGTACTGGGTATCACAACGTAGAGAGTAACTATGCTTAATCCTTTTGATATTATAATTTTTGGGGGCGGTGGTGATCTTGCGTTACGCAAATTGCTACCTGCAATGTACAGAGCATATCAAGAAGGTAACTTACCTGAAGGCTCACGTATCCTACCAACAGTGCGCGAAGAATCGAAACGTGCTGAATACATAGAAACAGCGCATAAAGCATTACAAGAATTTTTAAGCAAAGGTGAGTTTAACGCTAAAGATTGGAAAGCGTTTTCTACTTTTTTAGTGCCAGTGGTAAGTAATGTTACAGAAGCAGACGACAACTGGGATGTGCTAAAAGGCATTTTAGATGAGCACGAAAGCACTAAGTCTCGCGTGTTTTATTTATCGCTTCCACCTGCTGTTTACGGCACATGTTGTGAAATATTATCGACTAAAGGTTTAATTACACCTACATCACGCGTTGTTGTTGAAAAGCCTATTGGTTATTGCGGTGATTCTGCTGAAGCAATTAATGGAAAAATTGCGGAATTTTTTAATGAAGAGCAAATTTTCCGTATTGACCATTACTTAGGTAAAGAAACAGTACAAAACTTGATGGCGCTACGTTTTTCAAACTCATTGTTTGAAAATATGTGGGATGCTAAATCTATTGATAACATCCAAATTAGCTTATCAGAAACTGTTGGTCTTGAAAGCCGTGCTGGTTTTTACGATAAAGCCGGTGCACTTCGTGACATGGTTCAAAACCATTTATTACAACTACTTTGTTTAGTTGCTATGGAGTCGCCTAATAAGCTTAACGCTAACAGTATTCGTAACGAAAAATTAAAAGTATTAGAAGCACTTCGCCCACTAGTAGGTGGTGACGTTGATGAAAATATTGTTCGTGGTCAATACGTACCAGGTGACTTAAACGGTAAAATTGTACCGGGTTACTTAGAAGAGCTAAATGAAGGTTCTAGTAAAACAGAAACGTTTGTAGCTATTCGTGCGCATATTGATAACTGGCGCTGGGCGGGTGTTCCATTTTACCTTCGTACGGGTAAACGTATGGCTAAGCGCTGTGCAGAAATTGTGGTTGAATACAAAAAAGTATCTCACAATATCTACGAAGATAACGTGGGTAATATCGAGCCCAATCGTCTTGTTATTCGTTTGCAGCCAGAGGAAACAATTCAACTAACGCTTATGTCTAAGCGTCTTGATAACCTTCAAATGCAACTTGAACCAGTAACAATGAATATTGAGCTTTCACAAGCTTACAGCAATGGTTTTCACTCAGATGCGTACAAGCGTTTAATGCTTGATGCCGCTGCAAATAACCCATCATTATTTATTCACCGTGATGAAGTTCGTCAAGCGTGGAAATGGATTGATCCAATCATTGACCGTTGGCAAGACAAAGGCAAGCCTGCGCTTTACCGTGCTGGTAGCTGGGGTCCTGAGGATGCTGATGAACTATTGGCAGAAAAAAGCCACGTGTGGTTTAACACAGGCGATAAGGTATAAGCATGGCAACACTAGTTGAAAAATTTTTTGACGATAAAGATGCGTTAACAGCTGAGCTTTCTGCAACGCTTGAGCAATCACTACGTGATGGTATTAAAAATGATGGCCGTGCTGTATTAATGGTGTCGGGTGGCTCGTCTCCTGCGCCCGCTTATAAGCATCTATCAACGCTTGATTTAGATTGGCAACATGTTGATGTTGCTATGGTTGATGAACGCTGGGTAGACCCAAGCCATGAAAAAAGTAACGAAGCGTTTATTAAAAGCACGTTATTACAAAATTTTGGCAGTGCTGCAAACTTTATAACCATGAAAAACGATGCTGCAACCGCGCAGCAAGGCAGTGAAGTGTGTGAAGCCGCTTACAGTGCTTTAAAAGCGCCATACGATGTAACTATTCTAGGCATGGGCCCAGATGGTCATACAGCGTCGTTATTCCCAAATGCAGACGGTTTAGAGCACGGTTTAACAACTGAGCAAACAGTATGTGCAATTAATGCGATACAAAGTGATGTGACGGGTAGTATTACTGAGCGAATGACCTTAACGCTAAATGCCATTGCGCAATCTAAAGTGGTTAAGCTTTTAATTAGCGGTGAAGAAAAACTCGCTATTTATAAGCAAGCAAAAGCGGGCGGCGATGTTCATGACATGCCACTTCGCGCTGTGCTTAATCACCCAAGTATAAATATTGAAGTATATTGGGCGCCTTAATTTAGGTGCTAATTTAACTTTTAAAGGCCGCTTATATAAGCGGCCTTTTTTATTTGCTCAAATTTAAGCCTAAACACTGCAAAAAAACAGTCCTGAACTGTTAACCAATGTTAATGAATAACTTTGGTTTGTATTAAAATCAACCATGAAGTGTGTTGTTTTTGAACAGAATTTATGAGTTTGAGCTGTATGTTTTTTAGCAACGCTCAGATTTGGTTAGATTTTATTTTTTCATGGTCGCTGTCATAAAAGTTTCCCTTCCTTTTTTAGCTCAAAAGCATTAGCCTAAAGGTATTAACAATGAAACATATAAATTAAAATAAACGGAGCAGTAACATGGCGGAGCAACAAGTACAGCCTTTACACAACGAAAAGCATGCCAACACTAAAATTCAAAACGGCATCAATGTAGAATTCATGAAAACTCAACATTTAGTGCCAGTAGTTGCACATGAGTTTGCACGCGTAGCAAACGAGTTTCCAATGTCATTCGTTAAAAACAACGAAAGCGGCACTTTTCAAGCTGTTGCTATGTTTGGCTTAGAGCCAGGCGAAAACCTTTTTGTAGAAGATGGTAAATGGACTGCAGCATTTGCACCTATGGCATCTACTCGTTACCCACTGGGCTTAGTTAAACACCCAGATCAAGATCAATACGGTATCGTAATTGACGAAGCAAGTGCGCTTGTTGGTGAAGACGAAGGTAATGCATTATTTGAAAACGGCGAAGAAACAGATTACCTAAAACGTCGTAAAGAAGCGCTTGTATCTTTTATTGAGTTTTCTCAAGTAACTGAAGCGTTCACTAAATTCCTTGCTGATAAAGAGCTACTAATTGCGCAAACGCTTACAGTAGACATTAAAGGCGAGAAAAAAGACATCAACGGTATTTACCTTATCGATGAGAAAAAGCTAAACGAGTTAAGCGATGCTGATTTCTTAGAGCTTCGTAAACGTGGTTACTTAGCACCAATTTATTCTTTCTTAACGTCTACTCATCAAGTAGCACGTTTAGCGCGTTTAAAAGCTAAACAAGCTTAATTATACCAATTGCATTAAATTAGTGATCTATTATAGCGATAAGAAAATAGCTCAATAACAAGGCTAAAATTATGATACATAGTTGTTCTATATAAATAATTTTCAACGTAGTTAGTGAGCTATTTAATACGCTAGAATGATCATGTTTTTAATAAAATTGGTATTACAAACACGTAAAATTTTAAAAAGCGCCTTAAGGCGCTTTTTTTATGCCATTAAACTCACTTTAGTTGAAATTAAGCCCGCAACCATTCACATTAGTTTATAACTTTCCCATAAAAGAACTCATTATGAAAACACCCTTATTAGCAATTTTTGCGAGCAGCCTTTTTGCTTTAAGTAATAGCGTATTCGCTGCAGAGACTCCTTTTGCCATTGCGATTCATGGTGGGGCAGGGACAATAGAAAAAGCACGATTTACACCCGCCCAAGAAAAGCAGTACCGCGCTAAATTAACAGAGGCTGTAGAGACAGGTTATAAAGTATTGCACCAAGGCGGTGAAAGTTTAGATGCGGTAACTGCGGCAATTACAGTATTAGAGCAATCGCCTTATTTTAATGCAGGGCGTGGAGCGGTATACACTTACGATGGCGGGCATGAGCTTGATGCATCCATAATGGATGGTCGAAACCGTGAAGCAGGCGCCGTTGCGGGTGTAAAGCATATTGAGAGCCCGATTAAATTAGCGCGTTTGGTCATGGATAACTCTGTACACGTAATGCTTAGTGGGCAAGGCGCTGAGGAGTTTGCTAAAGAGCAAGGTGTTGAACTTGTCGAAAATAACTTATTTGATACCGAGCCTCGTTACAAAGCGCTTTTAAAAGCAAAACAAAAATTAGATAAAGCCAAAGCAACCAGTAAAGAGTACCAAGCCGCGCACAAAGCATTGCCTAACTCTTACAAAATGGGCACGGTTGGCGCAGTGGCGCTTGATAAAAACGGTAATTTAGCGGCAGGTACATCCACAGGTGGTATGACGGCAAAACGTTATGGCCGTGTAGGTGACGCGCCGGTAATTGGTGCTGGGACATTTGCTGAAAACGAATCGTGCGCAGTATCGGCAACAGGGCACGGTGAATATTTTATTCGCTATAACGTAGCGAGCGATATATGTGCGCGTGTTAAGTATCAAGGTAAAACCATAGCTGAAGCTGGAGATGAAGTTATAAACGGTGTGCTTAAGCCAATTGGTGGCACTGGTGGCGTTATTATTATTGATACTAAGGGGAATATTAGCTTGCCGTTTAATACCTCTGGCATGTATCGGGCAAGTAAATCGAATACGCAAGCGACCTACGTGGGCATTTTTAACGACGAATAAGCCAAAGTAATTTAATTAACCTCAACTCTGGTTAAGAGATTTACTAACATATTGAACCACAATGATATTTTAATTCATTTATTGCTAGCCAGTTATTTTCAGTGCAGTTAGCGCTGAAAATAACTGCTTGAGATAGATTTATTATTCGCAGTTTAGGTGAATCGCAGCGTTTATATAACAAACAACCCCGTGTTATGCATTTTGTAGGATTAACCCCGGCCGTTTAATTTGATACAATTATGGCTCTTTAACTAATTTTGTAAGGTATGCGGGTGGTAAACCTAGGTCAGTTGTTTGGCGAGCTAAAAACGTGCTTGAAAAAAGATCAATTCATTTTCAAAAAACGCTTACATGGCGTAAAAAAAATAACGGATGAAAACAAGCATGCCAACGCGCTTGAAAAAATAGCGGCTGATATAACCCGTAGCCAAGAATTACGCGATAAACGCTTAGCGGGCCTTCCTAAAGTGACTTACCCTGAGCAATTGCCAGTAAGTCAAAAAAAGGAAACAATTAAAGACGCCATTGCAAATAACCAAGTGGTTATTATTGCCGGTGAGACGGGCTCAGGTAAAACAACTCAAATACCTAAAATGTGTTTAGAGCTTGGTCGTGGTGTTGATGGCTTAATAGGCCATACTCAACCACGCCGACTCGCTGCGCGAACGGTGGCTAACCGTATTGCTGAAGAAATGAAGTGCGAACTTGGTCAGCAAGTCGGTTTTAAAATTCGTTTTAGCGATCAGGTTTCTAATAATACGTACGTTAAACTCATGACTGACGGTATTTTACTGGCAGAAATTCAGCAAGATCGATTTTTAAACCAATACGACACCATAATTATAGATGAAGCGCATGAGCGTAGTTTAAACATCGACTTTATTTTAGGTTACTTAAAAAACCTACTTCCAAAACGTCCCGATTTAAAAATAATAATTACGTCTGCAACCATCGATCCTGAGCGCTTTTCAAAGCATTTTAATGATGCGCCCATTATAGAAGTATCGGGCCGTACTTTCCCTGTTGATGTGCGTTACAACCCAACGGCCGATATTAATAAAGAAGATATGGAAGCCGAGGGCGATCAGCTACAAGGTATTTTTGATGCTGTTGACGAGCTGTGCGCGGAAGGTCCTGGCGACATACTGATATTTTTAAACGGTGAGCGTGAAATACGCGATACCGCTGATGCACTTAGCAAGCGTAATTTAAAACACACTGATGTATTACCACTTTACTCGCGCTTATCTAACGCAGAGCAAAACCGTATATTTGCGCCACATTCTCGTCGTCATATTATTTTATCGACCAACGTAGCCGAAACGTCACTAACCGTGCCTGGTATTCGTTATGTCATAGATCCAGGTACTGCGCGTATAAGCCGCTACAGTTATCGTACAAAAGTTCAGCGCCTGCCAATAGAACCTATATCGCAAGCAAGTGCTAATCAGCGTATGGGTCGTTGTGGACGTGTTGAAGCGGGTATTTGTATTCGCTTGTACTCTGAGGATGATTTTTTATCGCGCCCAGAGTTTACCGACCCTGAAATACTGCGTACTAATCTTGCCTCAGTTATTTTGCAAATGTTGGCACTCGGGCTTGGTGATATGGCGCAATTTCCGTTTGTGCAAGCACCAGATAGCCGTAATATAAGTGATGGTTTATCGTTATTAGAAGAACTACAAGCAGTAAAACCAGACAAACGTGATAGTAAAACGAGTTTAACCGCTTCAGGTAGAGAACTCAGCCGATTACCGGTAGACCCTCGTTTAGCTAAAATGGTGCTCACAGCTCACAAACTTGGCGCATTGCGTGAAGTGATTGTTATTGTGGCGGCGCTGTCGATTCAAGATCCACGCGAACGCCCGCAAGAAAAACGTGCTGCAGCTAACGAAAAACACGGTCGCTTTGACGACCCAGATTCAGACTTTATCGCTTTTTTGAACTTATGGAATTACTTAGAAGAGCAGCAAAGCGAGCTGACTAACGGCCAGTTTAGAAAGCTGTGTCAAAAAGATTTCCTAGCCTATATGCGTTTGCGTGAGTGGCAAGATATTGTTTATCAAATAAGTACTGTGTGTAACGAAATGGGCATGAAAGCAACCAGCCAAGCGGCTGATGGCGAACTTGTTCATAAAGCGTTATTAAGCGGAATGCTGAGCCATATTGGCTTTAAAGATGAGAAGCAAATATACAAAGGTGCACGTAATAGTCAGTTTCATATTTTTCCGGGTTCAGGTTTATTTAAAAAGAGTCCTAAATGGATCATGTCAGCGGAGCTGGTAGAAACCAGTAAATTATATGCCCGCACAAATGCAAAAATAGACATTAACTGGGTAGAACCATTAGCACAGCATTTAGTAAAACGTAGCTACACAGAGCCACACTGGGAGAAAAAGCCAGGTGCGGTAATCGCGTTTGAGCAGCAAACTTTGTACGGCTTACTTGTTGTAAATAAACGCCGCTGTGTTTATAGCAATATTGACCCTAAAGTGAGCCGAGAGCTTTTTGTACGCACTGCATTAGTTGAGCAAGAGCTGGGCTTAAACGAGGGCTTTTTAGCGTTTAACAGTGAGCTTATTGAAGATATTCAAGTACTGGAAAATAAGTCTCGTCGTCGTGATATTTTAGTTGATGAGCAAACGTTATTTGAGTTTTACGATAAAAAAATACCCAAAGAAATTAATAACCGCGCTGCATTTTTAAAATGGTATAAAACACAAAAACAACAAAATAAACATTACTTACACATGACCCGTGAAGAGCTAATGCAGCATGGTGCAAGTAATATCACTGAGTTTGACTACCCTGACACATGGCAGCAAGACAATATTATATTACCGCTTGCTTATCATTTTGACCCAGGACAAGCGGTTGATGGTGTTGCGGTGCAAATACCGGTAGCACTGTTGAATCAAGTACAAGAGAGTGGTTTTGACTGGCATATACCTGCATTTAGACATGAGCTAATAAGTGGGCTTATAAAGTCATTGCCTAAATCGCTTCGCCGTAATTTTGTGCCAGCACCAAATTATGCAGATGCAGTACTTGCAGCTATTGAGCCAATGCAAGGTAGCTTAATTGATGCTTTAGCTACGCGCTTATTAAGAATGACAGGTGTGAGAGTTGATGCAGAAGCGTGGGATTTAACCGCGCTTGCACCGCATTTACGATTGCAGTTTGAAGTACGTGATGAACACGATAAGTTACTTGCTCGTGGACTTGATTTAGCCAAACTTAAAGCAGAGCTGCAAGGTGAAGTAACCGAAACACTGTCTAAAGTAGCCGATAAAGGCATTGAAAAATCAGACCTAACACAATGGGACTTTGGTGAGCTGCCAGCGTCATATGTTAAAAAACAAGGTCAATACGAAATAAAAGCATACCCTGCGCTGGTGGATAAAAAATCAGCCGCTGCAGTGGAGCTTTTTGATAGTGAAGCAAAAGCGCAGCAAGCGCATCAACAAGGTTTGCGCCGTTTAGTATTGTTAAATGTGCCGTCGCCAATTAAGTACTTACAACAAAACTTACCGAATAAGGCAAAGCTGGGTTTGTACTTTAATCCATTTGGTAAAATAGCTGATTTAATTGATGATTGTATCGCCGCAGGTGTTGATAGCTTATTAGTGAAACACGGCGATATACGCGACGAAAAAGCATTTGAAACAGTAAAAGAGCAAATACGAGGTGAGCTAGGTGATGCCGTTGTATCGATTGCAACGCAAGTTGAGCAAGTATTAAGTATTGCGCACGCACTGCATAAAAAAATGAAAGGGCGCGTTGATTTAACCATGATAACCGCGCATGGCGATATAAAATCACAGCTTGAGTCACTTATATTTAAAGGTTTTGTGAGCGCGCATGGCGCAGATAAAATAACGGATTTAATTCGTTATTTAAAAGCGATTCAAAAACGTTTAGAGAAGCTGCCTGTGGATCCAAATCGTGATAGGTTATGCGTACTAGAGTTGGATAAAGTTGCTCAAGAGTACAAAAAAGTAGTTAATAAAACGCCTAAAGGCTTGCCTATTCCACAAGAAGTAACCGCTATTTTTTGGATGCAACAAGAGCTTAGAGTGTCGCTATTTGCTCAAACACTTGGCACGCCTTACCCAATATCTGCTAAACGGGTACTCAATGCGATAAAAGAGATAGAATAAAACTTGCATTTTCTATTAAGCTTAGTACCTTAATAGGAGGATTTATTTTTGTTTTGAAAAGGAAGTGACATAGTTATGTCCTCATCGATTGAACATAAAACAAAGCGACTTTTAGTGGTAGACGACGAGTATTTTAATTTTGAAATGCTCAAAGCAGCACTCGCGTCGAAATTTGATGTTAGTTATGCAGATTCAGGGCAAAGCTGTCTTGCATCGGCAATTGCGAGTCCGCCAGATATAATTTTGCTTGATGTTTGTATGCCTGGTCTTGATGGTTATGATACATGCCGAATGCTGAAACACACACCTGAAACAAAAAATATTCCTGTTGTTATGGTATCGGGCCTAGAGTCTCCATCTGAAAAACAAGCAGGGTTTGACGCTGGTTGTAACGCATATGTTGTAAAGCCATTTTCAGTGGGTGCTTTGTTGGAAGAAATTAACACGGTTTTTTAGAGGTAACGTATGTTTACTGATGATAAGCGAAATTTTAGACGCATGCAGATCAATACACCTGCAAATTTAACAACGATAGAACCAATAGCGGGTTTAAGTTTTGCCGCAGAGTGCGTGGATTTAAGTGCAACAGGTTTATCAATTCATTTAGATGAATTACTTGAACCTAATACATTACTGACGGTGAACATTGATTCAACTCACCCAAGTATTGCGCCTTTAAATGCAACAGCAAAAGTAATACGTGCCAGCAAAGAAGATGATGGCACGGTAACAGCAGGTCTTGAAATCATTCAGTTTAACTAACTTGAATCCAGTTAAACTCAATAGTAGATATTAAAAAACCTTACAGATTAAGCCTTTTAAGTAAAAGCCTTCAGGGTAGCTGCCAGCAATTGGGTGATCAGCTGCCTGGTTTAATCGCTCCATTATAAGTAGGTCTTTACCTGCATCAAGTGCTGCATCGGCTACTACTTTTTGAAATAAGTTTTGTTCCATTAAACCAGAGCATGAGAACGTTAGTAATGTTCCACCTGGTTTTAGTATTTGCATGGCAATCATGTTGATATCTTTGTAACCACGACACGCACCGGTTAGCTGCGCTTTATTATCAGCAAACTTTGGTGGGTCCATTACGATGGTATCAAACTGTCTACCTTCGTCGCGGTATTGGCGTAGTAACTTAAATACATCCTGCTTAACAAAACTTACTTTATTTAAATCTAAGTTATTATGCTCAACATTACGTTTTGCTGTATCTAAAGCGGGTTGAGATACGTCTACGTTAGTTACATGCTCACATCCACCACGCAGGGCGTACAACGAAAATGTACCTGTATAACTAAAACAGTTAAGTACCGTTTTACCCTTTGAGAAGCGCTCAAGTGCGGCGCGGCTATCGCGCTGGTCTAAATAAAAGCCTGTTTTATGTCCATCAATTATATCGACTTCAATTTTAAAACCGTTTTCCTCAATAAGTACCGGCTGTGTTGGTTCGTTACCCCAAAGAGCGCCTTTTATTGGCTCTAAGCCTTCTTTAGTGCGTACTTCTACGTCTGAGCGCTCGTAAATGCTAGAACCTGGGAAAATAGACATCAACGCGCCAACAATCTCGCCTTTATGACGCTCGGCACCCGCACTTAGTAGCTGACACACTAATACATTATCAAACTTATCGATTGTAACGCCTGGTAAGTAATCAGATTCAGCAGCACATAATCGAAACCCTGTTAATCCGCCTTCTTCTATTACTTGGCTACGTGCTTCTAATGAGCGACGTAAACGGCGTTCAAAAAAGTTTTGATCAATTACTTCTTTTTCGTCAAAGCTCCAAACACGTGCACGAATTTGTGAGTGAGGGCTGTAAGCAGCAGTTGCTAAAAACTTACCTTCGCTATCGTGAATCGTTACTGTGTCGCCTAATCCAGGTTTACCTTTAATTTTTTTGATGGCTTTTGAAAATAACCAAGGGTGTTTTCTTTTTAATGATTTATCGCGACCAGCTTGTAGGTAAACGGCAGATGACATAAGGCTTCTCAGTAGTAATAAATAAGCGCTGTATTTTAGTCAAGCAAGGAGCAACATACAATGAATGTTTTGCAAGGTGGGCATAAAGCACGGTAAAGTACGGATAATTTATCGATTCATTAGCTTTTGGAACCTAATAGTGCCTGACGCCGTTTTAAGCCCCGATTTAAAAATACTTAATTCACAATGTAGAGAATTTATAACCTCTTTAGTGCATGCCGATGTTGCTCACGATATTACCCATATAGAACGCGTGGTGCGCGTTGCAATACAGTTATGTAATGCGGAGCAGGCAAACATGTCAGTTGTATTACCTGCAGCGTGGATGCACGACTGTGTGGCGGTGGCTAAAAACCACCCTGATCGTGCAAAAGCCTCTACTATGGCAGCCGATAAGGCATTGGAATTTTTAAAATCTATTAATTATGACGAGTCACTTTTTGATGAGATTCATCATGCCATTGCCGCTCATAGTTTCAGCGCAAATATAAAAATTAAAACAGTTGAAGCGCAAATAGTACAAGATGCTGACAGAATGGATGCATTGGGCGCTATTGGGGTGAGTCGATGCATGAAAGTAGGCGGATCAATTTCTCGGCTATTGTACAATCCAGAAGACCCTTTTTGTGTTGAACGCGAGGCTGATGATAAAACATACACGCTTGATCACTTTTTTATAAAGTTATTACATATTGCCGATAGTATGAATACGCCATCTGCTAAAGCAGAAGCGAACAGGCGTACAAGGTATATGCATGACTTTTTAGAGCAATTAAAGTCAGAAATAGGTGAGTAACGTGAATAATACAAGCATACCTAAATTATCTGGGATTGATCATTGCCATTTAAATGTTGATAACTTGGTTGATGCCGTTAAGTGGTATGAGCGTGTTTTAGGTTTTAGTGTAGTACCCGAGCTTGCCTTTTGGGATGAGGACGGACGCGGCCCTTTAACACTTGAAGATACTAGTTCAACAACTCGTTTAGCACTTTTTGAAGGTGAGGGGCGTAGTAAAGGGATTGCATTTTTGGCCTCAGGGGATCAATTTATTCAATGGCGTAATCATCTTGAGGGTTTAAACATAAAAGCAGTGCTAGCGGATCATGGTGTAACGTTTTCTATGTACTTTAAAGATGAAAGCGGTAATAGCCATGAAATTACCTCACATGACTATCGTTATATAAAGTCTTACTATCCAAATGTTGAGCTTGGCTCTCACAGCGCTAAAAAGAATTAGCTTTCTTGATTTGAATTTTTTATAGCAAGAATATCGTCTAAGTTTTTCACAAATAGTTCGATTAGAGCGGGATCAAAATGAGCTCCTGCTTGCTCTTGCATATGCAAAACTGTTTTCTCTACACTCCATGCCTCTTTATAAGGGCGTTTTGAAGTCAGAGCATCAAAAACGTCAGCAACGGCAACAATTCTACCTTCAATTGATATTTCTTCGCCTTTGATCCCGTTAGGATAGCCTGAACCATCCCATTTTTCGTGGTGTTCAATAGCAAGTTTATGAGCGAGTTGTAATAATGGCGATGAAGAATTTGCTAATATTTGTGCACCAATTATGGCGTGTTTCTTCATATGTTCAAACTCTTCAAAAGTTAACTTTCCTGGCTTGAGTAAGATAGCATCAGGGATACCTATTTTCCCAACATCGTGCATTGGGGCGGCTTGGCGTAAAAGCTCTGCACTTTGCTCATCCATACCTAGCGCTAATGCTAATACTTTGCTGTATTGGCTCATACGCACTATATGTTCGCCAGTGTCAGTATCTTTATATTCAGCAGCACGGCCTAGGCGTTGTACTAAATCTACATGTGCTTGTTTTAATTGCTCAGCTTGCACTAGCGACAAGTGAGTTTTAACTCTAGCTCTTACAATAGCAGGGCTTATTGGCTTAGTAATATAATCTACGGCGCCTAACTCAAAACCTTTATATTCATCGCTTTCATCACCAAGTGCAGTTACAAAAATAATTGGGATGTGTGATGTTTTAGGGTTACCTTTAACTATTTGACATACTTCAAAACCATTCATATCTGGCATCATTATGTCGAGCAAGATTAGCTTTGGTAGTTCTTTTTCAAGTAGTGCCAATGCGGCATCACCCGATTTAGCAAACGACATACGATATTGATTACCTAACACTTCGCGCATTACTTTTAGATTTGCAGGCTCATCGTCAACAATTAATACTCGTGGCCTATCTGTTGTAAAATCCATTAATTAATACTCATTGTTTGTTAGTTTTTCAAGTAAGGTTTCTAGTATTACGTGTGCTTTATCAAAATCAAATTCATCAAAGGCCTCGGCTATAGCATCAACTTCATTTTTATAGATTGAAGGTGCGCCGCGTTGCAGCTTTGCTAATAGCTCATCATTTAGCTCTGCATTTTGTGCATCTTGATAAAGCGTCTTACACAGTGACTTAATTTCATCAATTGATAGCGTGTCAGAACTATTATCTTCAGGCTTACTACTTGGCTTATCGCAAGTATTAGATGATAGCAATTGTGAGATGACAAGTAGCTCGTTTTTTATATCCTCTAAAGTACTAATAACTTTAGCGTCACTTTGTTTTTGCTCTAAATCGGTTAATAACTTCATTAATGTTATTAGACCTAAGTTACCAGCAACACCTTTAAGTGTGTGAATGGTGCTATCGACATCTTTTATGTTTGATAATTTATCACTGAATAATGTTTCGAACCGTTTATTACTGTCACTAATAAATTTAGTAATCTCTGTAAGTTGTTTACACTTAGAACCCCAAAGGGCTAACCCTTTTTCAAAATCTATATGCTGCGCTTTAGGATCGCTTTGCGATATAACCATTTCTTTTGCAATACCAAGACCAAGCACTTGTGCTATTTCTTGGTTTAGCTGATTTATATCGACGGGTTTATTTGCAAAGCCATTCATGCCTGCTTTTTTAGCCGTAAGCTTATCTTGTTGTAATACACTGGCTGTGAGCGCGATAATTGGCGTGTATTTAATTTGTCTTTGATTTTCTATTGCTCTTATTTTTTGTGTTGCCTCTATGCCATCACACAATGGCATATGTATATCCATTAAAATGACATCAAAGTCTTGTTCTTCAAATACTTTAATCGCTTCAAGTCCGTTAGATGCCTTGGTAACTGCATGTTGATCGCGTGACAGGAGTAAAGAAAGTAGTTCTGTATTTTGCTCTATATCGTCAACTACTAACACCCTAAGTGCAGGCAGTTGTGTGTGTAGACCATCAAAATGATCTATTTTAGTTTCGTCACCTAAAGTAAGCGGCAATGAAAAGTAAAAGCAGGTGCCTTTACCTAGCTCACTTACTAAGTTTATTGTTCCGCCCATAAGCTCTACAAGTTGTTTGCTTATGGTAGTACCAAGACCTGTACCACCAAAACGGCGAGTAGTAGTACCATCGGCTTGTTCGAAAGGTTGAAACACTGCTTGAATACGATCTTTTGCAATACCAATACCGGTATCTTGCACTTCAAAAAACAGATGCTGATTTTGTGTTATAGCAACAGTTACGGTAACAGAGCCTTTTTCGGTAAACTTAATAGCATTACCAATTAAATTAGTAAGTACTTGCCTGAGTCGATCTGGGTCACCGTAATAAGTAGCACTTACTGATTCTTTAATATGAAGTTTAAGTTCTAAATCTTTCTTTTTAGCTTCTAACCAAAAAGTAGAAATAATACTGTCTATTACTGGCTTTAAACTAAAGTGTATTGGCTCAATAGTGAGCTTACCGCGCTCTAGTTTTGCGGAATCGAGAATTTCATTTAATAATCTAAGTAATGAACGCGCTGCATTATTTACGGTCACTAAATGTTTTTGTTGTTCTTGATCAAGTGGGGTATCCATTAACAAGTCACTAAAACCTATTATAGAATTCATAGGGGTGCGTATTTCATGGCTCATATTAGCCATAAAAGATTGCTTTGCATAAGCAGCTTCTTCAGCTTTAAATTTAGCTTGCTCTAGTTTTTCTTCATATTCTTTGCGTTCTGTAATATCGACTAAAACACCATCAATCCACTTTGCTTGGCCTTGGGGGTCAAAGTCGATGCTGCCTTTATCTAAAAGCCATAAGATTTTACCGCTTCTGTGGCGAATTCTGTATTCGATTGAATACTGACGTTTCTCTTCTACGGCTTTTGTGACGGCATCTACAATAGGTTGCTGGTCTGATTTTAAAACTAGATCGTTAAATTCAATGCAATGTTCAGTAAATTCATTAGGGTTATAACCCGTTAACTCGTTGATGCTCGGGCTGATAAAAAGCATGGTCCAGTTATCATCAAATTTACACCTAAAAGCCACACCTGGCATGTTATCCATTAAAGAGCGATACTTTTGTTCTTTTTCCTCTAGGCTTTTTTGTAAAGCTCGTTGCTCTGATAAGTCTGTTATGAAGCCTACGTATAGAGGATTTTGCCCTGGCTGATTAACTTCTCCAATCCCCAAACGAATCGGGAATAAGTGGCCATTTTTATGCTTTGCAAAAATTTCACGGTTAACACCGATTACTTTACCTAAATCAATATTTTTAGCTTTAGAAAGGTAGCTATCGTGATGCATCGCGATAGCATCATCCATTAGCATTTTAATATTATGATTTTGTACTTCATTTTCGTGCCAGCCAAAAATTTTACTGGCTGATTCGTTAAAGCTCAAAATAATGCCGGTGTGATCAATCGTTACGATTCCATCAATGGCTGTGCCTAAAATTGCGTTTAAGCGAGACTCGTCGGCTGACTTTTCTTCAAGTAACATTTTATATCTGACCATGCCATTAAGTACCGCTACTACGCTTGTAATGGCAATCGTTGCAGTTGCAACCGCGATGGCTACAAAAGTGAGCCCAGCAGAAGCATTTGCGTCGTCATATAAAAGAGGAGATGTTGCAACAAAGCGTGTAGATGCCATGCCCATATAATGCATAGCAGCAACAGCAAAGCCTAATATTGTAGCGCTGATGGCTCTATTTTGTAGGTATGATAGTTTTGGAAAAAATTTTTCAAGATTAAAGCGGCTATATAACGCTATAAACGAAAGAGCGACGGCAACTAAAATTGAAAGGCCAAAGGTCAGTGGGTCATAGCGCAACATTGGGGAAAGCTCCATTGCAGCCATACCGCTGTAATGCATTGTACCAATACCAGCCCCTAGTAAGATGGAGCAAATGCTGAGCACTCTAAAGTTTCCATCACTATTTACAAGTATTGATACTGCATACTGACATGCTAATAAAGCAGGAAGAAAAGAGAGTAGTGTGATTGTTGGATCGTAGCTTATATTAGTACATAGCGAAAAAGCTAACATACCTATAAAGTGCATACTCCAAATACCAGAAGAAAATACAGTTGCTGCGGTTATATTTGCTAAACGTTGATAACGAGGGAATTTAGTCTCTTTTGCTAAATCAATGAGCTTTGTAGTAAAAAAAGCAGCAAAAATGGCTATTAATACAGACATTGAGACTAGAAGAGGGTCGTAAACCCCATTGAGTATTAGGCTTGGATCTTGGTCTGTAATGAAGAAAGCTGATAGCATAACGGCTCGAAATATAATCTTTATTTTACAAGTTTAATCTAATTTACTAATAAATGAACCGTTATTTCTAATCGCGCTATAAAGTGACGAATTCTAACCAAGTTTATTTATTTTTTGTTATTGAAGTAAATAAAATATTTTAACTTTCAATTCAAATAAAACAGACGGCTCAATCTATAGCTTATTATAATAAAGTGGATTAGGAGTTAGGTGCGACTGTATGCCTAAGAGTTTAAAATTGATGGTAATATGGATTATATAAACGGATGCAATATTTAGAGTTTAGGTCGTGTTTGAATATCAACTAAAAAAGAGTACTAGACGCAAAACAGTCGCAATAAAAGTGCATAGTCAAAAGGTAACTGTGTATGCGCCACATTTTGTCGCAAAAAAACACATTGATACTTGGTTATTTGACAAACAAGAGTGGGTTGCAGAACAATTAAAAAAACAATTGTCAATTGATGACACTAAGCAGTACCCTTTTGAATCTAAAAAAATAAGTGTTTTTTCAGAAACTATTTATTTGAAATTGGACTCAGGCCAAGATTCCAAAGTAACCCCGTATGATGACCACTTACTTATTACAATATCTCCTCGAGTTAAAAACACTAATCAAAAGTATCGACAGCTATTAGAGACTTATTTAAAAGAGCAGCTTATTGCTTACATAGAAATGCGTTTAGCGTATTTCTGTACTCAAATGGGTGAAGAGTTGCCAAATGATTTAAAAATAGGTGTTTATAAACGAAAGTGGGGGAGTTGTAATAGCAAGCGAGAACTCACTTTTAATTTACATCTTATAGGTGCTCCTTACCACGCTATAGATTATGTGATTGTTCATGAGCTTGCCCATTTAAAGTATTTAAATCATAGCAAAGCTTTTTGGCAGCGAGTAGAGGCGTTTTTCCCCGATTACAAAACATCATCTAATTGGTTAAAACAAAATGGTATGAGTTTACAGTGGGTGTTTTGATGTTACTGAATATAGGAATATAGGAATATAGGAATATAGGAATATAGGAATATAGGAATATAGGAATATAGGAATAGTAGAGAAGTGGTGGAGGGAGCTGGATTCGAACCAGCGAAGGCTGAGCCGTCAGATTTACAGTCTGATCCCTTTGGCCGCTCGGGAACCCCTCCAATGCAACGGCGCTGATAATAGCAAATTGCGTATTTAAGTAAAGAAAAAAGCTAAAGAAAATTGAAATAAAGCCGATAAATATCTATCAGTTACCACAATCGGCTAAAGACTATGCAAATAGATGATTTGTTAATCACAGAGAGTCAGTTAAACAGTAGACTCAATAATAGTGTGCATGAAAATCGCCGTGGCGAATTTGCACTATTATTAGCGATGCTGTCACATGACGCACTCGACTTTAGTCAATTTCATTTACCAAAAACTGAAATAGATAATTTAGTTATAGAAGAAGAGGCGTTAAGAAAGCAATTTGGCGCAGGTCCAAAGCAACTTTTAGCCCCTGATGAATATAATATGTTGGTTGGACAATTTAATGCATCATTAATATCTCAAGAAGGAGAGCACTGTGGTATGACAAGTATTAAGTTAAGACAATGCTTAAGCCCTGAACCACTTGCGATTAGAAATGATGATAAGCATATTCCACTTAATATAATAGATAACTGTGAGCTTGCCGTCAGAAGAAGAATTAAAAGCGAACAAACCCAACTAGCTAATCCCCCTATAGATGCAGCTGCTTTTTACGACAGCCTTAATAATGATGCATTACATCAACCACTTCAGCTCATTGCGGTGTGATATATGATTGTAATAATCACCAGTTAATATATGCTTTATAACGGGTCTGCTTTATATATTTGCTAATAATTGATTTAATGAAAAAAAAGCATCCAAAAATTAAATGCAATTGCTATAATGGCGTCAAATGGTATGACATGAAATGCCATTATCATTAAACCAAGGTAATTAGGAACGTAATGAAGAAAACATTCACGCTAAATCACGAGAAAATCAAATACCCTCGTATGGTTGATGCTGCAAAGCACGAAGTGAAAAAATATTTGAAAAGAGAGCGTAATAAAACGCTACCTGAAGATGCTGACTATTGGGCATTTGACTGTAAGTTTGGTAACACAGCTGAAGATGCGCAAGTTGTGCACGTTGCTGAATTAAGTAACCAAATTGGCGAAATTGAAAAGCAAGGTTTGACCTCTTTCTATGTAGAGATTTTAGCTCGACCTGCTCAACGTCAACAGTTAGATTTAGATGATGACGAATAACACTTAATTTAATTAAGTGTTCGAAGTTTTAAAATGAGCCCAAGTGGCTCATTTTTTGTTTTTATGCATTAAAGATTCACCATAAATCATTTTTATTAGTAACCAATAAGTAGAATTTTACTTTATTAACATTTGCATAACAAAATGTAGTGATATAGGGTGTGTTTAATAAAAAAAACAAAACAGTTGTACCATGCCGATAAATTACTCTGACCACCAATTGAAATTAAGCTTAAAGAGCTCTAAGGTACTTGTCGTTGACGATCAGCTATTAAGCTTAATTGTATTAAAAAAAATATTATCAGAGCATTTTAGTGTAACAACAACGAGCTGTGGTGAGGATGCGATTGAAATTTGTAAACATAATCCGCCAGATATAATACTACTCGATATTAATATGGAAGGAATGAGTGGTATTGAAACATGTCTAAAATTAAAAAATATATCTGAAACACAAGATATCCCCGTTATTTTTGTAACCTCATCTGAAAATCAAGAAGAAGAGTGCTGGGAAGCCGGAGCTGTAGATTTTATAAAGAAACCAACTAACTCGGAAACTTTATATAGAAGAGTGCGCGCCCATATTACGATGAAACTTCAACATGACTTACTCAATCAAAAAGTATTTCTAGATGATTTAACAAAGGTATTCAATCGTCGTTATTTTGATGCGCATTTTTCTAAAATGGAACGAAGCGCCTTACGAGAAAAAGTCGACTATGCACTATTACTCATCGATATAGACTACTTTAAGCAATACAACGATCTTTATGGTCATGTGCAAGGCGATACGGTTTTAAACCTTGTTGCACAAACTATTACTAATAGTTTGCAAAGGCCAACCGATTTTGTTGCGCGTTACGGCGGCGAAGAGTTTGTAGTTGTTTTACCGCATACAAGCACTGAAGGTGCGATTTGTGTTGCTGATAAAATTAAACAAAATGTGGTCGATTTAGGAATATTACACAGATATTCAGAATATGACTTTGTGACTATTAGTATTGGCGGTGCAACCCTACAACCGTACGTAAATAACAAAAACACCTTGCAGATCGCAGATGAAAAAATGTATGAGTCCAAAATGCAAGGTCGTAACCAAGTGTGTTTTTAAGTTTAGCTAGCTAATAAATCACTTTGCCACTTAAAAACACCTTGTAGGTGATAAATATTAAATAAGATTATTTATTACACGCTATGACATTTTTTGTACTTTTTATTGCTACCACATGGGCAGTCATCATTTCTGCCCACTTTAATATCTTCAACAGGATATATAGTGCCATCTAAATAACGCCATTGAGTGTTTT
Source organism: Pseudoalteromonas sp. NZS100_1 (assembly GCF_015864285.1). Lineage (NCBI taxonomy): Bacteria > Pseudomonadati > Pseudomonadota > Gammaproteobacteria > Alteromonadales > Pseudoalteromonadaceae > Pseudoalteromonas > Pseudoalteromonas sp. NZS100_1. The sequence continues at coordinate 143,659 of NZ_JADYXN010000003.1, forward strand.
CTTTAATAAACTGCGATTTTTCGTGGAGCTCACAAAATAAGTTTTGATAAAAATATTGGGCTTTAAATTCTACAGTGCCGGTATCTCCATCATGGCTTGACCCAATTACATCAAGATTTATAAATCGACAGCTGTTAGCAAAATCATTGATTTCTTTAACCGGATTTTCAGCTTGTTTTTCTTTTGCGTAGGTTTGATAAACATATTCTGCATTTTTAATAACATAAGCACTGAATCGTGAGCGCATAAGTTGTTCAGGAGAATCAGCTTGCTTAACAGATAAGTGAAGCGGCTCGCAGCAATCAGCATAATTGTGCCCACTGCTGCAAAAACATAATGTGGTATTGAGTGAAGTCATAATAATAATACAAAGTCTAAAACATTAGTTTAACAAGCTTATTGGGCGAGTGATATCTCTGTTGTTTGAGACTTTTTAGTAAAACAGTATAGTTTTGTATTCGTTTTACTTAAATCGAACGATAAATTCGTAAGTAGTTGGTTATTAACTATATCGGTCCAGGTAATTACCGCTGCAAAGTTTCCGTTATGTAATGCAGAATTTAATACATACTCTAAATTTACTAGGTGCTTCTGTCTAATAACAAGTAATTTACTTGTATCAATAGAGCATGAGTCAAGTAAAGCTTTGCTAGGTACGTGATCTGGAGCAATTAGTAACGTCCATGCATTAGAGCTATTGTATTGGTGTAATACTTTTAAAAGCTCAAAGGTCGCTGAAATTTCATCTTCAATTTGAATCAAATTCACGCAATCGCTTTGCTCATCTTGTTGGTAACTTTTAACTGTTCTTACGGTAATAGGCTGTAACATAATTTCACTCACTGGGTTTTTATACAGTATTCATATACAGTAGTTTATACAGTGCTTTCGTGCAAGCCTTTTATGCTATTTATTTGTACAGTTATTCAGCTTTTGATCATTGTTTTTATTTTTTTAATTTATAATTCTTTATTAATCAGGTTGTTATAGGGTTGTTTTTGAGAAGGTATTCTAAAAATAATTTTTTTCGTAGTGTCTTCATTTTGGGGTTTTATACTGTATAGGATTATCTTTGTAACCATATACAGTATTTTTTTACACTGCATACAGTACTTCTGCCATAGCTAGCTTATGTGTTTTCACTCGTGCGAGGGATCATATGAGAAAACTGGAGTTGGTGGATTTGTTCGTACAAACTTGCCGCATAACACTGAGCATCTTTAAATCGCTTAGTTTCGATATGTTTGCGTATATCTGTAACCGCTGCAGTGGCAGGGGCGTACCCTTGGCTACTTGCTAAGCTTAACCAAGCTACAGCATGAAATACACTTTGTGGCACGCCTTCACCTTTCACAAAAAATAAACCTAAATAAAACTGTGCTCTATGGTTTCCCGCCATTGCAGCAAGTCGCATCCATTTTGCAGCCAATGGAGCTTGATTATTTTTTAAATAATATAGGGCTTTATTTAACGTACTTTGCTCATCTTTTTTATTATCAACGGGCACAGAGGTATTTTCGGGTTGAGTAACAAAACCTAAAATATTATCTAGCTGTTGCTCTAAGTCTTGCTCACAAGGTGTTGTTTTAAGCATATTGGTTCATTTATTATTTTAACTACTCTAACAGTTTAGTATATAGCAAGGTAAAATGTCCTGTAAAAGATAATTTTTATGTTAAAATCTCGCCACTTTTTACTATCACAAGTTTATTATGTTCGAAGCCTTATTTAAACTGAGCGAAAATAATTCAACAGTTAAACGCGAATGCGTTGCTGGCCTAACTACCTTTATAACTATGGTATACATTGTATTTGTAAACCCGGCTATGCTCGCAGAGGCTGGGATGGATCAAGGGGCTGCATTTGTAGCGACATGTATAGCAGCTGCGATAGGCTGTTTTATAATGGGTTTATGGGCTAATTATCCATTAGCATTAGCGCCTGGTATGGGACTAAATGCCTTTTTTACGTATGGTGTCGTATTAGGAATGGGTTATACCTGGCAAGCCGCGTTAGGGGCTGTATTTATGTCGGGTTGTATATTTTTGTTTTTAAGCTTATTTAAAGTCAGAGAGTGGATTATTAATGCCATACCTCTGGTGCTCAAGCGAGCAATCGCAACGGGTATAGGTGCTTTTTTAGCATTAATTGCCCTTAAAAATGCAGGCATTATTGTCTCAAGCCCGGCAACATTAGTGCAGTTGGGCGACATTACTTCTCCAGGACCGTTATTGGCTATATTAAGCTTTTTTGTAATTGCAGCGCTTTTATACCGCGATTTTAAAAGTGGCGTGCTTATTAGTATTTTATTAGTGACTGGCATTGCTTTAAGTTTGGGGCTTGTTGAATATCACGGTGTTATGGCTATGCCACCATCAATAATGCCTACTTTTATGCAGCTAGATTTTGCAGCCGCTTTTGATATATCAATGATGAGTGTTATTTTTGCTTTCTTGTTTGTCGATCTTTTTGATACTTCGGGTACATTAGTTGCGGTAACTCAAAAAGCAGGTTTAGCTGATGAAAAAGGTAACATGCCTCGTTTAGGGCGCGCATTAAGTGCTGACAGCTCAGCAACAATTGCAGGTGCGATGCTAGGTACGTCTACGACTACATCGTATATAGAATCGGTTGCTGGTGTATCTGTTGGCGGACGTACTGGCTTAACAGCTGTAGTTGTAGGCATTTGCTTTTTACTAATGATGTTTTTTGCACCGCTTGCACAAATGGTACCGGCTTATGCTACGGCAGGCGCTATTTTATATGTCGCTGTTCTGATGCTGCAAAATTTAAAGTTTGTAAACTGGGATGATATGACCGATGCAATTCCTGTTACTGTGGTATTACTAATGACACCATTAACGTTTTCGATTGCGCACGGTATTGCACTTGGTTTTATATCTTATACGGCGGTTAAAGTCTTGTGCGGTAAGCAAGATCAAGTCAGTATTAGTGTTTGGATATTAACAGCCTTGTTTGTTTTCAAGTTTGCATTTTTGTCTTAATAGCTAACAAAAATACAAAAAAGCCTGCACAAATTTTAATTTGTGCAGGCTTTTTTAATGCTTTTATAAAAGCACTACCATTTCTTTTTAGGAGCAAACAGTATATCTAAGTCGTCTTGCTCTTCTTCTGTTTTCTTTTTAAGTGCGCTTGCATTAGAAGCTCTCAGTTCAACACTAATTGCCTCTAAGTAACCCTCAACTTCTAGCCGTTTTGTTGTTACGTATTCATCAGAGTAGGTGACTGCACTGAGTGTTGCCTGCGCTTTTTCAAAGTACTGTCTTGCAGAGCCAACCATACTTGCTGAACGGGCAGATAGGCCCCGTTTTATTTGGCTTTCAATATTAATACGCAGTTGTAGTTTTTCGAGACGTTTATCTTCTAAAACAAAAACTTGGCTATCAATACGACCTTTGCTGTGTTCAGAGCGTAAAATTGAGCGTAATTTTTTAATGCCTTGAATTAGGCCTACAAGTTGTTTGTCATTACTCGGTAGCGTTAAAGCTTCACTGCTATTATCTTGAACTGGATTAGATAAGTGCGTTTTTGCTTCACTTAAGCGGCTTTTAAGTGCTTTAGATGTTTGCGAGTTAGTAACCATTGTATTTAAGGCTTCGTAAATACGGCGCTGTAATGTACGAATTAGATTTTCAGAAAGGGGGATGTTAGCACTATTCATTAGTGCCTCTTCCGTTTCTTCTATTATAGCTTTCTGTTTTGTAAGCTCTTTACGGCGTTCTGCCTCTTGTTTTTCTTTGTGTTGTTGTACAGCACTTACCCAAAGTGCAATCACAATCAATGCAACTATAAGCACTATTATAATAGAAACGATCATGGTGTAATTCTCGGATATATAACCTAATTATTTAATCTTACATTAAATATACGTTAACAGGGTAGCTTTGCGCCGATTAACTTAAAAAATATACCAAAAAATTGATAGGTTGAGCTCTTTATAAACTGCAGTAAGCCTAAGGGCTTATAAACTAAAGCTGAATAATCATCGCTACCTGAAGCATATTTATTATGCTAGCCTTGAGCTCTAATCAGATAATTGCACACCTAAAGACCTAAAGTGCTATTTTACGTAAATAACACTTGGTTTTAAGCGGTATTGCCTTTATAAATAATATGAATAATAACGTTAAAATTTGCAGCCATGAAATTACAACAACTCAGATACATCGTAGAAGTACAAAATCATAAATTAAATGTTTCAGCGACTGCTGAGAGTTTATTTACCTCGCAGCCAGGAATTTCTAAACAAGTACGCATGTTAGAAGATGAGTTGGGTGTGCAAATTTTTGGTCGCAGTGGTAAGCATTTAACGCATGTAACCGGTGCCGGCGAAGATATTATTAATATTTCTCGTGAAATACTCTCTAAAGTAGAAGGTATTAAAGCCGTTGCTAATGAGCATACGCTACCTGATCAAGGTAAGTTAAATATTGCTACAACACATACCCAAGCGCGTTATGCTTTGCCTAACGTAATTCAAGGGTTTATGAAAAAATACCCTGCGGTATCGCTTCATATGCACCAAGGTACTCCACAGCAAATATCGGATGCTGCAGCACGCGGTGATGCCGATTTTGCTATTGCAACAGAAGCACTGCATTTGTATTCAGATTTAGTTATGCTGCCTTGCTACCATTGGAATCGCAGTATTGTTGTCGCTAAAGACCATCCGTTGGCTAAAAAGGCAAATAGTTTAACCGTTGCTGATATTGCTCAATATCCACTCATTACATATGTATTTGGTTTTACGGGCCGCTCAGAGTTGGATAAAGCGTTTAGCGCACACGGGCTTGAACCACACATTGTATTTACCGCAACCGATGCTGATGTTATAAAAACATACGTACGACTGGGTTTAGGAGTTGGTGTTGTTGCTTCAATGGCGATAGATCAAGTAAGCGATACCGATTTAGTGTGTATTGATGCAAGCCACTTATTTGAAGCTAGCACGACCAAAATTGGTTTTAGAAAGGGCAGTTTTTTACGTACTTATATGTATGATTTTATCGAACGTTTTGCACCGCATTTAACTAAAGAGCGCGTGGAGCGAGCAAGCTTATTACGTAACCAAGATGACGTAGATAAGTTATTTGCAGATATAGAGTTACCCGTTAAATAATGTCACTACATTAAACGAATAATAAAAAAGCCGCCTATTTTAAAAATAGGCGGCTTTTTCTTTTTATAGCGAGCTGATTAACATTCGATAATATTAACAGCCAATCCACCGCGAGCGGTTTCTTTATATTTAGTTTTCATATCGTTACCAGTTTCAAGCATGGTTTTAATCACTTTATCAAGCGATACCTTTTGCTCGCCACTGCCACGTATAGCTAAACGTGAAGCGTTAATTGCTTTAATAGCGCCCATTGCATTACGTTCAATACACGGCACTTGTACTAAGCCACCAACGGGGTCGCACGTTAGGCCTAAATTATGTTCCATACCAATTTCTGCTGCGTTTTCTACTTGCACAACATTGCCACCAACAATTTCTGTTAATGCGCCTGCAGCCATAGAGCACGCAACGCCGACTTCACCTTGGCAACCTACTTCGGCACCCGATATAGAGGCATTCTTTTTATATAAAATACCAATAGCAGCAGCGGTTAATAAATAACGCGTGGCTATATCGCGGTCTACTTCTTTCACAAATGTGTGATAGTACATAAGCACAGCCGGTAAAATACCCGCAGCACCATTAGTTGGTGCAGTAACTACACGGCCACCTGCCGCATTTTCTTCGTTTACGGCAAGGGCAAATAAATCAACCCAGTCCATTGCACGAAGCGGGTCGTTACTGACCTCTATATTTAGTTTTAAGTATAAGCTGGGCGCACGGCGCTTTACTTTTAAGCCGCCAGGTAAAATACCTTCGGTGCGCATACCACGGTCAATACAAGCCATCATTACTTTCCAAATATGGAACAATGTGTCTTTTACTTCGTCTTCAGTGCGCAGTGTTTTTTCGTTTTTCATCATCAAGGTAGAAACACTAAACCCAGACTCTTTACACATCTCTAGTAGTTCTTTTGCGCTACCAAATGGGAAAGGGGCTGGATTTTCTTCTCTAATATCGAGGGCAGCCTGTTTTTCGTTTTCAAACTCTTCGTCGGTAACAATGAAGCCACCGCCAATAGAGTAATATACTTTGCTGTAAACTTTTTCGCCGTTGTTTGAGGCGATAATTTCCATTGCATTAGAATGCTTAGGCAGTGTTTTACGACGATGGAAAACAATAGCACCTTGTTTTGGGAATTTGGCTTTGTGTGTTTTGTTTAGATAAATAACCTGATCTTTTTCAATGGTTGCTAAAATGTCGTCGACTAAATCGGCATCAATTGTTTCAGGATCGTAACCGGCTAAACCAAGAATTACGGCTTTACCCGAGCCATGGCCAACACCTGTTTGACCAAGAGAGCCATAAAGCTCTACTTTAATATCGGTCACATTTGCTAATAATTGTTGTTCTTGTAGGTCATTAACAAATAAGCGTGATGCGCGCATTGGGCCAACGGTGTGTGATGACGAAGGGCCAATACCAATGCTAAACATATCAAATGCACTGATCATAATGTGTGTGTCTCTACTTTGTTTTATCAGCACGAAGCTGCTCTTTGAACGGTCGAGCATGATAACGTGGAATTGTGATTGTGTAACTACTAATAACGAAGATTTAAACTGGTAAGGCGAGTTGTTTTGTAAAGTTTTTTATAATGCTTGCCGTCGCACCCCAAAGTAAACCATGCGGCGTTTTAAAACCTTGCAAAATAACCGTTTTCCCAAATCGTTGAAAAGGTAAGGGTTGCCAGTTAGCTTCGTTATTTAATTCAGTAACAGAGAGCAAAAAGCTCGCTTGTACTTCATTATAGTCATTTTCCCAGGTGGTGTTTTTTTTGAGTAAACCCACATAGGGGCTAATATTAAAACCCGTTAAGGTTGAATACTCAGGTAAGTGACCTAATACATTAACGTTGCTTTGGGCAATATTTAGCTCTTCTTTTAGTTCGCGAAGTGCTGTGGTGCGAAGGGTAATGTCGCTTACTTCAAACTTGCCTCCGGGCAAACAAATCTCCCCAGGGTGATGGTGTAAATAAGTAGGGCGTTTACACAGTAAAATATGTGCATGGTTATCTATATCAATAATTGGCAGCATAACCGCGCTAGCGCGTTTTTTACGTGTGTCTTTTAACTGATTTGGCGCAGCTGTAGGGCTTAACAGAAACCGCGCCATAATGTGTTCACTATTCAAAACGACCTACTGTTTTAATAAAGGGAGGATTTTATTTACTTTATCGTAAGTTTCTTGATATTCCAATTCGACTTTAGAATCAGCGACTATTCCGCCACCTGCCCAGCAGTAAATTTGCGCTTTGTGGCACACCAAGGTGCGAATAGTAATACTCGTATCCATATTTCCACATGCACTTAAATAACCAATCGAACCACAATAAATGCTGCGGCGATGTGGTTCTAGTTCTTCAATTATTTCCATCGCTCTAATTTTGGGCGCACCGGTGATTGAGCCACCCGGAAAAGCCGCTTTTAGCTGATCGACCGCTGTTTTACCTTCATCAAGTTCTGAGGTTACCGTGCTTACTAAATGATGCACTGCCGGAAAGCTTTCAATAGCAAAAAGGGAAGGGACGTGAACGCTGCCTGGTTTTGCTACTTTGCCTAAGTCGTTACGTAGTAAATCAACAATCATTACATTTTCAGCGCGATCTTTAGCTGATGCTGCGAGTATTTTCGCTTGGCGTTGATCCTCTAGTGCATCTGCTTTTCGCGGCAGTGTGCCTTTAATTGGCTTGGTTTCTACAACGTTATTGTTTACAGATATAAAGCGCTCAGGAGAAATTGATAAAATAGCCCCTTGAGGGTGATTTATAAAGCTTGAAAACGGCGCTTTATTTGCCTCACGCAGTTTAATATAAGCTGCCCAAGGGGAGCCTTCAAACTGAGCGTTAAAGCGCTGCGCTAAATTAATTTGGTAACAATCGCCACTTTTTAAATACTCCTCAATTTGGGCAAACTTTGCAGCGTATTCCGTTTCGCTCATATTTGATTGCCAGTCGCTGTTTAGGGCAAAGGACTGCGTATTAACTTGGGAGTTAGGGTGTGTATTTAAGTATTGCTCATAAAGCGCTAATCGATCGGTGTTTGGCTGCGATACATAAAACCAGCTTTGTTGCTGCTTGTCGTAAATAAGGGCATCTAAGTAAAGGCCAATAGCCATTTGGGGAAGATTAATGTCTTCAATAGCACGAGTGGGGATGTTTTCAATTGTACGGCCTAGGTCGTAGCCAAAGTAGCCAAGCCAGCCGCCGTTAAAGGGTAAATCGTAATCGGCTTTTGTTTTATCAAGATGCGAAAGCTCATTATTCATAATTTCAAAGCAGTTATCACTACTTTCTATATTATTTAAAAAGCTTTTATTATTTTTTACTTCAAGGGTACTTTGCGGCTCAATGGCAATAATATCAAAACGGCTGTTTATATGATTACTATTTGCAGAATCTAATAGAATTGCATAAGGCAAATGTGAAAAATGCGCAAAAACGTCAATGCAGTTTTGTGTTATGCCTAATTTAATACAATTTTTTTTATTGTTTAGCATTTACTGCCCCTTTAAGAACTGGCTCGAAACGGGCTGGGAGGGTATCATAAGTCAAATTTTTTGGCAGCACTAAGCTGTAAAAAACAGTGCAAACCACCGTCACCGGTTTGATTTAGATTACGCGACAACGCGTAACGGTAACTTAAGGAACCACTATGAGTACAATTTGTCAGCAAGACTTTATTGATAGCATTGAAGATGCATTGCAATATATTTCGTTCTATCACCCACTTGATTTTGTTCAAGCTCTCGAAAAAGCTTACAACAAAGAACAAAGTAAAGCGGCTAAAGACGCCATTGCACAAATTTTAATTAACTCACGCATGTCGGCTGAAGGCAAGCGTCCACTTTGCCAAGATACCGGTATTATTACCTGTTTTGTTAAAGTAGGTATGGATGTTAAGTGGGATAAAACAGATTTAACCGTTCAACAAATGGTTGATGAAGGTACTCGTCGTGCATATTTGAATCCAGATAACCCTTTACGTGCATCTATTGTTGCAGACCCTGCTGGCACGCGTAAAAATACTAAAGATAACACGCCTTCGGTTGTGCATATTGATTTAGTAGCGGGTGGAAAAGTAGAAGTAATGGTTGCAGCTAAAGGCGGCGGCTCTGAAAACAAAAGTAAAATGGTTATGCTAAACCCGTCTGATGACGTTGCTGAATGGGTAGAAAAAACATTACCAACAATGGGTGCTGGTTGGTGTCCGCCAGGCATGCTAGGTATAGGTATTGGTGGTACGGCTGAAAAAGCGGCAGTGATGGCTAAAGAGTCGTTAATGGACCCGGTTGATATCCATGAACTAATGGAGCGCGGCGCAGAAACGACTGAAGAAAAACTACGTTTAGAAATTTTTGACCGTGCTAATAAGTTAGGCATTGGCGCACAAGGCTTAGGCGGTTTAACAACGGTTGTTGATGTTAAAATTAAAACGGCTCCAACGCATGCTGCTTCAAAACCTGTAGTAATGATCCCAAATTGCGCGGCAACTCGCCATGTACATTTTACGCTTGACGGTTCTGGCCCTGCGAATTTAAAAGCGCCTAAACTAGAAGATTGGCCACAAGTAACATTTGAAGTGGGCGAAGGCACTCGCCGTGTTGACTTAAATACACTGACTAAAAAAGATGTTCAAGAATGGAAAATGGGCGAAACCGTTTTACTTTCAGGCACTATTTTAACAGGTCGTGATGCAGCGCATAAACGTCTGCAAGATATGATCAATTCAGGTGAAGGTTTACCAAAAGGCGTAGACTTTGATAATAAATTTATTTATTACGTTGGACCAGTAGACGCGGTACGCGATGAAGCAGTTGGTCCTGCAGGCCCTACAACAGCTACTCGCATGGATAAATTTACCGATATGATGCTAGAAAAAACAGGCATTGTAGGCATGATTGGTAAAGCTGAACGTGGACCTGCGACTGTTGAGTCTATTAAAGAGCATAAATCTGTTTATTTGATGGCTGTAGGCGGCGCAGCTTACTTAGTATCTAAAGCGATTAAAAAAGCACGCGTAGTTGCTTTTGAAGATTTAGGTATGGAAGCTATTTATGAATTTGAAGTAGAAGATATGCCAGTGACCGTTGCAGTAGACAGTGAGGGCGCCAATGCGCATACACAAGGCCCTGCAATCTGGAAAGCTAAAATAGAAGAGCTTGATAGCAAGCTAAAATAACCTAAGTTGTGTTGTTAAAAGCGAGCCTGGTGCTCGCTTTTTTGTTTTTTAGATATAGCTATGATCAGGTTTGCACATCTGACCAGTTGTTCTAAATCATCATTTTTTACTGTAAACCTATAGAATATAGCGCTTAGCGGGCAGTTAGTACTTGTATATTAAACTTTACATATAGCAATGACATTACGTTCACGTAAACGTAAGTTAGTGTGGTTTTTATATTTGCAGTTTTTAAAACTGCCTAATGATGATTTTATGGGTTTTTTATCTGTATAAAGGTTTTAATTTGATTATTTAATCTAAGAGTCATGTTTTCATCGGTTTTATCATCTGTGAGTGTAGCGAACTCTAATATGAAGTGATAAAGTCTCGTCAATTTCCAGCGCGCATACCCTCTCACGGGTTAACTATTTCGGAGTATTTTAAGTGGCTGTGTTTAATCGAGTTGAATTTGATAACCATGAACAAGTAGTTTTTTGTTCTGATGAAGAGTCGGGTTTAAAAGCAATTATTGCTGTACATAATACCAATCTAGGTCCTGCTGTTGGCGGATGTAGAATGTGGGATTATGCGAACGACGAAGATGCCGTTTACGACGTGCTACGTTTATCAAAAGGCATGACGTATAAAAATGCAGTAGCGCGCCTACCATTTGGTGGCGGTAAATCTGTTATTATTGGTAATGCAAAAGAAATTAAATCTGAGCAATTATTCCGTGCATTTGGTCGTCAATTAGAGCGATTAAATGGCAGCTATTACTCAGCAGAAGATGTAAATATCACATGTGCTGATGTCGCTATTATGAATAAAGAAACTAATTACGTACTGGGCCTTGAAGGTAAAAGTGGTAACCCATCGCCATTTACAGCATACGGTACGTTTTTAGGAATTAAAGCAGCGCTACAGCATCAACGTGGTCATCAAGATTTTGCAGGTGTGAAAGTGGCCGTTCAAGGTTTAGGTGCTGTTGCTTATGGTTTATGTAAACATTTACATGATGCGGGTGCTGAACTGTTTGTAACTGATATTAACCAAGCAGCAATTGACCGTGTAGTTAATGATTTTGGCGCCACTGCAGTTGGTATTGATGAAATTTACGACTTAAGCGTTGATGTTTATGCACCATGTGCATTAGGTGCAACGGTTAACGACTTAACGATACCGCGTTTAAAGGCGACTATTATTGCAGGCTGTGCTAATAATCAGCTGGCAGAGTCTCGTCACGGTGAAGTTATTCGTGAAAAAGGTATTTTATATGCACCAGATTACGTAATTAACGCCGGTGGTATTATTAATGTTTATTACGAAACAGCGCCAGAAGGTTACAGTGCAGCAGCGTCTAATAAACATGTTGAAGGTATTTTTAATACGTTAACTGAAATTTTTGCCCGTAGCGAAAAAGAGCAAAAATCAACGCATTTAATTGCCGACGAATTAGCGCAAGAGATCATTAAAAACGGTCTGTAATCTAAGTTTGAATTTATATAAAGGTGTGCAATTGCACACCTTTTGTTTATCTGTAAGTTAATGCAATTATTACTGAACAGCGGTACACTTTATTTTTAATTTTGTGCGGCAAATTATGACTCCCTCAACTTCTCTCATGCAGCCTATCGATTTAGATAATTGGCCTAGAAAGCAACACTTTGAATTATTTAAACACTTTTCTCAGCCTTACTTTAATGTGTGTGTGCGTTTAGATGCTCAAGCACTTTACGACTATTGCAAAACCAATCAATTTTCTTTTTTTCAAGCGTATGTATATTGCACCTTAAAAGCGTGCCATGAGTACGATTCAATAATGCTACGTATAATAGATAATCAACCATGGTTACTTAATAGTGTTCGCGCAAGTGTGGTTGAGTTGTCTGAAAACGATACGTTTGTTTTTAGTTATTTTAACAGCACAGGCGAGTTTAAAGAGTTTGCAAATCATGCAAGTGGCGTAAGCAAAAAAGCGAAATTACAGCCGTTATTTTCTGATGCATTTGCTCAAACAGAAGGGCAGGCTGATTTAATTCATATATCTGTTTTGCCGTGGCTGAATTTTAGTGCGTTTTCGCATGCATTTAGTGAAGGGCAGAGTTTAGGCATTCCTAAATTTGTATTTGGTCAGTTTGATAAACACACAGGCACAATGCCTTTAGCTATCGATGTACACCATTCATTAATGGATGGTTTGCACGTAGCGAAATTTATAAGCACATTGCAGGGTACATTTGATACCTTTTGCAAAGGTTAACTTTAAACACATCAGTAACGGCAGTGCAAAGCAGTAAACAATTTATAAGTAATCTATAAGTAATCTATAAGTAATCTATAAGCAATGCGATGTGAATTACTTTATATTCAAATACATAACCTTGTATGCTTGAAAAACACGTGTGCTGGACATATTTATATACCATACCTTAGCTCAGGAAATCCCCATGATAAATGGACTGTTAATTGTTGTTTTAATTCTTTTTGTGGTGATTTTCTGGCGTTGGCCATCAATTCAAAACCGATTATGGCGCAGTAAATATAAAGACTTTGCTTTAAATTCGCAGCAAAAAGATATTTTACTGCGTTGCATGCCCATCTATAAAAAAATGACCGACGCCGACAGAGAAAAATTAGAGCGACATATTACGTGGTTTTTAAACGAAAAACGCTTTGTCGGTTGTGATGGCTTAAGGCTAACGTCTGCAATGAAGTTAATTGTTGCCGCCGATGCGTGTGTATTAGTACTTAATAAACCGTGGCCGTTATATAGAAATGTAAAAGAAATTTTATTATATCCAAGTGCTTATTATGCTCCGCAATCAACTCGCGATAGTGCAGGACTTGTGAGTTACCATAATACGGTAAGACTAGGCGAGTCATGGCCTGGCGGCACACTCGTTTTAAGCTGGCATGATGTACTTGAGGGTAATCGTTTACCAAGCGATGGACATAACTTGGTATTTCATGAGTTTGCGCATCAACTCGATCAAGAAACAGGTAAAACAACGGGTACGCCCATTTTAAAAAGCTCAGCAGATTACAAAGAGTGGGGCAGGGTATTTAGCCGCGCCTTCACCCAGTTAAAAAGCCATGTTGCCTATAGCATGCCGCATGTTATTCACAGCTATGGTGCGACTAACGAAGCTGAGTTTTTTGCTGTACTCACCGAAACCTTCCTCGAAAAACCCGCAGAGCTTCGCCGATACGATCCTGAAATTTACAGTATGCTAGTTAATTACTATCAATTTGACCCTATTGTTTGGCATTAAACCTACATAAACCGCGCTTTATCATATAACGCTGGCAAGTTGCGTTTGTTTTTGTTGCAATCATGTGAAATAGTTTTTACTGCAACAATAACAAGAGAGAAACGCATGAAAAAAATGCTTCATACAGTATTGGCGCTGTCGGTGTCATTAGCGATAGGGCAGGTAAATGCCGCTGAAAAAGACGAAAAAAAATGGCAAGTAGATTCACCTAAGGGGCAATTTGTTGACGCTGCAATTAGCGTTGAGCAGGGCACATGGATGAATATTGATGTAAGCCCTGATGGTAAAACCGTGGTGTTTGACTTACTTGGTGATATTTACACTATGCCAATGAGTGGTGGTACAGCCACCAAGCTCACCTCTGATATTGCATGGCAAATGCAACCACGCTTTAGTCCTAATGGCAAAAGTATTGCGTTTACCTCCGATCAAGGTGGTGGCGATAACATTTGGATAATGGACTTAAATGGCGAAAACCAACACGCAGTTACCGACGAAACTTTTAGATTACTAAATAGCCCTGCATGGAGCCCTAATGGCGACTACTTAGTTGCGCGTAAACACTTTACGGCTAGCCGTTCACTAGGTGCCGGTGAAGTGTGGTTGTACCACAAAGCCGGTGGCAAGGGTGTTCAGCTTACAAAACGTGAAAATGATCAAAAAGATTTAGGTGAGCCAATGTTTTCACCTGATGGTCGTTATGTATACTTTTCGCATGATGCAACACCCGGTAAAACCTTTCATTACTCAAAGGATTCTGTAGCGGGCATTTATAAAATTAAACGTTACGACCGCGAAACGGGTGAAATTGAAACTGTAATCGATACGATGGGCGGTGCTATTAGGCCTACACCATCACCAGATGGTAAAAAACTGGCGTATATAAAGCGTGATGACTTTCAAACTAGCTTGTATTTATATGACTTAACCAGCGGTGAGCACACTAAGCTTTACGATAAGCTTGAGCGAGATATGCAAGAAACATGGGCTATTCATGGTGTATACCCAACTATTGCATGGACACCCGATAATGAAGAACTGGTATTTTGGGCTGGTGGTACAATTCACAAGCTAGATGTTGCAGACAAATCTGTAAAAACCATTCCTTTTAAAGTGCAAACCACTAAAAAAATTCAAAAAGCGGTGCGCTTTACACAAAACTTAGATACTGATGAGTTTGATGTAAAAATGCTGCGTAATGTGCAAGTAAGCCCAGATGGCGAAGCGGCAATTTTTGAAGCGCTTGGGCATATTTATAAACGTGATTTAGAGTCGGGTAAAATTAAGCGTTTAACAAAGCAAACAGATCATTACGAATTATTTCCACAGTATTCTCGCGATGGTAAAAAAATTGTGTACACCACATGGGATGATAACAAGCAAGGGTCCGTAAAGGTTGTGTCTGCACGCAGTGGCCGTGGCGATACCATTACTACGCAGCCAGGCAAGTATGTAGAGCCAACGTTTAGTCCAGATGGTAAAACGGTTGTTTATCGTAAAGCCACTGGCGGCAGTATTTTAAACCCTAAGTGGTCACTTAATCCGGGGGTTTATAGCGTAAGCGCTAAAGGTGGTAAAAGTGAGCTTATTTCAAAAAGTGGTTATCAACCACAATTTGGAGATGCAAACGATCGTGTTTTCATTATGAGTCCTTGGCCAAAACCAACGCTTAGCGTAGTAGAGCTTGAAAGTAAAAAAGTTCGCAAACTATACGAGTCAGAGCATGCGACAGAATTTAGAGTATCACCAGATGGGCAATACCTCGCTTTTGCTGAGCGATTTAAAGTATTTATAACGCCGTTTGTTCAAAGTGGTAAAACAATTAATATTGGGCCTAAAGACAGTCAATTTCCAATAGAGCAGTTATCGGTTCGTGCTGGTGAAAACATTAGTTGGAGTGCAAAGAGCAACAAACTTTATTGGACATTAGGGCCTGAGCTTTATCATGCAAGCCTTGAGGGGATGTTTGCTATTAACAAAGCCGAAGATACCGACTTTAAAGTGAAAAGTGGCGATAATATCGGTTTCAGTAAAAAAATGGCAGAGCCTAAAGGTATGATTGCGCTCACTGGTGCAAAAATTATAACTATGGATGGCGAAAAGGTTATTGAAAATGGTGTAATTATCACTGATGGCAAGCATATCAAAGCAATTGGTACAGCCAGCGATATAAGCATTCCTAAAGGTGCTGAGGTTATTGATGTAACAGGCAAAACTATTATGCCTGGTATTGTTGATGCTCATGCACATGGCTCGCAAGCAAGTGATGAAATTATACCTGAGCAAAACTGGAAAAACTTTGCAGGTTTAGCGCTGGGTGTAACTACAATTCACGATCCATCAAACGATACCTCCGAAATATTTACCGCAAGCGAAATGCAAAAGGCAGGCATGATTGTTGGCCCGCGTATTTTCTCAACGGGTACTATTTTATATGGCGCAAATATGCCAGGTTATACGTCGCATATTGACTCGTTAGACGATGCTAAATTTCATTTAGAGCGCCTTAAAAAAGTAGGTGCATTTAGTGTTAAGTCGTATAACCAGCCACGCCGAGAGCAGCGCCAACAAGTTATTGAAGCAGGCCGGATGCTTGAAATGATGGTAGTACCAGAAGGCGGCTCATTATTACAACATAACTTAAGTATGATTGTAGATGGACACACAGGTATTGAGCATTCAATCCCTGTAGAGCACATATACGACGATATAAAGCAGTTATGGTCGCAAAGTGATGTAGGTTACACACCTACGCTTGTAGTGGCTTATGGTGGCATTTGGGGTGAAAATTACTGGTACGATAAAACTGATGTGTGGAATCACCCGCGTTTAAGTAAATTTGTGCCAAAAAATCAATTATTACCACGCTCTATGCGCCGCATTAAAGCGCCCGATCATCACTATAATCACTTTAATAACGCACGCGTTGCTGCTGAACTGCAAGACTTAGGTGTTTTGGTTAACTTAGGTGCTCACGGTCAGCGTGAAGGCTTAGGTGCACACTGGGAGATGTGGATGTTTGCACAAGGCGGAATGACACCGCTTGAGGCTATACGTGCTTCAACACTCGATCCGGCTAAGTATCTAGGTCTTGATAAAAACGTAGGCTCACTTGAAGTTGGCAAGCTTGCTGATTTAATGGTTATAGATGGCGATCCGCTTAAAAACATTCGAGATTCGGATAAAGTAGATTACACCATGATCAATGGTCGCTTATTCAATGCCGAAACAATGAATGAAGTAGGTAAAAAAGAGCGCGAACCACTTTACTTCGAAAAGTTATAATTTATTTTGATCTTTTGAAAGCGGCTACATAGCCGCTTTTTTAGCTTTGTATTATGTGTTTTAGCAACGCAGTGCTTGGCATAACAAGTGTTTGAGTATGCATAACACGTGCTTGGCATATAAGCCCTTCTTTTAGGATAAATAATGTTTGTGCGATATTTTCGGCTTTAGCTTTATTATTTTTTAGCTGAGGAGTGGCAAGTAAAGCATTTAATATAATTTTAAGTACAGCTTGTTTGTGTGCTTTACACTGTATTGCAATAGTATGCGCTGCGAGTGGATATTCTGCTGCTGCGTTTATAAAGAAGCACCCATTAAAATCGCCCAATTCCGGCACTGCATTATTAAACCAGTTCGTTAACCCTTTAAATAATCCATTAGCAACGTCAAGGGCATTTTGTTTTTCACAGATTTGTTCTAGCCAATTATTAAAATTTTTATCACGCGTGGCTAAGCAAGCAAGTATTAGATCATCTTTGCTGGCGAAGTGATTATAAAGCGTTTTCTTAGCGATACCTGAAACGGCTAGAATTTCATTAATACCCACAGCATGTAAGCCTTTGCTATAAAAGAGATTAAGTGCTGTTGTAATAATTTGCTCTCGTTTATTCATAAAACCCCTTAAATATTAGCTGAAAGATATCTTGACACAAGTAGACAGACTTGTCTATTATCGAAAAGTAGACAGGTCTGTCTACTTTTATTTAAGGATTTAGCATGAATATTGAAGATATTAAATTAGCCTGTGTTGCTGGCTTTTTTTCAGCGCTAGTATTGGGTTTTTTATCTTGGCTGAATAATATAGGAGGCTATGGACTGTGGTTAATGGCACCTTTTGGCGCAACGGCAGTACTTGTATTTGGTATACCAAATAGCCCATTAGCACAACCAAAAAATGTGATTTTTGGTCATCTTTTAACAGCATTTGTGGGGATCGTTTTTGTAACTTATGTTGGTGACGGTAGTGTATCTATTGCATTAGCCGTTGGTGTTGCAATTACACTCATGATGCTCACTAAAACAGTGCATCCTGCGGCGGGTGCTAACCCTATTCTGATTATTGTATCTGGACAAAGTTGGGACTTTTTAATTATGCCAGTATTAGTCGGGACGATGTTCATTGTTATTTGTGGCTTTGCTGCAAAGTGGTTACTGTCTTCTTCGGTAAATAACGCACATAAAAAAACCGCTTAACGCGGTTTCTTTTAAAAATCATAAATGTTGATTAAACAACACCGCGCGGTAAGCGACAGTCATGATCTTTACGAGCTAAAATTACAATCCAAAGTTCTTCCGCTGTGTAACCTTCTTCGTTTTCGGTAACAACAGTGAATGGCGCTTTTTTCTGTGCTTTAACAGGCGCAGCTGCTTTTGGTTTTTTCGTTTTAGTTGTTTTACCAGAGTTTAACTTTTTAGTAAGCTCTGCTACGTCAGCTAGGCGTAAATTTTTACCGCCATCAATGCTGTACCAACCAGGTTTAGTTGTGATTTCAGGTTTTTTACCATTGGCAGTTTCGTACGCTGCTTCAAAGGCAGATAACACTTCTGTTTTGTCTAGTTTGCTCATCAGAGACCCTATACGTTGTGAACACAGATAAAGAAGAGGTATTTATACCTATTTTAAAACAGTTTTTCAATTTTTTGCGATTTTCCTTCCATTTTAGAGCTATAAACGCCAAAATTTGCACAAAATTCAGTGCTAAGTAAGGTAAGTTATATGCAACGTAGAGAATTTAACCAACTCCTAAATGACATTTTAAAACCTCAATTAATTAAAGATTTTTGCCCAAATGGCTTACAAGTTGAAGGTAAAAACGAAATTAAAAAAATTGTGACGGGTGTAACCGCAAGTCAAGCATTAATAGATGCTGCCATTGAGCAACAAGCAGATGCTATTTTAGTTCACCATGGATTTTTTTGGAAAGGGGAATCCCAACCAATAACGGGAATGAAAAAGCGTCGTATAGGTGCGTTATTAGCACACGATATTAATTTATTTGGCTATCACTTACCACTCGATATTCATCCAGCAGTTGGCAATAACGCGCAACTAGCAAAGTTATTGGATATTGAAATTGAAACAGGGCTAGAGCCAACTTCAAATAGCGTAGCAATGAAAGGGCGTTTAAAAACACCATTAAGTGGTGAAGATTTTGCAGATAAAATTGCAAAAGTGCTAAATCGAACCCCACTCACAAGTTTAGTACGTTCAACAAAAATTGAAACCATTGCACTGTGCACCGGTGGTGGGCAAGGGTATATTGATTTAGCTGCAGAGCAAGGCATTGATGCCTACCTAACAGGTGAGGCATCGGAGCAAACTATTCATAGCTCTCGTGAGCAAAATATTGATTTTTTTGCAGCTGGGCACCATGCAACAGAGCGCTATGGCGTAAAAGCTTTGGGTGAGTTGCTTGCTCAAGAACATGGCTTTGACGTCACGTTTATAGATATAGATAACCCTGTTTAGTAGTATCTGTTTCTTAGTGAAAAACTAAAGCGCTTCTGGGTTTGCCCAGCGGCGCACTGTGATCCATGCATTTCCAATTACTTCATGAGCATACTGCGTTACTACCATTAAAGCCTGAGCATTAGGTATAAATTGTTTATGCCACGGTAATACAGCAAAGTTATGGTAATCAGTGGCTGCGGTTATTACTTCAATACCTTGAGCATTAAATAAGTCTTTGGCGCGAGGCATGTGCAGCACAGATGTTACTAGCGCGACTTTAAAATCAACTAATTTAGGTGCTAATAATTTAGCTTCTGCTGCGGTATCCATCGCTTTTGGGTTTTGGAATATACGACTCTTATTAACACCTAAACTAATTGCCGTTTGATACATAAGCCCGCTATTAGTGGTATTTTGATAACCCCCGCCTGACACTATAAGCTCTGCATTAGGGTAGTGCTTTGCTAGCTTTACACCTTCTACTAAGCGCGTTAGCGCACAATTGCCTAATTGATTATTAGCACTGAGTGCAGGATTTGGGTTTATATCGCAACCTAGTACAACTATTTTGTCTATTTTTGGATGCTTTAGGGTATTAAATGCAAGCGACGCAGGTTCATTATTTTGGATAATTAAATTGGCGATAAAGGGTGTGCTCAATGCAAGTAATACAATTAAGCTTAAAGTAGATAAGAAGAGAGCTGATTTGCGGCCTTTAAATGCGAGTAGGAGCATCAGGCACGCAAATAAACCAAATAGAGGCAGTGGCATAAGTAAGCCACCAATCATTTTTTTAATAACAAACATAAGAGTTAAACGCTGTAGAGTTAATTACAGCGATATTACTCATTATATTGATGATTATCGACCGTTATTTAGCTTACACGTATTTAAAAAGTGACGATAAACAGGGTTATCTTTCATGTCTTTTTTCATCGCTAAATACATAGGACGAGTAAGGCCAAGAGCGCCCAAAGGAATTGATTTAATTAAGCCTTGGCTTTCATAAGGTGTAACTAGCCAATCAGGTAAAGCGGCAACGCCCATGCCGGCACTTACTAGTTGAAAAATAAGTAATCCTTGATCAACCGTTTTTAACGTACCGTCAAAACGTGCATTTTGAATGAAATGCTTAAATATATCTTGGCGTTCACGCGGGATAGGGTATGAAATAATAGTTTCGTTTTTTAAATCAAGCGCTGTTACATACGCTTTTTTAGCAAGTTCATGATCCGGTGCCACAATAAGCTTCAATTTAAAATCAAATAAGTGCGCGTATTCTAATGTGTCGGGTTCACGTATGTCAGATGTTAAAACTAAATCGAGCTCATCGCTTAGTAAGTCAGGAATAGCGTCGTAACTAAAGCCGCGCTCGTAATCAATTTTTATATCAGGCCAAAAGTTATTAAATTCTTTAATAGTAGGCAATAACCAATGAAAACATGCATGGCATTCCACACTTAAACGCAGTTGAGAAATAGGCTGATTTAAGCTTTCTTTCAAACGGCATTTAGTCGCTTCCATTTTTGGTAATATTTCGTGAGCTAATTCAAGTAATAGCATTCCCTGAGGGGTAAAGCGGACTGGTTGAGTTTTACGCTCAAATAATTGGCAATCTAATTTATTCTCTAAATCTTTGATTTGATGAGATAAAGCAGACTGTGTCAAAAATAACTCTCGTGCCGTATTAACCAAAGATCCTGTTTCTTTTAGGGTTGCTATGGTTTTTAAATGTTTAATACCAATCATCTTTAAAAATTCTCATGGGAAAAGTGAGTTCAGCTCAGATTAACCACATACTACGCCTATACAAAAAACGTTTCAACGTCTAGATGGCTAAAAGTTTGCGATTTATTGTGGTTTATTGCAGTTTGTTGCTATGAATCGCGAAAATATTAGAATTAGTAACGATAAAAGTCATTCAAAAACTGGTTTGATGAGTTTTAGATGAGTTTGCTTCATGTTGTATTTTAAGTATATCGATTGCGGTGTGCTTCACCTCAGTGTGAATTTTGACTATATAAATAACTGTGTGGGGTGGGGAATGGTTACTTTAGGTTGTGGTTTAAAAACTAAAGTCATTTTGCTTTTTAGCTTTAGTTTAGGTCAATGGATGAGTATATACGTAATACCTAAGCCAGCGACCAACTCGCTGGCTCTTTTATAAGGGCTTATTAATAAGTAATATGGCTTCTTTGGCTGTGACCGGTTTTGACTTTAAAAAACCTTGGCCATAGTCGCACGCGGTGGATTGTAAAATGGCTAATTGTTCAAGTGTTTCTATCCCTTCAGCAACAACCTCAAGTTTTAATGATTGCGCAAGTGATAAAATGGCTTCAACAAGTGGGTTGGTGGAATCTTGTAGGTGGTCAATAAAGCTTTTATCTATTTTTAAAATATGAATAGGCAGTTGGTGCAAGTAGCCCAGTGCTGAATAACCCGTTCCAAAATCGTCAAGGCACAATTTTACTTTTAAAGGTGAAAGACCTTCTATTATTTGAGTGGCGAGTTCTAGATTTTCTATTAAGCCTGATTCGGTAATTTCTAAACATAAAGAACCCAGAGGTAATTGGTATTTATTATAAATAGAATGTATTTGCGCTACAAAATCGAGGCTTGCAAAATGTCGTGACGATACATTAACCGTTACTTTCAAAAAGCGATGACCTTGCTGGTGCCAATTAGAAATCTGCTGAGCGGCTAAATCAAGTAAATGTAAATCAAGATTTATAATTTGCCCTGTAGTTTCAGCTATCGGTATAAAGTCATTAGGTGGTACAAATCCTTTTTTAGGATGATGCCAGCGCACAAGTGCTTCAAATCCGACAACTTCACTTGTGGTAATTGTAAAAATTGGCTGAAAATAGAGTTCAAATTCGTTGTGTTCTATACCGTGTTGCAAGTCGTTTTCGATATCGGCATGGGTTTTAAGTTTTTTACGCATCGTGTTATTAAAAAACTTAACTTGTCCACGCCCGGTGGATTTTGCTTCATACATAGCAGCATCAGCTTGTTGCAGTAATATATAAGCTTGATCGTTTATGTTGTCGGTATAGGCAATACCAATACTAGTAGAGGCTTGAAGTAAGTGGCTATCTACATTTAGAGGTTTTGCTAATGCGCTTTTAATTCTGTTTAAAGCTTCATTAACTTGGTTTTTATGTGTGATATTTTCCATGAAAATAGCAAATTCATCACCGCCTAAACGAGCAAATGTATCGGTGCTTCGTACTGTACTTTTAATTAAGTCGCATATTTTTATAAGAAAATGGTCTCCGACCTCATGCCCCAGCGAATCATTAATACTTTTAAAACGGTCAAAATCTAGATACAGCAGGGCATGGCTAGTACTTTTTTTAGCGCGCGTTAAACGTAAAATAGCATGCTTTATTCTCTCAATGAGTAATGAGCGGTTAGCAAGGCCGGTAAGCTCGTCATGCAATGCTTTATGCTCGAGCTCTTGTCGGGCTAGTTGTCTATCAATTGCCATACTTATTTGACGACTTACGTAAGTTAGAAGAGCGCTGTCGTGTTCGTTGTATTGCAGTGTTTTATCGTAGCTTTGTACAACAATAACACCGCTTATACGATCACTTGTTTTAAATGGAACACCCAACCAAGACTCTGATTGTCGACCTATCATTTTAAAATCACCGTTATCAATATGACTTTGAAAGGCATCTTTATTGAGTAATAAGGTTTGCTCTGTTTGCAGTAGGTAATATGAAGCAGTGTCTTTTAGCTGTTCTTTAGATATTTTTTGATGTGTTTTAGTGTTTATGCCTTCTTCGACTATATAAACAAGGTCAAGTATATCTACTTTTTTGTCATATAAAGCGATAAAAAAGTTATCAGCACGAAGTAAGTTATTGATAATTGAATGCAAGGCTTCAAAGAAGGTATCTAAGTCGTTAGCTTTGTAGGTTAGGTTAGCTATTTGTAATAAGCTATTTTCTAATTTTTGTGCGTTGTTAAGTTGCTCAACTGTTTTTTGTAAGTTATTTACCGTATTTACCTGGTTAATTTTAGCACTGAGTAAGTGGGCAACTGTTGTAAGAATTTCAAGGTGTGCGTTTGTAAAGTAGCCTTTAATAGGGTGCTCACAATCAATAACACCTAAAACTTGTTCTTTATATATAAGAGGGACGCATAGTTCTGATTGGGCAGGGCGCTCATCTGCGATATAACGGCTATCTTTTGTTACATCATCGATAACTACGGCTTTACCAGTAGTTGCAACAGCTCCAGTAATTCCTTCACTAAAACGTATTACTTTACGTTCGGCTTGATATTTGTCTCGGGCGTGAGCAATACCCATCGATGCAACTTGATTTAATGTATAAGCATTGTTATCGGCAAGGTAAATAACGCAATCAACAAATCCTAAACGGTTAACAACGTGCGTTGTAACATACTCAAATAGCTCGTCTAGTGTGTCTAGTTGCAATAAGCTTGATGAAAATTGATTAATAATACTCAGTTGATCAGTTTTTATCTCAAGTGCTCTTGAGGCATTATTTTTGTAAGACATAGGCAATTTATATTATTCTTTTTATTTTTAAATACGTAGCTAAGTTAACCTAATCTTAGATTTTGTACAAAATAAAGCGATGAGTGGTTTTAATTGGCTGTAAATTATTATGACGAATGACTTTAATTAATTGTAAGTAATAACAATGGCTAATCCCAATTGAATTGGAGTATTAAGCTTTAATTACACAACTCGGTAATGTCATCAACATATGCATTATTTTTAATAAAATCTTTACTCGAAAACATCATATGCCTATGATCGGATAAATTCAGCCTTGGAACAAAGTAATGACAAGCAATAATACAAACTCTGTAACAACCCTTACTATCACTCGCCCAGATGACTGGCATGTACATTTACGTGATGGCGACCAGCTAAAGGATACTGTACGAGACATTAGCAGATACATGGGTCGCGCTATTATTATGCCAAACCTTGTTCCGCCGGCAACATGTACTGATACCGCTCTTTCTTATCGAGAACGTATTATGGCAGCAGGCCCACAAGGTGCCTTTGAGCCTTTAATGGTACTTTACCTTACTGATAAAACGACACCAGATGAAATAAAGAAAGCAAAAGCAACGGGTAAAATAGTAGCTGCAAAATTGTATCCTGCTGGCGCTACAACCAATTCTGATTCGGGTGTTACATCAGTCAAAAATATTTACCCGGTTTTAAAAGCAATGCAAGAAGTAGGTATGTTGCTGTTAGTACACGGAGAAGTTACTGATTCATCAATCGATATTTTTGACCGTGAAAAAGTATTTTTAGAGACGATTTTAGGGGATGTGGTAAGTGACTTTCCTGAACTTAAAATTGTACTAGAGCATATTACAACTAAAGATGCAGTAGAGTTTGTAGTTAATGCACCTAGCAATGTAGCAGCAACAATTACAGCTCATCATTTACTTTATAATCGTAATCATATGTTAGCGGGTGGAATTCGCCCACATTATTACTGTTTGCCAATCCTCAAACGTAACATTCACCAGCAAGCATTAATGGCCGCAGCTATAAGTGGAAATAAAAAGTTTTTCTTAGGAACTGATTCTGCACCACATTATAAAGATAAAAAAGAAGCTGCTTGTGGTTGTGCTGGTGCATATACGGCTCATGCCGCTATTGAGTTATACGCTGAAGCATTCGAAGACGCAGGAGCTTTGGACATGCTTGAAGGATTTGCAAGCCACTTTGGTCCTGACTTTTATGAGTTGCCGCGTAATGCCGATACAATAACATTACAAAGAAAACCATGGGACGTACCTGCAAGTTATACCCTAGGCGACTCTGAAGTTGTGCCTATAAAAGCAGAAGATACTATTGATTGGTCTGTTAAATAGTTAATATTTTATATTTAAACCAAAAGCCGCTTAATTTTTAAAGCGGCTTTTTTGTTTGTATTTTTGATGTTATTGAAGCGTTGTTTGACAGTATTGCTGTTGTAGAGGGCTTTTATACGCGTTTATAGCAATATATATTACAATAATACTTTATAGTTTTTGCTTGGAAATTAGTCAGTTAAAGGCGATTTAAAACAAATTTATATTTTTAATAAATAATTCCCAATTAATAGAGCGAAAAAAAATATAATGTGTTAATCTTACCTTGCTTTGAGTTTTTATGTATTGAATTTACGGATATTGTGCTGCGTTTAAGGTTACCGGTTAGGTTATTACTTGTTCCTGTACTGTACCTCCATATTTTTGAGCATTGACTCAGGGAGGATATTGCCATAATAATATGGCTGAATTTTAATTATTGACTTACAGGAAAATTTAGTATGTCGGTTACTGGTAAAGTAAAGTTTTTCAACGAAGCTAAAGGCTTTGGTTTCATTGAACAAGAAAATGGTCCTGACGTGTTTGTACATTTCAGCGCAATCACTGGTTCTGGTTTTCGCACTCTTAGCGAAGGTCAAGCAGTGACATTCAGCATCAAACAAGGTCAAAAAGGCCCTGAAGCTGAGAACGTAGAAGCAGCATAATTTATTATGTGAACTCTAGTTCATCTTGGTGAAGCAGGTCTCTGTTTCACCATAATTCCTCTCTATGTACATAATTAATAAAATCCTTCTTTTTAAATCCTTGAACACAAATTTCATATATTCTTAAATCTTCTATTTTAATACAAACCCAAAATTCAATTATCTGAATAACTTATACAATCGAACCACTTTCTATCGCATTTAAAACATCCCTTACAATTTATCCAACTGATCCGATACTTATATACATAAAAATGATGCCAAATAACAATCTGTGTAAATTTTAGTGTAAGTCTTGCTAGTGCAATCAGGTTGAAGTTTTGTACTTTAACTATAAATGGGCAAGGGAACCTCTATAGGCCTCTGATAGCTTATTATGGAAGCGTTAGGCATCATTTATAGTCCATTATTATTAAAGTTGAGCAACTTTTTGTGATTAACTTTGTTACTAAATAAATTTAACTGTTAAATAGTATTAATGAGCACTCTAAAGCGGTAAATGTAACTCGTCTAATTATCGAAAGCTATTTGGCTATTTCAGGCCTTGCTAAAAGAAACTTATTATTACTATTTATGGGAAACACGTTTTATAAATGGCTTTAGGTATTGCGTGCATAAAGCAAGGTGGGCGGTATTAGAGATTATCCAGTGTTGTTTTTTTGTGCGACAAATGGTTTGTTTTTTCAGATGAAGTGTTATTGGGGAGATAAAATGTGCTGAAATCGTTTAAAAAATAACTTTTGTTATATCTATCTATATTTTTTTTTGTTTTTTTTCAGTGCGAATTCAGCTTTGGCTAAATGTTGCAATAATGTTGTTTTATGTCAGTACAATGCGAATAAATACACCCCTCAAAAGGCTTTAATCGAAATATTAAGCAAAAGCTTAGTTGCAATAATGTTAACAGTTGTGTGCTAGTACTTTTGTTTAAGCATTAACTTAGCTATTTATTTGCAGAGATTAGTAAACATCAAGTTGACAGCGCTAATTGCATTTAGCATTATTGGAAGGTTGATATCTATTAAAAGATATCAGGGTTGTTCTCTTCGGAGGATAATTAAATTATAAAAGTAACATTACTTAATTGGTTGGGAACTATGTCTGTTAAAATCAGAAAGAGTCTTGTAGCAACTGCGTTGGTTGGCGCATTTGCATTTGCAAGCAGCAATGTGATTGCAGATCCTTTGAATGACGTGCAAAAAGCAGGTCAACAAATTCAAAAGGCTGCGGTTAAGTCTCAAACTAAAATTGACAATGTATATGGTCAAACTCAGGAGCTAATCGCTGAGTACCGTAGCGTTGTTGATGAGACTGAACTTATGAAAGTGTATAACGATCACGTGTCGCGCTTGGTTGATAGCCAAAACGCGTCTATTGAATCGTTTGATCGTCAAATCGCTACGATTGATAACACGAAACAAAACGTTGTGCCTTTGATGTATCGCATGATCGATACGCTTGAGCAATTCATCAAAGCGGACGTTCCATTTAATCTAGAGACGCGTTTAGGACGTGTTGAAAGACTACGTGAAATCATGGTTTCTGCGTCTGTAACGACGTCTGAAAAATTCCGTCAAGTACTTGAAGCTTACACTATTGAAACAGCATACAGCTCACTTGTATCTGCTTCACAAGGTACACTAGAAGTTGATGGCAAAAGTATTAACGTTGATATCGGTCAGTTAGGTCGTATTACTTACGTTGCTCAGTCTTTTGACTTGAAACATGCTTGGGTGTGGGATAACAACACTAAACAGTGGAAAGAATTAGGTGAAGAATACCTAAAACCTGTTAAAGAAGTTATTCGTATGGCGCGTAAGCAAGCGACATTAGAACTTGTTAAACTACCTATCTTTGGCGCGGAGTAATCAATAATGAAGAAACTATTTAAAGGTTTTGCTGTTGCCGCAGTACTAACTGTTTCTGCAGGTACCGCGTTAAATGCACATGCAAATACTGGAGCTCTAGATAAAATACTTGAGCAAGTAAAGCAAGAGCGTATCTCTGAAGGTAAAATCGATAAGAAACGTGAACAAGAGTTCTTATCAGATCGTGCTGACAAGCAATCTTTACTTAATAAAGCTAAAAGCCAACTTGCTTCTGAGAAGTCTCGTGGTGAAAGCTTAACTAAGCAATATGCACAAAATGAAAACACGTTAGCTGAAAAAGAAGCCGCTCTTCAAAGTGCTCAAGGTACTTTGGGTGAGATGTTTGGTGTTGTACGTCGTGCAGCTCAAGACGCTATCGGTTCTATCGAAGCATCACTAGTTAGTGCTGAGAAACCTGGCCGTGCTGAAATCTTACGTTCATTAGCTGCTGCTAAAGAACTTCCTACAGTTCGCGAACTTGAAGAACTTTGGATTTCACTTCAAACAGAAATGACTGAATCAGCTAAAGTTTCAACTTTTGAAACTGAAGTTGCTGGTCTTGACGGTAACCCGTCAATGAAGAAAGTAACGCGTATCGGTAACTTTAACTTAGTTACAGACGATGGTTACTTAATTTATTCACCAGAAACTAAGTCTATTCAGCCTCTAGGTAAACAGCCTGATAGCTATATTTTAGACGGTATCACTGATCTTGAAAATACATCACCAGATAACTACGCTGGTGTTTATATCGATCCGACTCGTGGTGCTATCTTACGTATCAACACTCAAAAAGCGACACTTATGGAATACTTCCATCAAGGTGGCGTAGTTGGTTATATCATTACAGCTTTACTAGCTTTAGGTATGCTAATTACTCTAATTCGCTTTGTTGACCTTACACTTACTACTAGTAAGATTAAGAGCCAGCTTAAAAATGTTGCTACACCGAATACAAATAACCCACTGGGTCGTATTCTTAAAGTGTACCATGACAACAAGAACCAAGATGTTGAAAACCTTGAGCTTAAACTTGATGAAGCGATTCTACGTGAAACGCCACGCATCGAAGCTGGTATCAACATAATTAAGATTCTTGCTGCAATCGCACCGTTACTAGGTCTACTAGGTACAGTAATCGGTATGATCTTAACGTTCCAAACAATCACATTGTTCGGTACGGGTGATCCGAAGATCATGGCAGGTAACATCTCTCTAGCACTTGTAACTACAGCGCTAGGTCTAATTGCTGCATTACCACTAATTCTACTTCATGCTCTTGTAGCTGGTCGTAGTAAGTCGGTATTACACATCCTTGATGAGCAAAGCGCGGGTATCGTTGCTACTCACGCGGAGAAGGAGAAAGCCTAATGCTAGTCCTGATGGAGATATGGGAATCTATCAGGGATTTTGTTGGCACAGGCGGCCAGGTTTTATACGTGGTCGCGATAGCACTCTTTCTGATGTGGGTTTTAATGATTGAGCGCTATTGGTTTCTACTTGCAGAGTTTCCTCGCACAGCGAAAGAAATTGTAGCAAAGTGGGATGCCCGCCAAGACACTACGTCTTGGTACGCACACAGAATCCGTGAAGCATGGATTTCTGAAGCGTCTGAAAAATTAGATCAGCGTATGTTGTTGATTAAGACATTAGTAGCTGTTTGTCCTTTAATAGGCTTACTTGGTACTGTTACTGGTATGATCTCGGTTTTTGAAACCATGGCCAACCAGGGTACGGGTAATGCACGCTTAATGGCATCAGGTATTTCAATGGCAACAATCCCAACAATGGCTGGAATGGTTGCGGCACTATCTGGAGTATTTTTTAGCTCACGTCTTGAGACAAAAGCTAAAATGGTGAAAGCCAAACTTATTGATAGTATGCCTCATCACTAGAGAGAGAATTAAATATGGCACGTAAACAACGTTTTCGTGAAGAAGAAGAAGCAGCGGTTGATATGACGCCAATGCTTGACATCGTATTTATCATGCTTATTTTCTTTATCGTAACTACATCGTTCGTTAAAGAGGCTGGTATCGAGGTCAATAAACCAAAAGCTGCCCAAGCTACTAAGCAAAAAAATGCTAACATTTTTATTGCTATTCGTAGTAACGGCGAAATCTGGGTTGATAAACAACAAATTGATGTTGAACGTATTTCAGCAAAAATTGAAAGTTTATTAGCAGAACAACCTACTGAAGTTGTGATTATACAAGCTGATAAAGAAGCTAAACACGGCACAGTGGTTAAAGTTATGGACCAGATTAAAGCGACGGGTGACAACCTTAGAATTTCAATAGCTGGAGATCAGTAATGATTCGTTTTCTGTTTTCACTGATTGCAGGTGGGGCAGTTACTTTCGGCTTGTTCTACTTCATGGCCTTCCTCATCTCTGGTGGGGCTGACCGTAATACGGAACAAAAAGAGCAGATCATAGTCGAAATAATGACGAATCCGCCTGAATCTAAGGTGCAGGAGAGGAAGCGTGTACCGCCTCCTCCTCCACCACCGCCAAAGCAGCCGCCTAAACCGCAGCCGCCACAGCCGGAAAATAATAATCCAAACCCTGGTGCTATGTCATTTAACATGGGTAGCATTGATGTTGGTAGTTCAGCTGGTGGACTAAGTGGTCCTGGTGCATTTGGACGAGATGGTGATGCGACACCTATCGTTCGTATAGAACCAAAATATCCAACGCAAGCAGCACGTGATGGCAAAGAAGGTTGGGTACAACTTTCATTCACAATTGATGAGTTAGGTGGAGTGATTGACGTTGAAGTAATTGACGCAGATCCAAAACGTATCTTTGACCGTGAAGCTAAACGCGCACTGCGTAAGTGGAAGTACCGTCCTAAGATCATTGACGGAAAACCACAGAAACAACCAGGTTTACAAGTTCAATTAGACTTTAAACTTAACCAAGGCAACTAAGGAGGCGAGTAATGAGAAATTTTTCTAAAGTAACTGCTCTTGCGATTCTTATGTCTGTGTCGGGTGCTACTTTAAGTGCATCTGTTTTAGCAGCGCCAGATTACGCAAAGATTGAAGAGCGTAAAAAAGCAAAAACTAAAATCATGGGCGAGCGTACTGGTAAAAAGGTAATTAAAGCATTTGACTTGTACAACGAAGAAAAAGTTGATGAAGCAATTGTTTTGCTTAGAGAGATTGAACCTTCGAATGACTTTGATAAAGCGACCGTAAATCGTTACTTAGGTAGCATGTACGCTCAAAAAGAAAAGTATGACGAAGCGATTAAGTACTCTAAGCAAGCAGTTGCCCCTGATGTTTTAAACTTTGCTGATCAAGAACAGACTCTAAAACTGTTAGGCGATTTATACGCCGGTACTGAAAAGTATCAAGAAGCCAAAAAAGCTTATGTAGCTTGGATGGACTTCACTGGCCAAGAAGATCCTACGGTTTATACACGTATCGCTCAAGCTAACTATCAGTTAGAGCAATTTCGTGATGTTTTTGAACCAGCAGATAAGGCAATTAAACTTCAAAAAGAACCTAATAAAGGTCCTTACCAATTAAAACTGGGTGCATACTTTGAACTTAAAGACTATGCAAACATGGTTAAGATTGGCGAAGAGATTGTTCGTGTATGGCCTGATGATAAAAAAGCTTGGGTTAGCTTAGGTAAATATTACCTACAAACCGAAGACTATCAAAAAGGTTTAGCAACGATGGAAGTTGCTTACAAGAACGGTTACTTTGAAAATGAAGTTGAGTATAAAGTCTTATCTAACTTTTACTCTCTAAACGAGATCCCTTTTAGAGCAGCTGTAACGCTAGAAAAGGCCGTTAAGAGTGAAAAAGTAAAACGTACAAAGCAGAATGTTAGCGCGATTGCTAGTAACTATCATCGCTCTAAAGATCTAGAAAAAGCTGCTAAGTACTACGAAGAAGCTGCTAAATTTGATGACGACGCTGAACTTTACCGTAAAGCTGGTTCATTACTTTTACAATCTGAAAAATTCAGTGCTGCTGTTGTTCGTTTGAACAAAGCATTAGAGCTTGGCTCTGACAAAAAAGGTACTATTTATTCAGATTTAGCTGAAGCGTATTACTATCAAGGTAAGTATAAGCAAGCATATGCTGCAATTACTAAAGCTATGGATGACCCTCGCACACGTAAGTTTGCAAAGGGTTGGTCTACATATATTAAAGATAAAGCCGCTCGCAACGGTGTTAAAATTTAATTTTAATTAGCTAAAGCAACTTATAAAAAGCCCCTCTGGGGCTTTTTTTATTGGAACTACTATGTATAAAAAGCTCTCTTTTTCATTACTACTGTGCTTATTTTTAGCTGCATGTTCAAAGCAGCCTCAACCTTATGAGTCATTTGAAGACGCACAAGTTGCTTTAAAAACTTTAAACATGGCACTTGTACAACCAGACGCTAAAAAAATCGATAGGATTACTAAAGAGCAATTGGTCTTTTCTGATGCGTATTTAGTTAAACGTCATTCTATTTATCAGAACCTAATGGGTATGGAGCTTAATCTCAATCAAATTGCACAAGTAAACTACTTGGTTATTGCAGAGCGCTTTCCTGAGCGCTATTTTAATTGGCCGGCTCAAGTAAACGTATTAAAAAACATGCTTGCTTTTGAGGGGTCAAAAAGTACGCCGGATAATATTATTACTTGGCTTAAGTTAACCCAAGATACGCTAGACAGTGCTAAACAAAGCAATTTAAAGCTGAATAAAATTGAGCTCACACTACTACAAAGCTATGTATTGAGTGCGATAGGTAGTAATGACGTTCAACCAGCGCTTAAGAGTCATATAAGAGCTTTTAGCGATTATTTAGCTAGTTACAAGCCTAGAGGTAGTGTTGGTCTGAGAGGCCTGCCAAATGGGTCACAGTGGTATCAGAGCAAACTCAATTACTTTAGTGGCGAAGTACATTCACCGCTAGAGTGGGTTACTCTTTTAAATGAAAATATAAAAGTATTAGATCGTGTTGCAATCGATAGTAAATTGTCTATTTCTCATAAAAAATCGTTTTTAGTGCAGTATCTATCGAATGAAAAATTAATTGAAGGGCTTGATTGGCAGGCTGATTATCACGACTTACCTGCAATGGCGAGTAATATGAACATGTCTGATAAAGATAAAACATTGATGCTTGCAATGATGGAATCAGATATTGGCATTCATTACCATGCGTGGACTTTGCCACAGGCAAAGGTAAATCTTATGAAACGCTTAGAAATCACCCAAGAAGAGGCTCAATATTTAGTTGAAGATATAATACTCTACCCAGGGCAATCATTTAGCTTTATACAACAAATTATATAATGATTTGAAAGTGCGCTTATTGTGCGCACTTTGTACACCGTTGAGTTGCGGGGTCTAGTTCAAGTGATTTGGCTGGTATTTTTTCTTCACAGTCGCAGCAGTAGCCATATTGCCCAATTTCTATTTGGCTGACCGCCGCTTCTAATTTAGTCATGCGACTGATCAAAAACGCATACTCAGGACCTAGCTTCTCTGCTGCACAGTCTAACCATTCATTGTTTGCTGTATTATCTAAAATTTGTATTAAATGCTGATGTGTAGGGTAGGCTGATTTAGAAAGCATAGTTAATATATTTAATTTAATTTGTGCTATTTCATCGTTTAGTCTTTTTTGATGATGCATTATCAGTACAACCTTATTAAATTGGCTTCACGTTATACTGATATTATCTAGAGGCTTTAGGTTAGCCGTTATGATTTGAATCAAGTTGCGGTGCTTTGGCGTATTTATTTAATACGCTTGCCACATCTTCTTTACTTTTTAAACGCCTGATTTCATCAAATAAATCGATCGCTTGCGGGTATTGGCGTTTAAGGTAACCTAGCCATTGCTTTGTACGAGAAGCAAAATACTTTTCATCTTTTGCAGGGTCTTGATGAATAGCAGAGTGGATTAAGTGATAAATAATATGCTCCCATTGAAGGCCATCATATTGTTCATTATTTACATGAGCTTTAATTTTTTTTGCTAAATCAGGGTGCGAAAGGGCGCCACGACCAAGCATCAAATCAGTACATCCACTTCGTTTTTGGCAAAGCATTGCGTCCTCAACTTGCCAAATTTCACCATTGGCAACAACGGCAATATTTTTATCTTTTATTATTGGTGGAATTTTTTCCCAATAAGCTGGCGGGTTATAACCATCACGTTTGGTTCTGGCGTGTATAGCTACACTATTTGCGCCTGCACTTACCACAGCATCAACAATTTCTTGGCTGTTACTGTCATCATCAAAGCCTAAGCGAATTTTTGCACTTACTTCATGTTTATCATCTACAGCATCTCGGACTGCTTTAATAATCGTATACATGTGGTCAGGATCTTTAAGCAGTACAGCACCCCCTCGACTACGATTAACGGTTTTTGCTGGGCAACCAAAGTTAAGGTCGACCCCATGAGATCCTAAAGCAATTGCTCTTACTGCATTTTCGGCTAACGGATTTGCTTCTTGGCCGAGTAATTGAACACGCACAGGAGTACCTGCTCGCGTAAATCCATTATTATGTAGTTCAGGGCAAAATCGATGAAAAACTTTATCAGGTAAGCATGTTTCAACCACTCTTACAAACTCGGTAACGCACAAATCGAACCCACCAATGTCTGTGAGTAATTGGCGCATTTTAAAATCAACGACACCTTCCATAGGTGCTAAAACAAGTTTCATAAAGTGATTAATTTTGATAAAAAACTGGACGCATAGTTTACCTGTAAATCACACATTGATAAATCTGTAATTACCAACCATATTTAATGTAGAAACCGCAAAAGTAAATATTATGAAAATAAATGAAAGTTTTTATTCTTGTACAGGTCTACTTAAGCATACAAGCAATTTAAAATACATTTTTATTGCTGAGATTTACAATACTTGATTAAAGAGAGTCACAAAATGAATACAGTTAAAAAAAATACAATCGCGTTAACTTTAGGTGCAGTAGTTGTTGGCTCTGCAAGCTTTGTATCTGCAGATGTACAAGCCAACCCATTTGAGTTTCAACAATTAGTGACAGGTTACCAACTAGACGCTAAAGAAGGTAAGTGTGGTGAAGGTAAATGTGGCGGCGATGCTAAAGATGCAAAAGCTAAAACAGAAGGTAAGTGCGGCGAAGGTAAATGTGGCGGCGATGCAAAAGATGCAAAAGCTAAAACAGAAGGTAAGTGCGGCGAAGGTAAATGTGGCGGCGATGCAAAAGATGCAAAAGCTAAAACAGAAGGTAAGTGCGGCGAAGGTAAATGTGGCGGCGATGCAAAAGATGCAAAAGCTAAAACAGAAGGTAAGTGCGGCGAAGGTAAATGTGGCGGCGATGCAAAAGATGCAAAAGCTAAAACAGAAGGCAAGTGTGGCGAAGGTAAATGTGGCGGCGACGCAAAAGATGCAAAAGCTAAAACAGAAGGCAAGTGTGGTGAAGGTAAATGTGGCGGCGATGCAAAAGATGCAAAAGCTAAAACAGAAGGCAAATGTGGTGAAGGTAAATGCGGCGGCGATTCTAAAAAAACTAAAAAAGAAGGTAAGTGCGGCGAAGGTAAATGTGGCGGTCGTTAATATCTTATTCTAAATAAGTTATGCTAAAAGGGCCTTAAGGCCCTTTTTTGATAAGTTAGAGGTAGTTATGACACAAATCCAGAGTACAGATTTCGGGATGGTGGGCCTTGGCCTACGACGAGAAATGCTTGATGAACTGCTTGAACACGTACCTAATCAAGTAGATTTTTTGGAAGTTGCACCAGAGAACTGGTTAAAACTAGGTGGGCGCTTTAAAAAGCAATTTAGAACATTAACAGATGCAAACAATTTTGTGTGTCATGGATTATCACTGTCTATCGGTTCACCCGAACCACTGGATGTTGAATTTGTTAAGTCTTTAAAAGTTTTTTTTGAAGAGCACAATATAAAAATCTTTAGTGAGCACTTAAGTTACTGCTCTGGTACAGGCCATATGTATGACTTAATGCCTATTCCGTTTACACAAGATGCTATAGCACATGTTGTCCCTCGCATTAAACAAGTACAAGACATACTTGAGCAGCAAATTGCGATAGAAAATGTTTCCTATTATGGCGCTCCTGGACAGCAATTATCAGAGCTGGAATTTACAAATACCATTTTAGAGCAAGCAGACTGCAAGCTTTTACTGGATGTGAATAACATTTATGTGAATTCGATTAATCATGGCTATAACGCACAAGCGTTTTTAACTGGGTTACCCTCTAATCGTATTGCCTATGGGCACGTTGCAGGCCATTATAATGAGGCTGATGACTTAATAGTGGACACACATGGTGCTGATGTCATTGATCCTGTGTGGGAGCTACTGGATAAAGCATATAAAGTGCATGGCGTATTTCCAACCTTGCTTGAGCGCGATTTTAATATCCCTACAATGAATATTTTAACCAAAGAGTTAGATATAATTCATGAGCTACAAGCTAAACACATTACTTCAATGGTTTCAAAACAACGAGCTTAATATAAGCCTTTATAAATATTAAAAGAGTGCCTGGTTATGAGCTTTATTGAAATACAAAACGAATTTATGGCGCATATTCGCGAGCCTAAAAAAAATAAAAAGCCCAGCGGTATCGAAGACCGACGTATGGCCATTTATCGCGACCTATTTTTTAATAACATTGAAGGTTTTATATCATCAGGTTTTCCGGTATTAAAAACCTTATATACAGACAAGCAATGGCTGGTCCTTGTACGCCAATTTTTTAGCGAATATGATTGTCATTCGCCGTACTTTTTAGATATAGCAGGGGAGTTTATTAATTACTTATCAAGTGATTATAAAATGAAAAGATACGATCCCGTGTTTATGCTAGAACTTGCACATTATGAATGGGTAGAGCTAGATGTATCGATTGCACACGAAGATGAGCAAGAGCAAAAATTACAAACAACAGCGCTTACTAGTTCTGCTTTGTATTTATCGAAAACGGCAAGAAATTTAAGTTATCAATTTCCGGTTCAAAATATTAGCAATCACTTTAAACCAAAAGAGCCATCACCTCAGCCTAATTATTTTGTTGTATATAGAGATGAAGATGATGACGTTCAATTTCTGGCTACGAATGCGATGACTGCTTTGTTACTATCAATTATTGAGGCAAGTGATGGAGCGACATTTGACGACGTTTGCCAACAGGTATTCGCTCATGCACCACAGTTTAATGCAGATCAAATTGCTCAAGGCGCATTGGTTACCCTCAATGCAATGGTTGAACGCGGTGTAATTGTGACAAAAAATCAAGATTAAGGTCTTTATTGATGATTTTACATCGTCTATTATGGCAGCCTTATTTGTCGTGCTTAATAAAAGGTTGTACCAATGTCAGATGATAAAGACTTTAAAGATCCGTTCAACGCTACTTATTTTCTTGCTTTCTTAGCTGTATTTGCAGGGATTGGTTGTTTAAATGCAATATTAGGCTGGATCACTAGCTTAACTTAAAATGCATAGCGTTTATTAAGGCTGTTGCTTACTTCAGCCTTGAACCACTTTATTTTAATTACCCCCCATAGTTAATACTTCTTTTATAGTAACGCCAAACTCGCAATTAAAGGTTAGTTAAGGTTATAATCACCTGCTTTGTAATATAAACAATTGAGCAGTTAAAATTATGACTCAAGTAACACCAGCAATTATCAAAAACAGCATAACTACAATTGCTGATTATCCAAAGCCGGGCATCATGTTTCGCGATGTAACCACTTTAATGGCAAATCCAGAAGCCTTTAAAGCAACTATTGACGCGTTTATCGCAGAATATAAAGATCAGGGTTTTACTAAAATAATTGGCACAGAATCACGTGGCTTTATTTTTGGTGCGCCGCTGTCTTACGCATTAGGCATTCCGTTTATTCCAGTTCGTAAACCAGGTAAGTTACCACGCGAAGTTATTCGTCAAGATTACTTACTTGAGTACGGTGAAGACACGCTAGAGCTGCATGTTGATGCAATTGTACCTGGCGATAAAGTATTATTAGTTGATGACTTATTAGCAACTGGCGGCACAATTGAAGCCACAGCTAAATTAGTTCATAAACTAGGTGGCGAAGCCACAGATGCTGCATTTGTTGTATCACTACCAGAACTTGGTGGCGAGCAGCGCATCAAAAAAATGGGTATTAAAATTCTAAAATTGGTTGAATTCGAAGGCGAGTAATCGATGAGTTATCAGGTTCTAGCGAGAAAATGGCGTCCTCAAACCTTTCATGAATTGGTTGGGCAGTCTCATGTTAAGCAAGCGCTTGTAAATGCGCTTACACAAAATAGACTGCATCACGCTTATTTATTCACTGGAACCCGCGGTGTAGGTAAAACCACTATTGCGCGTATTTTTGCTAAAAGCTTAAATTGCGACGAAGGTATATCTGCAAATCCGTGTGGCCAATGTAGCAGCTGTTTAGATATAGAAGCAGGGCGCTACATTGACTTACTCGAAATAGATGCGGCTTCTCGTACAAAAGTAGAAGACACCCGCGAAATACTCGATAACGTTCAATATGCACCAACACGTGGACGTTATAAAGTATACCTAATCGATGAAGTTCACATGCTTTCTAAGCACAGCTTTAATGCGCTTTTGAAAACGCTTGAAGAGCCACCAGAGCATGTGAAATTTTTATTGGCGACGACCGATCCTCAAAAACTACCAGTTACTATTTTATCTCGCTGTTTACAATTCAACCTAAATGCCTTGTCGCAAAGTGAAATTAAAACACAGCTTGAACACGTACTTACTCAAGAGCAGCTTAGCTTTGACACTGATGCACTTAGCATTATTTCAAAAGCCGCTGATGGCAGTATGCGTGATGCGCTTAGCTTAACTGACCAAGCTATTGCACAAACAAATGGTGATATTAATAATCAAGCAGTACAAACAATGCTTGGTTTAATGGATACTCATTATAGCCAAAGCTTGCTTGCAGCATTACTTGCACAAGATGGCGCTGCGCTAATGGATGAGATTGCACAGGTGGCAAGTCGTAATCCTAATTATGTTGCATTGCTTGATGATTTAATTGCACTTACGCATTTGACCCAACTAACCCAGTTAGTGCCAGAAGCGGCAGGGCTAGATGAAAAAAATGTAGATTATATTGCTCATGTTGCACAACATACGAGCCCACAACAAATTCAAATTTATTATCAGTTACTGTTAAATGGTAAAAAAGATTTACAATGGGCACCAGAGCCTCGTTTAGGTTTTGAAATGATAATGCTAAGATTATTAGCATTTAAGCCTACAGACGCTCAACAAACTGTACACACAGTAAACGAAGAGCCGGCCCCAAATAAACAAGGCCGCGCAAATGCACTGCGAGATATATTAAATAAAAATAAAACATCGCAAAACACTGTAGCTAGCCAAAGTAGTGTCCCTGTAAATAATACTAAGCCAGTTAGCAATACAGAGCAGCCTAAATCCCTTGAGATAGAGCCTTTACCAAATGTTGCCGCTCAGACATTGAATAATGATGTCGTACAAAGTAATAATGAGCCAACCCAAGTTGCAGTAGAGCAACCGGTTCAACAAAGTGAAAACGCTATTGAGCAACAGGCTTCAGCTAATGAGCAATCACAAACCAATGTTGTTTCGGATGCTCAAGCCCAGCGCCAAAGTGAAGATGAAGCTTACATGCAACATAGTGATGCTGAGCAAACGTTAGCTTCGCAGTTTGATGATATAATGAGTAGCGCTGTAGATCAGGGTTTTAAACCTGCACCTACTGCAAACTCAGAGTCTTCACCAGAGCCCTTAACAAATCACAATGCAAGTACGCCAATAGCTGAACAAGAAGCGCAGGCGCAATCTGCCATTGCTCGTATTTTACGCGACAGAAACATATCGGGTGCGGGTAGGTTATCAGGCAAGAGTACAAGTACATCTGCAAATAATGTAGCAGTGCAGCCAAGCCAAGCGCCTGCTAAAAAGCCAGAACAGCATCCAAGAATGCCTAAAGCCCAAAGTGTTCATCAAGGTAGTGCAGATACAAGTGCAAGTGAGCTTAATAGCCCTTCAGGTAATGCGTCTGGCGATATCCCTCCTTGGGCAACTGATAGCGAAGGTGAGAGTGAAAAAAAGCATGAGTTCCCAGTAACAGGGGGCCAAACTCAGGCACATAATCACTCCAACATAAAGCCAACTAGTAAGATTGATTTTAAAGCAAAGCACCAAAAAATTACTGAAAATCTTGCGCCAGAATTACTTGAGCAAATAAACCCTCAAAAAGCGCCTGAAATAGTGCCAGAGGAAGTAAGTATTCCTGCCCCTGATGATTTTCAAAGCCCAATTAGTGAAATTAGATTTGCACATCAACAAGATGAATGGGCTTATTTAATTAAACGTATGGGACTGGGTGGTCGTATGCGCCAATTTGCATTGCATTCAATATTTACCAAGCAAGGCAACAGTTTACATATAGACGTTGATGAATCACAAAAGCATTTAGATACACCGATGCTTCGCCAAAGATTAGATGCCGCATTGTCGAGTATTTATGAGCATAAGGTGTCGTTAAGTATTAATTTTGCTAAGGGAGTTATTGACTCTCCTTATCTTATTCAGCAAAAAATTGATGCAGGTCGTCATCAACAAGCAATCGATGTGATCACATCTGATGAAAACATAGTACAATTTCAGCAAGTATTTAGCGCCGAAATTGACGAAAACAGTATTCAGGCATTGTAATTACTTACAATCGCCCTTATGTTCATGTTAATTAATGTATTAAAAGAAAGAGAGAAAGTTATGTTTAAAGGTGGAATGGGCAACATGATGAAGCAAGCGCAGCAAATGCAAGATCGCATGCAAAAAGCCCAAGACGAAATCGCAACATTAGAAGTTGTTGGCGAAGCCGGTGCCGGTTTAGTTAAAGTAACCATGCTTGGTAACCACAATGTACGTCGTGTTCAGCTTGATGAAAGCCTTATGGAAGACGACAAAGACATGATTGAAGACTTACTTGCAGCAGCATGTAACGATGCTGTACGCCGTGTTGCAGAAGAAACACAAGAGCGCATGGGTAAAGTAACTGGCGGTATGCAATTACCACCAGGTATGAAAATGCCGTTTTAAGTAAATAATGCAACTTTCAGATAGTTTAAATCAGCTTATAGAAGCACTGCGCTGTCAACCGGGCATTGGTCCAAAGTCAGCGCAACGTATTGCTTTTCACTTGCTTGAGCGCGACCGAAAGGGAGGCACTCAGCTTGGTAATGCATTGACTAAAGCAATGACAGCCATAGGGCATTGTCGGTCTTGTCGTACTTTTTGCGAACAAGCTCAGTGCGATATTTGTTTAAGTACAAAACGCCAAGACAGCGGCATATTATGTGTTGTTGAATCGCCTACTGACGTGCTTGCAATTGAGCAAACGGGTCAGTACTTAGGGCTATACTTTGTTTTAATGGGTCATTTATCGCCAATTGACGGTATCGGCCCTAAAGAAATTGGCTTAGATGTTTTAGAGCAAAAACTTGCTCAAGGCGGTATTAATGAGGTTATTTTAGCGACTAACCCTACCGTTGAAGGCGACACTACTGCTCATTATATTGCTCAGCTTTGTCATAAATATAAAGTAGGTGCTTCGCGTATTGCTCACGGTATTCCTGTGGGGGGCGAGCTTGATTTAGTAGATGGTAGAACGCTTATGCATGCTTTTAGCGGCAGGCGTTTAGTTACACAAGACTAGGGCGTGTTGAACTTTGCGGGTTGAAATTTGTTCAATCTAGGGGCGGTTTAATCGCGGCGCGAGGTTTGTAACCTAGTGGGCTAAGTAAAAATCGAGCAACAAAGAGTTAATCGTCCCTAGAAAGAACCCAAAGGGCAGCGCATGTTTGGTATTTATGCTGCGTTATCGCCTATTTATGGGGAATAACCACACTACACAAGCTCTGCCTTGCCTAAAAACCAAACATACTGCTGTAAATTCAACCACGGAAGGTCAGCAGGCCCTAGCTCTAAGCCACTATTTGAAAAGATATTATAAAAGCCTACATGATTAAATTATGTAGGCTTTTTTGTTTTTAAGGTAAGCTTAGAAGCAATCTAATACCAATCCGCAATAATACTTAATCATTTTGCGGGGCTAAACGTGTCGCTACCTGCGTTAAAAAATTCTCATTTAGAACAACTAAATAGCGAATTTTTTGCCTAGCTATCAACACGTTTTTCCGCCCTCAAAATAGATCATTTAATTAAACAAATTGGTATAATATATTTTTGGGCTATGTCTCTAATTAGTAAGGAATACAATGAAAGATAATCAACCCTACCAAGGTACATTACTGGGTAGTAAGCGTTTTTTACCGCTTTTTATTACGCAGTTTTTCTCAGCGATTAACGATAACGTGTATAAGCAATCAGTGCTTATTTTATTGATATTCCAGGCTGCAACGCTTGCTGATGGCGCACTTTATTCAAATATTGCTGCTGGGTTATTTATCCTACCTTTCTTTTTATTTTCAGGGATGGCGGGGCAGCTAGCTGAAAAAACAGAAAAATCCAAACTAATCAGAATCGTAAAGCTATGTGAAATCCCTATTATGGTTGTAGGGGCTGTCTCTATTTTAACGCAGTATCTTTGGCTGATGTTAGCCACCGTATTTTTAATGGGCGTACAAAGTACGTTTTTTGGTCCATTAAAGTACTCTATTTTACCGCAGCACGTAGCCCCTAACGAATTAACAAAAGCGAATGGCTTGGTTGAATCAGGCACGTTTGTAGCAATATTAATTGGTACAATTTTTGGCACCTATTATATTACTCAATCAGTAGGGCCTACGCTTATAAGTATTGCCGTATTAGTACTGGCTGTTATGGGTTATGTGAGCAGTCGCTTTATACCCATTAGTGAGGCAAACGAGCCTAACTTAAAATTTACCTATAATATATTTTCATCCACGAAAAACGTATTTTCAGCACTTAATTCGCAAACAGAATCGGTTGGTAAATCAGTCCTCGGGATCAGTTGGTTTTGGTTAATTGGCGCAATTATTTTAACGTCCCTACCAAATTATGTAAAACACACAATGGGCGGCGATGAACTGGTTGTAACTAGCGCGCTTGTTGTGTTTTCACTAAGTATTGCTATTGGTTCGTTATTGTGTGAAAAGCTTTCTCGCTCTCGAATAGAATTAGGAATTGTGCCTTTTGGCGCTATTTTAATTACCTTGTTTTTATACTTACTAAGCCAAGAGAGCGCTATTAGCTCTTATTTACCTCAAAACCTTGAATTATTGACGCTTGATCAGTTATTAAAAACAGGCGACATGTTGTGGCATTTTGTATGGATGGCAGGCATTGGTATTGGCTCTGGTTTTTATACTGTACCTCTGTATGCGCTTATTCAACAGCGTACTGAAGAGTCGAGTCGCTCACGAGTTATAGCGGCTAACAATGTATTAAATGCACTGTTTATGGTGGGCAGTGCTGTTTTAAGTATTGTAACGCTGTCTGTTTTTCAGTGGAGTATTTCAGAGTTGCTACTGTTACTTGCTGGGCTAAACCTGCTTATATCTGTTTATATTTATACCAAAGTACCAGAGTTCTTTTTACGATTTATTATATATATTTTAGCTATTTGTATGTACAGAGTGCGTACAAAAGGTGAAAGTAATATTCCAGATGAAGGCGCTGCCGTTATAGTGTGTAATCACGTGAGCTTTGTCGATTGGATGTTTATTTTAGCAGCATCACCAAGGCCTATCCGATTTATGGTATTTGCCCCTATTTATTATTCGCCAGCCCTACATTGGTTATTTAAAATGGCCAAAGCTATTCCCATTAACAGTGAAAAAACCAATCCGGAAGCGTTTAAAAAAGCGTTTGACGAAGTGGCTGCTGCGCTTAATAAAGGTGAACTTGTTGGTATTTTCCCTGAAGGAAAACTAACCAGTGACGGCTCTATCGATATTTTTCGCCGTGGAATCGAGCGCATTATTGAGCGCTCACCTGTGCCCGTTATTCCTGTGCATTTAGGGGGCTTGTGGGGAAGTATGTTTAGCCGAAAAGCTAAGTGGCAACTACCACGATTAAAATGGTCTTTGGTGTCGGTTGCAGTAGGTACCCCGATTGCCGCTGACAAAGTAGTAGCAGACGATTTACGTGAGCAAGTATTGGCTTTAAAAGCGCTTCATTCAAAAGATATTGACTAATTTAATGGCTAACTCAATATTGGATACACCAGTAGAGTCACAAATGATTGTTGATGACTTTGTAGCGCCTAAGTGCGACGGGTTTATTGAAATATTATATCAAGATGATGATATTTTACTGATCAATAAACCCAGTGGGTTATTAAGTTTGTCTGGTAAGAATCCGCTTAACTGGGACTCAGTACATTACCGTTTAGTACATGGTCAAAAAGGGTTAACAGCCGCATTTGCTGAGGCTAAGTTACCGCATCGGTTAGATTTGGGTACATCGGGCATTATGATTGTTGGATTAAACGCCAAAGCATCAAAGCATCTTAATAAACAGTTTCAGGCG
Organism: Pseudoalteromonas sp. NZS100_1; assembly: GCF_015864285.1. Classification (NCBI taxonomy): domain Bacteria; kingdom Pseudomonadati; phylum Pseudomonadota; class Gammaproteobacteria; order Alteromonadales; family Pseudoalteromonadaceae; genus Pseudoalteromonas; species Pseudoalteromonas sp. NZS100_1. The sequence goes on from NZ_JADYXN010000003.1 coordinate 187,881, forward strand.
CGTACTATTCAAAAGCGTTATGTAGCCATGTTAGAGGGTAGCTTAGCTGTTGATGAGGGGAAAATTACTGCACTAATAGCAAAAGATAAACTGCTTTTTCCGCGAGTTAAAATTTGCCAAACGACGGGCAAAGTAGCGGTGAGTGAATACAGTGTGCTTGAGCGGCTTAAACAACCGTGCAGAACCTTAGTGCAATTTACGCCCGTTACCGGACGTACCCATCAATTACGAATACACAGCCAGTTTATAGGGCACCCAATTTTAGGCTGTGATTTATATAAAAGTGCGCAAAGTGAGTACATGGCAGGACGCTTACAATTACATGCCAGCGATTTATATTTTGAACATCCAATAACAGGTGAAAAGATTCATATTAATTGTCCGCACCCATTTTAGATAAACGAGATATTCTATTTTTTCGTTTCACCTTTTTTTGATTTTTCCCTTGAAGTTCTAACACCTCACCCCATATTAAGTGCATAACGCAGACACTTTGCAAATTGGAGATATATAAATGACTGCAGCACAAAAAGAAACATTAGGCTTTCAAACAGAAGTAAAACAATTATTAAACTTAATGATTCATTCTCTTTATTCTAATAAAGAAATATTTTTACGCGAACTTGTGTCAAACGCATCAGATGCAGCAGACAAGTTACGCTTTTTAGCGCTATCTCAAGGCGACCTTTACCAAGGTGATGCCGATTTACGTGTTCGTATTAGCGCAGATAAAGAAGCAAATACAATTACCATTTCTGATAATGGTATTGGTATGACACGTGATGAAGTAATTAGCTCATTGGGTACTATTGCAAAGTCGGGTACTGCTGAGTTTTTCAAAAACTTAACGGGTGATCAAAGTAAAGATTCACAGTTAATTGGTCAATTTGGTGTTGGTTTTTACTCAGCATTTATTGTTGCCGATTTAGTAACTGTTCGTACACGTAAAGCGGGTGAAACAACTGCTTACGAGTGGGAATCTCAAGGTGAAGGCGAATACACGCTTCAAGAAATTGAAAAAGAAGGCCGTGGTACCGACATTATTTTACATCTTCGTGATGAAGAAAAAGAATTTGCTGACGATTACCGCTTACGTGGCATTGTTACTAAATACTCAGACCATATTTCAACACCGGTACAAATGTTTAAAGCAGAAGTACCTGAGTCTGAAGGCGAAGACGGCGAAAAAATTCCAGCAGTACCAGGTGAGTGGGAAAGTATTAACCGCGCAACTGCATTGTGGACGCGTGATAAGTCAGAGCTTTCTGATGAAGAATACAAAGAGTTTTACAAGCACGTAAGCCACGACTGGGAAGATCCACTTAGCTGGGCACATAATAAGGTTGAAGGTAAAACTGAATACACGAGCCTTTTATACATCCCTAAAAAAGCACCTTTTGATTTATGGAACCGTGAACGTCAAAGTGGCTTAAAACTTTACGTACAACGTGTATTTGTAATGGATGATGCTGAGCAGTTCATGCCAAGCTACCTTCGTTTTGTGAAAGGTTTACTAGATTCAAACGATTTACCTCTAAACGTATCTCGTGAAATTCTACAAGACAACAAAGTAACGCAAGCTATTCGTAAAGGGTGTACATCGCGCATTATTAAAATGCTTGAGCGTATGGCTAAAAACAAAGCTGACGATTACCAAGTATTTTGGAATGAGTTTGGCCAAGTAATGAAAGAAGGCCCAGCTGAAGATGCGGCAAATAAAGAAGCCGTATGTAAGCTACTACGTTTTTCGTCTACTCATACTGATTCAGAAACGCAAGATGTGTCGCTTGAGCAATATGTTGAGCGCATGAACGAAGACCAAGACAAAATTTACTATGTAGTAGCTGATACATTTACTTCTGCGAAAAATTCTCCTCATTTAGAGATTTTCCGCAAAAAAGGTATTGAAGTATTGTTATTAAGTGACCGTGTTGACGAGTGGATGATGAGCCACTTAACTGAATTTGCTGATAAGCAACTACAGTCAATCACACGTGGTGATTTAGATTTAGGTAAGCTGGACGACGAAGAGACTAAAAAAGCGCAAGAAGAGTCTGAAAAAGAAATGGCAGGCCTTGTTGAGCGTATTAAAACAGCACTAGGTGATGACGTTAAAGAAGTGCGCTTTACGCACCGCCTAACAGATTCTCCAGCATGTGTTGTAAGCGACGACAACGACATGAGCTCACAAATGCAAAAGCTAATGGAATCTGTTGGTCAAGCAGCACCAGAAGCAAAACCTGTGTTTGAGCTAAACCCAGAACACCAACTTGTTAAGCATTTGAATGACGAACAAGATGAAGATAAATTTTCACAGTGGTCACATGTTTTATTAGACCAAGCATTACTTGCAGAGCGCGGTACACTTAAAGATCCAACTGGGTTTGTTACTCGCCTAAACAAACTAATGCTTGAACTAAGCAAGTAGTCAGTTAACTATTTAGTTAATAAAAGTATAAATTATATACTTTAAATAAAAGGGAACGTATGTTCCCTTTTTTAATGCGCTGTAAATACATCAACAACTCATCAATTAGTATAAGTTGCTTGAGTATCGGCGGCGCTTGTGGAAGAATTCAGGCTTTAAAATAAATATCCATACTAGGGGACAATAATATGCGCATTATTCTTTTGGGCGCGCCGGGTGCAGGTAAAGGTACTCAAGCTCAGTTTTTAATGGACAAATACGGTATTCCACAAATTTCTACTGGCGACATGTTACGTGCAGCAATTAAAGAGGGCACGCCATTAGGCTTAGAAGCAAAAAAAGTAATGGATGCTGGTCAACTAATTTCTGACGATATTATTATTGGTTTAGTAAAAGAGCGTATTACTAAAGCTGATTGTGAGAAAGGTTTTTTACTTGATGGCTTCCCACGCACAATTCCTCAAGCTGATGCGATGAAAGAAAATGGCGTAGTGGTTGATCACGTTATTGAATTTGACGTGGCTGACGAAGTGATTGTTGAACGTATGGGCGGACGTCGCGTTCATCCTGGTTCTGGTCGTGTTTACCATATTGTATATAATCCACCAAAAGTGGAAGGTAAAGACAACGAAACTGGGGAAGACTTAATTGTTCGCGCTGATGATACTGAAGAAACAGTACGTAAACGTTTAGGTATTTATCACGAGCAAACTATGCCATTAGTTGATTACTACCAAGCAGAAGCTGCTGCTGGTAATACTCAATACCACAAACTAGATGGTACACAAGCTGTTGAAGCTGTAAGTTCACAACTTGGTGAGCTTTTAGGTTAATTATAAAAGCACATTAAAAAACCGCCAATTGGCGGTTTTTTGTTTTAAGGTTGTTTAGCATTGCTTAATCAGTGCTATTTAATCGGCTTTAAAGCGTTTTAAGTTTCTCAATTACGCTGTTGTATTCTGGTTCAGTTGAAAGGCTACTAACTAATTGTTTATAAATGACGTTATGGCTTTCATCTAAAATAAATACCGTTCGCGTTAATAAGCCCATATCTTTAATAATCAATCCGTATTTTTGGCCAAAATCGCGCCAAACAGAATCTGATAACGTAGTGATTTTATCAATATTTTCAGCTTTGCAAAAACGCTTTTGAGCAAATGGTAAATCAGCACTAATTGTTAGCATTACAACACTTGGAAATTGCGAGGCTACTTTTTCATTAAAATGCTTAGTTTGCAGGCTACAAATACCTGTATCAAGACTTGGCACTACACTTATCAATACAGCTTGGCCTTTGTAATCCTCAAGTGTCACAGGGATGAAGTTGTCATCAACTACTTTGAAATTTGGCGCGCTATCTCCAACAGAGATCCCTTTGCCTAATAAAGTGACTGGTTTGCCTTGTGCAGATACTTTTCCTATGTCTAGCGTGTTTTCTGGGTAATCGGCTGCAATAGCCACAGAGCAAAATGCGCTCAAAGCAAAGGTAAGTGAACGTAACATAAGGTATTTCCTTTTAAATTAACGCAATGGGCGTCAGTGTATTATACTGCGCTATAGTAACCAAGAGATTATACCGCCCTAATGAAGTTGGGATTAGTTCTGCAATATAAAAATTGTAACTGTGCTAAACTTTGATTAACATGAAGTTACAAAATATATCTTCAATAATAAAAATAAAAACCATCATAAAATGATTTTAATGCTCATTACTGGTTTAGAAACAGAGAGATAATATGTCAACATCGGTACTAATATGTGATGACTCAAAATTAGCTAGGCGTCAGCTAGCTCGTTCATTACCTGAAGATTGGGACATTAAAGTTGAATTTGCACTCGACGGCGTTGATTGCATAAAGCAAATAAAGTTAATTGAACCAGAAATACTTTTTCTCGATTTAAACATGCCTGAAATGGATGGGTATGAAGTATTAATCGCTATGAAAGAACAGGGGCTAAACATACTCACTGTTGTTGTCTCTGGTGATATACAGCCAAGTGCACATCAAAGAGTGCTTGAACTGGGTGCTATCGATTTTATTCAAAAACCATGTTCCCCCGAAAAACTAGCCAGCATAATTGAACACCATGGGATTAAAGATAAAGCCATGCGTGAGCGTCTCTCTCATTCGCTTGGAGAGCAAGTCGACCCTGATGTTCGGGATATATACCAAGAACTCACTAACGTTGCTATGGGACAGGCTGGGGATTTACTTGCACGTCTTCTTAATGTGTTTGTAGAGCTACCAATTCCTAATGTGAATATTTTGGAAGTTAATGAACTCGATATGGCGCTGCAGTCTATAGATAATAATGCAGCTACATCGGGTGTGTGCCAGGGCTTTATTGGCGGTGGCATTTCGGGCGAGGCGCTATTACTTTTAAATGATTCAAGCTTTAAAGAAATAGCTTCTTTGATGAATTATGACGGCGAGTTAAACGATAAAATTGAACTTGAGCTGCTTATGGATATTAGTAATATTTTGATAGGCGCTATTTTAACGGGTCTTTCAAAACAGCTCGATATGTCATTTAGCCAAGGGCACCCCATAGTACTTGGCCAACACAGAGATGTGTCTGAGCTGGTTAAATCAAACAAGTCACGTTGGCAACGCACCCTTGCTATAGAGATTAGTTACGGTATTGAAAACCATGATATAAATTGCGACCTCATGCTGTTATTTACTGAAGATTCACTTAAAACTTTGAAGTATAAAGTTGCTTACCTATTAGAAGATTAAGTTATGGCTGCAGATTTAGAAATGAATGAGATCCATTGGCTTATGGATATGTTTAATACCGTTGATGTAGGCCTTGTAGTACTTGATAGAGATTATAAGGTGTGTGTATGGAATGGTTTTATGGAAAACCATTCAGGGCTTCTACCAAGCGCAGTAAAAGATAAAGACCTATTTGATTTATTTCCAGCAATAGACGAAAAATGGTTTAGAAGTAAATCAGAATCGGTTTTTGTTTTAAAAAACCGCTCTTTTACGATTTGGGAGCAGCAGCCATACATTTTTAGGTTTAAAAATTATAGACCTATTACTGGTAAAGCTGATTACATGTATCAAAATGCGACATTTATCCCTCTTACAAATACGATGGGCGAAGTTAGCCATATTTGTATTATTTTGTATGATGTAACAGATGTCGCGGTAAATAAAAAAGAGCTTGAAGAGTTAAACAAAAAATTAGAACAAGTAAGTCAAACAGATAGCTTAACGCAGCTTGCAAACCGTGGACACTGGGAAGGTACGCTACGCCAAGAGTTTTTGAGAGTTAAGCGAAGTGGTGGCTGTAGTACATTATTAATGTTTGATATTGACCACTTTAAAAAAATAAATGATGAATATGGCCATAGCTGTGGTGATGAATCGCTTCGTCATTTATCTAACTTACTACGTACGACGCTGCGCGAAACTGATGTTGCAGGGCGCTATGGCGGTGAAGAGTTTGCAGTAACATTACTTGATACAGATAAAGAAGGCGCTTTTGTATTTGCTGAGCGTTTAAGGGTATTGATTGAAACTAACCCTGTTAAGTATAAACACTTTGAAATAACAATGACGGTAAGTATAGGGCTGGCTGGTAGCAGTAATGATTTTAAAAATCATGAGCGCTGGATAGAGGCTGCAGATAAAGCACTGTACCAGTCTAAAAATACAGGGCGAAATAAAGTAATAGCCTACGAAGATATAAAAAATGACGCTTAAGCGTCATTTTTTATATCCAGAATTTAGGGTTAAATAATACCGTGTTTTTATAACCTGCTGAGCAAACCCAATCAGTATGAAAATTTTATTGCTCTTCATTATTGTGTTGTGTGTCGAGAGTCATCTATTGGGCATTGACCAATCATTGAAACCTCACCAGAATTTGACTCTTTCTCTAGTTTTACTTTAAAGCCCCATAACCTGTAAAGATGCTTAAGTACTTCCTCGTGCGAGTTTGCTAAAGGAATGTTGTTATGAGGTACGTAGCGTAGGGTTAGTGAACGGTCACCTCTAATATCAACGTCATATACTTGAATGTTAGGCTCATGATTACTCAAGTTGTACTGCGCTGAGAGCGCTTCTCTTACAGCTTTATAGCCGTTGTCGTTATGTATTGCGCCAATTTCTAAATGGGGATTATTAGTATGATCAATAATAGTAAATAATTTAAAATCACGAATTAACTTAGGCGATAAAAACTGGCTAATAAAACTCTCATCTTTAAAGTTTTCCATTGCAAAATGCAGTGTATCTAGCCAATTACTGCCTGCATATTCAGGAAACCAGCGTTTATCTTCTTCAGTTGGGTGTTCACATATTCTGCGAATATCCACCATCATATTAAAGCCTAAAGCATATGGGTTAATGCCTGAATAATATTTACTGTTATAAGGTGGCTGATAAACTACGTTGGTATGGCTTTGTAAAAACTCTAACATGAAAGAGTCGGTGAGCTTTCCCTCATCATATAAGTGATTAAGGATGGTGTAATGCCAAAATGTTGCCCAGCCTTCGTTCATTACTTGAGTTTGTTTTTGTGGGTAAAAGTATTGCGAAATTTTACGAACAATACGTATAACTTCACGTTGCCAAGAATCGAGTAATGGGGCATTTTTTTCAATAAAATACAAAATATTTTCTTGGGGTTCAGAAGGAAAATGGCGTACTTTCTTTTTGGTTTCTTGCTGTTGCTCAGGAATAGTCCGCCATAATTCATTTACTTGCGATTGAAGGTAGTCTTCACGCTCTTGTTGGCGTTTTTGTTCTTCAAATAACGATATTTGTTGTGGACGTTTGTAGCGATCCACTCCGTAATTCATTAATGCATGACATGAGTCGAGCAGGGCTTCTACTTGTGTAATACCGTGCTTTTCTTCACAGCGGCTTATGTAGTTTTTAGCAAATACCAAGTAATCAATAATTGAGCCAGCATCGGTCCAGGTTTTAAATAAGTAATTACCTTTAAAAAATGAGTTATGTCCGTAACATGCGTGCGCCATTACAAGCGCTTGCATAGGTAAGGTATTTTCTTCCATTAAGTACGCAATACAAGGGTCTGAATTTATCACTATTTCGTAAGCAAGACCCATTTGTCCGCGCTTATAATTTTGCTCTGTTTGAATGAACTTTTTACCGTAAGACCAATGGCTGTAACCAATAGGCATGCCAACGCTTGAGTAAGCATCCATCATTTGCTCTGCGGTTATCACTTCAATTTGATTAGGGTAGGTGTCTAACCTGTAGTGAGCTGCAACACGGGCAATTTCACTTTGGTACTCATCTAATAAATCAAAGGTCCAATCTGGGCCATCACTCATTCGTTTATCATTCATAATGCTACCTCGCTTTAGGCTATGCAGAGTTTTGCTGTTGACGACCTTTTTTAAATAGCTCCCTAAAAATTGGGTAAATATCTTCAACGCTTTGAATATGCTGTATGGCGAAATTATTATGGCTGTGTGTTATAGATTCATATTCGCGCCATAGGCTTTGATGAGCACGAGTGGTTATTTCAATATAAGCAAAATAGCGTACTGCGCTTAAGAGCTTATTACGCAAAATTTCACCACACTGCGGGGTGTCGTCCGCCCAGTTATCGCCATCAGAGGCTTGTGCGGCGTATACATTCCACTCGTTTGCGTGGTAACGCTCTTTTATTATTTCGTTCATTAATTTAAGAGCGCTTGAAACAATAGTGCCGCCAGTTTCTTGGGAATAAAAAAACTCTTGCTCGTCTACTTCTTTTGCTTGTGTGTGGTGGCGAATATAAACAACTTCAATGTCTTTATAGCTGCGTGTTAAAAATTGATAGAGCAAAATATAAAACCGTTTTGCCATGTCTTTTGTTGGCTGATCCATTGAGCCTGACACATCCATAATACAAAACATCACGGCTTTGCTGGTGGGGTGAGGGCGTTTTTCGTAATTACGAAAACGTAAATCGTAGTTATCAATAAATGGAACCGACTTAATTTGCACTTTTAATGCTGCAATTTCTTTTTGTAATAAAGCAATTGCTGCTTTATCGTTATGTGGACCAGCAAGCAGCAGAGCAAGTTGTTCTTCGAGCTCTTTTAAACGGCGTTTTTTACCTGCACTCATGGCAACACGCCGTGCAAGGGAGCCTTGAAGAGAGCGGACAATGTCAATATTGCTAGGTATACCATCGCTACAAAATCCTGCGCGATGGGTTTTCATTTGCACTAGCTTATCAAGCTGGTTTTCTTGTAAGTTAGGGAGCTCTAAATCTTCAAACAGTAAATCAAGGTATTCATCTTTTGATATTGAAAATACAAACTCATCTTGTCCTTCGCCCGAATCGCTGGCGTCACCTTCACCGGCACCGCCGCTTTGTCCACCTTTAGGGCGCTCAATTTTATCACCTGTAGAAAACTGATCGTTGCCTGGGTGAATTTGTTCTCTATCCCCACCTTGCCCTTGATGAAATGTAGGTTCGCTGATATCGCGCTGTGGAATAGAAATACTCTCACCAGAGCTTGAATCGGTAACGCTGCGTTTGTTAATCGCATCTGAAACCGCTTCTTTAATTTGTTTTTTATAGCGCCTAATAAAGCGCTGGCGATTAAGCGTACTTTTATTTTTTCCGTTTAAACGCCTATCTATAAAATGCGCCATATTGACCTCCTATATACTACGACTATGAAGGTTATTGCGATTTTCTAACCCGTAAATACCACTCAGAAAGCAAGCGAACTTGTTTTTGTGTATAGCCTTTTTCGACCATACGGTTCACAAAGTCTTCGTGCTTTTGCTGATCCTCTGCAGACGTTTTAGTATTAAACGAAATAACAGGGAGTAAATCTTCGGTATTAGAGAACATTTTTTTCTCAATTACCGTGCGTAGTTTTTCGTAGCTTGTCCATAGTGGGTTTTTACCGTTGTTGTGCGCACGGGCACGCAATACAAAGTTTACTATTTCATTTCGGAAATCTTTAGGGTTAGAAATACCCGCCGGCTTTTCTATTTTTTCAAGTTCGGCATTAAGTGCCTCACGGTCAAATAGTTGTCCCGTATCAGGGTCGCGATATTCTTGGTCTTGTATCCAAAAGTCTGCATAAATAACATAACGGTCAAAAATGTTTTGTCCGTATTCTGAATACGATTCTAAATAGGCGGTTTGTAACTCTTTACCTATAAACTCAACATATTGCGGAATTAAATAGCCTTTTAAAAAGCTTAAATAACGCTCTTCTATTTCGCTTGAAAATTGTTCGCGCTCTATCTGTTGTTCAAGCACATAGAACAAATGCACTGGGTTTGCGGCAACCTCAGTGGTATCAAAGTTAAACACGCGGGATAAAATTTTAAACGCAAAGCGAGTAGAGAGCCCCGTCATGCCTTCATCAACACCTGCGTAATCACGGTACTCTTGATACGATTTTGCTTTAGGGTCGGTGTCTTTTAGAGTTTCGCCATCGTATACCCGCATTTTTGAATAGATACTTGAATTTTCTGGCTCTTTTAAACGTGATAGCGTCGTAAATTGCGCCAATGTTTTAAGTGTACCTGGTGCGCATGGCGCGTTGTATAGCTCGCTGTGCTCAAGTAATTTGTCGTAAATTTTAATTTCTTCAGTCACACGTAAGCAGTAAGGTACTTTTACAATATAAACACGGTCTAAAAATGCTTCGTTGTTTTTATTGTTTTTAAAAGTTTGCCACTCAGATTCATTAGAGTGAGCGAGGATCATGCCATTAAAGGGCAGAGCACTAATGCCTTCTGTGCCGTTGTAATTACCCTCTTGGGTTGCAGTAAGTAAAGGATGCAGCACTTTAATAGGTGCTTTAAACATTTCTACAAATTCCATCAGCCCTTGGTTAGCTAAACATAAAGAGCCCGAGTAGGCGTATGCATCAGGATCGTTTTGAGCAAAGTGCTCAAGTTGGCGAATATCTACTTTACCCACTAGCGCCGAAATATCTTGGTTGTTTTCATCTCCTGGTTCGGTTTTGGCAATGCCTATTTGGTTTAAAATTGAGGGGTAGCGCTTAACCACTCTAAACTGGCTAATATCACCATTGAATTCTTTTAAGCGTTTGCCAGCCCAAGGGGACATAATGGTTTTTAAGTAGCGCGGTTTAATACCGTATTCTTGCTTAAGTACCTCGGCGTCCTCTATTGGGTCAAATAATGCAAGAGGATGGTCGTTTACCGGAGAGCCTTTAATTGAATAAATAGGTACTTGTTGCATTAAATATTTTAGTTTTTCAGCAATGGATGATTTACCCCCACCAACAGGTCCAAGTAAATAAAGCACTTGTTTGCATTCTTCAAGCCCTTGGGCGGCGTGTTTTAAATAAGAGACTATTTGCTCAATGGCGTCTTCCATACCATAAAAATCTGCAAAGGCAGGGTAGCGCGCAACTACTCTATTTGAAAATAATCGACTTAGTCGTGCATCCGTTGCGGTATCTACCATGTTTGGTTCGCCAATTGCCATGAGTAGGCGTTCTGGTGCGCTGGCGTAGGCAGACTTATCGGTTTTACAAATCTCAAGAAATTCAGCGATACTGTATTCTTCTTCCTGTGCCGCTTCGTATCGTGCTTGGTAATGCTCAAAAATCGTCATAATAACCTCCGAAACCCGCTGTAAAAAGGTGCTTACCTTTTAAAGTCTAGTCACGAATCTGTATTTTTGTGCAATAAAATTAAAAATTTAAGTGAAAAAAGATCATGTTACTAAAAGTGTTTTATTAAATGATGAGGCGCTTGGGTGTGATAAATAAGAAACAAAAAAAGACGCCTAAGCGTCTTTTTTACATTAGCGTTTAAAGGCTAATTAAGCGAAGTTAGCGTTCGCGAATTCCCAGTTAACAAGCGACCAAAAACCTTTAAGGTAATCTGGACGAACGTTACGGTAATCAATGTAGTAAGCGTGTTCCCATAAATCCACTGTAAGGATTGGAGTAACGCCATCATCAGTTAATGGTGTAGCAGCGTTAGATGTATTAACGATGTCTAGTGAACCATCAGCAAGCTTAACTAACCACGTCCAGCTTGAACCAAAGTTATTTACTGCTTTGTCATTTAATGCATCTTTAAACGCATCAAAAGAACCCCATTTAGCGTTGATTGCATCAGCAACTGCGCCAGTAGGCTCGCCGCCGCCGTTTGGAGATAAGCTGTTCCAGTAAAAAGTATGGTTCCAGATTTGTGCTGCGTTGTTAAATACGCCGCCTTCTGATGAACATACGATCTCTTCTAGAGATTTGTTTTCAAACTCAGTACCAGGGATTAAACCATTAAGCTTAACCACGTAAGTGTTGTGGTGTTTGCCATGGTGAAACTCTAGTGTTTCTTTTGAAATATGTGGCTCAAGTGCGTCGATTGCATATGGTAGTGACGGTAGTTCAAATGCCATTTTTTTATCTCCATCTTCTTTGGTTGATAGTCCATTTGGTAATACGTAATGCCTGTTGAAACAGAGCAGTTACCTATACCAAGCGGTAATATAGTGTTACTATAATTGTTGAGTATTTTACTCAAGTTTAAGCAAACAGCAATGCTATTGCGAAAGACTATTTCAATTGCGGCTTTATTTGCCCATTTTAAGTTATATATTTGTGGTCACGATGAGTTATTTTCAAGACCTAAATATATTTAGCTATCGTTACTTTGAGGTTGTAGATGGAAACCATTGATAAAATTAAACAGCAAATTTCAGAAAACCCAATAATCCTTTTCATGAAAGGGTCACCAAAATTACCAAATTGTGGTTTTTCTTCACAAGCATCGCAAGCGTTAATGTCATGTGGTGAACCATTTGCATACGTTGATATTTTACTTAATCCAGACATTCGTGCTGAGCTTCCAGCATACGCAAATTGGCCAACATTCCCGCAATTATGGGTAGATGGCGAATTAGTTGGTGGTTGTGACATTATTATCGAAATGTTTCAACGCGGTGAATTACAGCCGTTAATTACAGAAACTGCTGCTAAATATAAAGAAGCTGACGCAGAGTAATTTATTACTCAACCTGCTATCAGGTTATTAAGCTCTTTAAACACAAAGCCACTTTTTAAGTGGCTTTATTGTTTTTAATTTTTGTGAATTTACGAATAAGGAAGGCTCACTTGTACGTTTAAGCCGCCCTCTATTTTGTTATGTAAACTTATATGCCCCTGGTGCGCTTCTGCTATTTCTCTGCATAAGGCTAGCCCTAAACCACTCCCCGTACTTTTTGTAGAATAAAAGGGCACTAAAGCATTTGCCATTACTTGCTCGCTCATTCCTTTGCCGGAGTCGCTCACATTTATAACACAAGCTTGGGGTACAAATTCGACCTGAATATGTATTTCATTGGAGTTGGAGCCTGACTCGTGTGAATTTTTTAATAGGTTTATGAGCAGCTGCTCGAGTTGGGCTTGATCAGCTTGTAATTCATTGTGTGAATTTTTTATTTCGTAGCTAAATTGCCAGTGATTTTTTAAATTATTGAGTGTGTTTTGCCAGTTAATCCGTGTTTTTTGTGGCTGAGGTAATTTAGCAAACTTGCCATAGCCTTGTACAAATTCAGTTAAATGACTAATTCGCTCATCAATAGTTGCAAATACACGGGCAAGGCGGGGCTCATCAACTTTATTTGCGAGCAATTGTGCGCTGTGTAACATGGACGACATAGGGCCGAGTGAATTATTCAATTCGTGGCTGATAATGCGTATTACCTTTTTCCACACGGCAACTTCTTGGCGACTAAGCTCACGGGTTAATTGTTTAAATATATATAAATGATGCTTTTGGTTATTGAGTAAAAACTCCCCGGTGGCTAAATGCCAAGTTTGCGAGTCTTGATTCTCTATTTCTATATTAAAGAGGCCATCAACACCGTGCTCTATAGCTGCTATTAATTGCAGGGGCGAATTTTCGAGTAATTTACTTAGCTGCATACCTTCAAGGCGGGTTGCGCTATTAAATAAACTACGGCTAATTAAATTACTAAATACCACCGTATTATTATCATTGACCAGTAATAACGCTTGCGGCGAGCTTTGCAATACTTTATCAAGCATTAACTCGCGCTGGTAAATCCATTGTTTTTCTTGGCGAAGCTGTTTAGCGGTTTGATTATAAAGTCGGCATAGTTTTCCAAGTTCATCATTACTTTTATACGCTAGTAAGCTGGAGAGCTCACCATCTTTAAAATTAAGCAACCCGGTTTCGAGCGATTGCATGCCAAGCTTTATTGGTTTGGTGAGAGCTCTTGAAAGCAAGGTGCTAAATGCAAGCGTTAGTAATATTAAAAACAGAGTGTAGTACATATCAAAACCACTAAGTGCGGCAATAATAAAAACAGGCAGCGCGCTACAAAGTGCGCAAATTAACACAACCTTTTGGCTTAGGGTAAAGTGGCTAATAATGTTTGGCATTAATAATCAATACCCATTTTTTGTAATCGACGATAAAGAGCTTGTCGGCTTAAACCAAATTCACGGGCCACTTTGGCTATAACACCTTGATGAGCGCGCATTGCGTGTTCTATTTCCTGTTTGGTCGGTTCTGCTTTTGCTTCTTGTTGAGCAGTAACCGATGACGAAAGTGCAAAGTCATCGACTGTAAGCGCACCTGTTGGTTTTAGCACCGCTACACGTTTACAAGCATTTTCTAGCTCTCGAACGTTACCTGGCCATTTATAATGTTGAAGTGCTTGCTCTGTGTTTATAGTCAGCTCTCGGTGAGGTAAAAAATGGCTAATAAGTGCTAAAACATCATCTTGCCTTTCGCTAAGGGCAGGCACATTGAGTTCAATTACATTAAGGCGATAATATAAGTCTTCCCTAAATCGACCTTGTTCAATTGCTTGTAGTAAGTTTTCGTTAGTAGCCGATATTACTCGCACATTTACTTTTTGTGTTTGTGTTGAGCCTAAACGTTCAAACTCGCCGGTTTGTACTACGCGTAGTAATTTTATTTGTCCTGAGAGTGGTAAATTACCAATTTCATCTAAAAATAACGTACCGCCATCAGCTGCTTCAAATCGACCAATACGTTGTTTAGTTATCCCCGTGTATGCGCCAGCTTCAGCGCCAAAAAGTTCGGCTTCTATAAGTTCTTGTGGTAGTGCGCCTGCGTTTACCTTAATAAAAGGTTGCGATACAAGTGGGGAGTTTTTTTGAATGATATGCGCAATGCACTCTTTACCACTTCCATTAGGGCCTGTAATTAATGCAGATATATCAGATTTAGCTACTTGTAGCGCCATAGTGACCAGTCGTTCCATAGCCGTGCTTTTAAATATTAGCCCGGCAAGGTCTGCGCTTTTAAATGTACCTTCACGCTCTTGTTGATGGCGATTATGTGTCGCCACTATTTTTTTAGCACTGCCTAGCTCTATTAAGTTACTGATACAAACTAGTAGTTTTGCATCATCCCAGGGTTTTGGTAAGTAATCGGCAGCACCGGCTTTTACAAGCTCAATAGCGGTAGCAAGTTCGGTCCAGGCTGTAATAAGTATAATAGGGAGGTGTGGGTTTATTTCTCGTAGTTCATAAAACAACGTTTTACCTTCTTCGCCAGAGGTTGTGTCGCTGGTAAAGTTCATGTCTTGAATTACAAGCTCAATTCGCTGATAGCGAACTATTTGCAGAGCATCAAACGGGTTTGTTGCAGTCACTACCGAAAAGTCGTGGATCTCGAGCAACAATGAAAGTGCATCGAGTACTGCTTGGTTATCATCAACAATGAGTATTTTATGAGTCATAGGTTATTTTTATAATTTTTTAATGG
The DNA here is from genome assembly GCF_015864285.1 of Pseudoalteromonas sp. NZS100_1. Lineage (NCBI taxonomy): Bacteria > Pseudomonadati > Pseudomonadota > Gammaproteobacteria > Alteromonadales > Pseudoalteromonadaceae > Pseudoalteromonas > Pseudoalteromonas sp. NZS100_1. Next base: position 203,052 of record NZ_JADYXN010000003.1, read on the forward strand.
CTACACTGCCTTACTAATCAGTGTAGCATAGTGATTTTTACATGATTTAGTAACCTAAACTCTGGATAATAAATCTACCTCAAGCGGATTCTAGGTTAAATTGTGCGAGTTGCGATACTGGGCGAAATATTAGCAGCGCGTTTAGCCGGCCCTAATACCGCAAGTAAGCTCATTAATAATACGACAATGGCGGTAACGGCTATATAGCTTGGCGGTAGTGCGGCTACAGAAAAATACTGCATTAACATTTTCCCAAGTAGTATTGCTGTTACCACACCTAAGGCTAAACCTAGGCTACAAATTAATGCATTTTCTACTAAAAAGTAGCTAACAATAGCTGACTTTCTTGCACCAAGTGCTCTGCGTGTGCCAATTTGCTTAGTACGTTTGCTAATATTAAATAAGGTTAAGCCAAAAATACCGAGAGCGGTTATAAGCACTAAAATAGTGATTAATACTATGAGCATGCGCATCATGAGGCGGTCTTTAGCGGTATACTCATTTTTTAATTCATCAAGTCCTTTAATGTTATTAATAACGCGTTTGCTGTAATTTTCGAGCATGGCATTTTCTATTTCTTTCATTACAGCTGCTCGCTGACCAGGCTCTGTACGAACGGCAACTTGTGCATAACTTGCTGCTTTAATATAAGGAATAAACGCAAGATTATCGGGTTTACTGTCTTTGAGCCACGGGCCTTTCATGTTTCCGATCACGCCAATAACTTTAAGTGGTAGGTCACCAAAATAAACTATTTTTCCTAAACCATCTCCATCAGGGTAGAGCTCATCAAGTAAGGCTTTAGTGACTATAGTGACGTTGGTGCGCTTTTGTGTAATTTCGTTTGTAACTAGCACTTCATCTTCGGTAAAGTTTCGCCCTGCGATTAAGTTAACGCCGTAGGTATTAATTGCGTGGTCATCTATAAAAAAATAAGCAGTTCTTACACTTAGGCCTTCTTGTGGAGCGGGTTGTAAATTAAAGCTCGAAGCGCTGCCACTGCCTGATAGCGGGATACTACTGCTTAATGCGGCATCAACTACGCCTGGCATTTTTCTAAGCATGCTTTCATCAAGCTCAAACTGCTGGCTTAAGTTAATATCAGTACCAAAGGTCATTACATTAAACTTAAATATATCTTGCTCAGGGTAGCCCGTTTCTTGATTTAAATAGCTAATTCTGTCTTGAATGATAAATGCAGCATTACTGACTATAGCTGTGGTAATTGCAATTTGAATTAGCAGTAATACAGCGCCCACCTTTGAGCGGCATAAGGCGTTAAATATAGGTTTTATTTCTAACATTGTTAAATTCCTTATTGGCTCTTAAGATAAATAGCAGGATTGGTTTTACACACTAACCAAGCTGGGTACAAACCAGCCAAAATGCAGGTTGTAATTGCAATCAATGGGGCGCTCAATAGCATGGTCAAATCCATTGTTGCTAAGTTTTCATAGTAGTCGTAGCTTTGCACTACGCCCATTAAGCCAAGTTGTGCTAGTACAATTCCTAGCATGCCACCTATAAAGCCAAGCATGGCGACCTCAACTAAGTGCTGTAAAAATATTTGCCTTTTACTAGCGCCTAATGCGCGTCTTACACCTACTTCTGGCGCTCTGCGTAAAAACTTGGCTAAAAGTAAACCTAAAATATTGGCTAAGCAGACACCTAAGAACATAAAGCTCAGGCCCACTAAAATTTTATTGTCTTCGGTGACGACGTTGTTGTATTGCATCCATTGGTTTACATCGCGAAGTTTATACTCAAGTTCTTTACGATTAAATCGACCACGTTTTTGTTGTTCTTGCATATAGGCTAATAAGTAATTTTGATAGGCTTGTTTTTGTTCAAGCGTATTTAGCTCTGCCCAAAACTGGATCCATACTTGCTCAGATTGCAGTTTATCTGCAAAGGTTGGTGTGTTTTCGTGTTTCCATCCATTGCTATTGCCCCAACTTACGAGCTCTTTTGCCTTTATTAAGCTAAAGGGCATAAATAATTCTTCTACTTGATTAAATGCACCGTTATTTAAATCATAATATTTAATATTGAGAGGCCAATGGTTAATAACACCAACTACTTGATAGCTTGCATCATCTAAGTAAATCAGTTCTCCGACGGAGTTTTGTCCTGCAAATAGTTTATCGTTTATCTCTTGGGTAATAACAACCACAGGTGCGGCTGAGTTTTCTTGCTCTTTGCTCCAAGCCCCTCCGTATAGAAATGACAAATTAAACATGCTAAAAAAGTCAGGCGTTGTCATGCGAGCATTACCTATAAAAGGTTTTATTTTGTCGGAGTCTAAATAAACTGAAAAGCCGGTACGCATCATAGCCACTTTTTTCTCTGACGTGGGTGCGTTTAATAAGTTCTCTGCATCTTGATAGGTCAATTGCAGTGGCATGTTATCTTCTGTCCACCACGTACTACCATCGTCCATTGTTTGTAATTGCACACTGTAAAGTTGGCTGCTTTTTTCTGGAATAGGATCGGCCGACATCATGTGATAAACACTAAGGCTGGTCATTGTTATGCCTATACCTATCGCAATGGCAAGTACCATTAAAAAGCTAACCAATGGGGTGCGCTTGAAGCTGCGCCAACTTAAATCTAAATAATGAATAAACATTAGTTAAACCCCCGATGCTGTTTTTATAGTTTGCGCGCCCTGATAAAGCGTAAAGTCGGCAAGTTGTCCATCAACTACTTGAATATTACGCGGAGCACGGCGGGCTAATTCGCTATCATGAGTTACCATTACAATAGTGGCACCGTCGCGATTGATTTGTTCAAGTAACTCCATAACTTGGCGAGCCATTAAGCTGTCAAGGTTACCTGTTGGCTCATCGGCAAGTAAAAAACGAGGTTCACCAGCAAGCGCACGGGCTATTGCCACACGTTGTTGCTGGCCACCAGAGAGTTGTTGAGGTAAGTGTTTAGCGCGAGATGCTAAACCAACTTGTTCAAGGCATTGCTCAATTCGACGTTTTCGCTCATTTGCTTTAATCCCTCTGTAGCGAAGAGGAACTTCTATGTTTTCATATAAATTTAAATCGGGGATCAAATTAAAGCCTTGGAATATAAAGCCAATTTTTTGATTACGTAAATCAGCACGTTGGTTATCGTTTAGGCTGCCAACATTAACGCCATCCAGCAGGTATTCACCTTCGTTAAAAGGCTCGAGCATACCTGCAATATTTAAAAAGGTTGTTTTTCCTGAGCCGCTAGGACCAGTAACAGCAATAAATTCGCCTTCGTTTACTTGCAGATTAAAATCTCGAAGCGCATGGGTTTGTACCATTTCTGTTTGGTATACTTTACTTACATTGTTCATTTGTAACATCGTTGTTCCTAATTATTTTTAGCGTTGGTTGAGAACGTCTGTTTAATTTAATAAAATCGTGTTGGCTTGCTTAAAGTCGCTGTAGCTTGAAATAATAATTTCATCGTTTTCTTTTAGTCCACTTAAAAGCTCAACCGCATTAATGCTGGTGGCGCCTATTGTAATAGGTATACGCTTTGCGATATTGCCATCGACTTTATAAGCTATAATTCCGCCTTGCTGCATAAATGCACCACGCTTTACTTGCATTACACCTTCTCGGTTGTCGAGTAAAATACGTGCAGTTAAGCGTTGGTTCTGACGAATGTTGTTAGTAACACCTTTAAACCGGACGCGTGCTGTTACTTCACGATTATTAACTTCTGGTGATATGGCGGATAAATTCCCCATCACTGTTTCATTGCCTAACTTAAGCTCTACTTCCATACCGAGCCCTAATTCGTTTGCGTAACTTTCAGGAACTTGGAGTTCGGCTTCAAAATTACTTAAGTCGACGAGAGTCATAAGAGGTTGGCTTTGCGTCACTGCGGCTTTTTGTTGCACTAATAGGTTACCCACGATCCCTGTAACGGTAGCCTTAATAGATAGGTTGCTTACTTTTCGGATTAAGTCATCAACAATAAGTTGTTGGCGGGTCACATCACTTTTAGCAGCTTGTAGTTCAAAAGCGAGCGTGTCTTTGGCAAGCAATACCTCTTGCTGCGCATGCTTATAGGAGAGCTTAGCTCGGGATAAATCATCAACTGCTTTTTCTAGATCAATTTGGCTAATTAAGTGCTTTTGTATTGATAACTGTGCGCGACGATTTTCGCGCTCAGCGGCGTTAAGCTCAACTTGCGCCATATCGAGTGTTTTATTTAAAGTGAGTGTTTGGCGTCTTGCTTGCAAATGCTGCCTTTGCTGCTCGCCTTCAAGTCTTTTAAGTACAGACTCCTGTTGCTTTAATTCATTAGTTAACTCAGGGCTTTGCAGCAGGGCAAGTGTGTTGCCTTGCTTTACTGTATCGCCGGCCTTTACTTTTAAATCTATAAATCCCCGTTCTGGACTGTAGATTTTAGGAGCATTAGCAGCAACAATTTTACCACTGGCGGCAATGTCTCGAATGAGCGCTTTAACATGTACTTTTGCAATCTGTACTTTTGAGCGGCTAATAGAGCTTTTAGCGCTATGGCTCGTTAAAAAAATATAAGCAATTGCAGAGACCACAATGAAAACAATCGCAGTGATTATCGCGTATTTTTTATAGCTTATAGGTGCCTTTACTTGTATGTCTTGTGCGCTGGTATCTTTAATCATTTAATTTCCCCTAAATTGCTTTTATGTATTTTTCGCACAGCAGTAATAAAGCTGCTGTGCAAATAGCGGCAATAGGAGAGAGTAAAAATAAGCTTAGAGTAAACATAGTAATTCCAATTAGCGATTATATATAAAGCTATACGATTAATATGCCAACTATTATCTTATTGATATTTAAGTGATTTTATTTTTTTTGTTATTGAAATTCATGTCCGCGGACAGTTTATGTGTCCGCATCGGACATAGTTTTAAATAAAAATTCACTATTAACGTACAAAAAATGACATGAACTTTCATAACTATACTAATGAGCAGCAATAATCGGGGATGTTAAGCCATTAAAGTAATGAAATAGCATAAAACTATCTAAATGTTAACTGAATAGCCCCTCTAGTGCTGAATACTTATTCACTTTCGGTTGCCTTTACGTTTACGTAAGCTGGCACGCTGAATGCTTGTGTTTTTTACAATATGTTAAACTTGACACCAGTGTCATGAAAAAATAGTGGTTAAAATAACGCTAAATGTTAAAAATAATGATAAAAAGAAATCTTGCTATGAAGTGAGAAATATTCAAGAATGTGAATATGTATTCAAAGTGCTATTGACTCTATTTAAGATAGAGGCTAGTTTTGTCCGTCTGTTAGCAAATCGTCGAGCAGTTCATCCACGCTAACAGTGCAGCAAGGGGAGGGGTCTATGTTATACGACTCAAAGTTAGAAAAAGAAAATTGTGGCTTTGGCTTAATAGCTCAAGTTAATGGTCAAGCTAGTCATAGGCTTATTCGTACTGCTATTACGGGGCTTGATCGCATGCAGCACCGTGGTGGTATATCTGCCGATGGTAAAACAGGTGATGGCTGTGGTTTATTATTACAAAAACCAGATAGCTTTTTCCGTGCTATTGCTAGTGAACATAACTGGCACTTAGGCAAAAACTACGCAGTGGGTATGATATTTTTAAATTCAGACCCTGTTTTAGCGCAAGCTGCAAAACAAATACTTAGCGAAGAATTAGAAAAAGAAACGTTAAATATTTTAGGTTGGCGCGTTGTGCCAACCGACCCATCAATGCTCGGTCCTATTGCTGTACAGCAATTACCAGGTTTTGAACAAATTTTTGTTAGCGCGCCAGAAGGTTGGCGTTCTAAAGACTTAGAGCGTCGCTTATATGTAGCACGCCGCCGCGCTGAAAAGCGCATTGTTGATGACGAAGCTTTCTATATCGCAAGTCTATCTGGTTTGGTAACTATCTATAAAGGCTTAATGATGCCTGCAGATTTACCAAATTTTTACCTAGATTTAGCTGATATTCGTATGACGAGTGCGATTTGTGTTTTCCATCAGCGCTTTTCTACTAATACTCAGCCGCGTTGGCCTTTAGCTCAACCTTTCCGCTATTTAGCACACAATGGTGAAATTAATACTATTGAAGGTAACCGCCAGTGGGCACGCGCACGTTCATACAAGTTTGCGTCACCGCTTATTCCTGATTTACAAAGCGCAGCGCCGTTTGTAAACGAAACCGGTTCTGATTCATCAAGCCTAGATAATATGCTTGAGCTATTTTTAGCTGGTGGCATGGATTTATTCCGCGCTATGCGTATGCTCGTACCACCTGCATGGCAGAAAAACCGTGCAATGGACGACGATTTACGTGCATTTTACGACTTTAACTCTATGCATATGGAACCATGGGATGGCCCGGCAGGTATTGTTATGTCGGATGGTCGTTTTGCGGCTTGTAACCTTGACCGTAATGGACTTCGCCCAGCGCGTTATGTAATTACACAAGATGGCTTTATTACGCTTGCATCAGAAGTGGGTATTTGGGATTACACTGCCGATGAAGTAGTTGAAAAAGGCCGTGTTGGTCCAGGTGAATTATTAGTTATTGATACTAAGCTTGGCAAAATTTGGCACTCAGATGAAATCGATCAAGATTTAAAGTCTCGCCATCCTTACAAGTCATGGCTTGAGGAGAACGTTAAGCGTTTAGTTCCATTTGAAGAGCTTACTGAGCAAGACGCCGGTAATCGCTCATTTGATGACGAAACGTTAGTTAAATATCAAAAAATGTTTGGTTATACCAACGAAGAGCTTGATAGCGTTATTCGTGTAATGGGTGAAAACGGCCAAGAAGCAACCGGCTCAATGGGTGATGACACGCCATTTGCTGTGCTTAGTGAAGGGCATCGCTCGCTGTATGATTATTTCCGCCAAAAATTTGCGCAAGTAACAAATCCACCTATCGATCCACTGCGTGAAAACCATGTAATGTCGCTTGCGACATGTATTGGTAGCGAGCAAAACGTATTTAACGAAACTACAGGCCACGCTAAGCGGCTACAGTTTGATACGCCAATTTTAATGTACGCAGACATGCAGCAGCTATTAAATGCTGATGAAGCGCATTACAGCTACTGTAAAATTGATATTACCTACACAGTTGAAGAAGGTTTAGAAAATGCGGTAACGCGTATTTGTGACCAAGCACAAGAAAAAGCAGCCGCTGGTTGTATCATGCTTATTTTAACTGACCGTAACTTTAATGAAGCAAATTTGCCGATTCCAGCAGCTATGGCTGTAGGTGCGGTACAAAAACGTTTAGTTGATAACAATCTTCGCTGTGAATCAAACATTATCATTGAAACCGGTAGCGTGCGTGATGCGCATCAGTTTGCTGTGTTATTAGGCTTTGGTGCTACGGCAATTTATCCATACCTTGCGTATGAATCGTTAGTTGCGATGAGCGACAGCAAAATTATTAATAAGTCGTATTGCGAAGTAACTCTTGCTTACCGTAAAGCCATTAACAAGGGCTTATACAAAATCATGTCTAAAATGGGCATAAGTACGGTTGCGTCATATCGCTGCTCAATGTTGTTTGAAGCGGTTGGTTTATCTGACGCTATTGTACAAATGTGCTTTAAAGGTGTGGCAAGTCGCATACAGGGCGCATGCTTTACCGACTTTGATGACGATCAGCAAAGCTTACACAAACTCGCTCTAAGTAAGCGTAAATTATTAAGCCACGGCGGCTTGTTTAAGTACGTACATGGCGGCGAGTATCATGCTTATAACCCTGATGTAATCCAAACCCTGCAAAAAGCAGTTCGTTCTGGTGAATATAGTGATTACAGTGAATATGCAAAACTTGTTAATACGCGTCCTATTGCCACTTTACGTGACATGCTTGCGCTTAAAATTCCAGAGCAAGGCATTAGCATCGATGATGTAGAGCCTGCAGAAAACCTATACAAGCGTTTCGATTCAGCAGCAATGAGTATTGGTGCATTATCGCCAGAAGCGCATGAGGCTCTAGCAATTGCAATGAACCGCTTAGGCGGTTGTTCAAACTCTGGTGAAGGCGGCGAAGATAAGCTGCGTTATGGTACCGAGAAAAACTCGCGTATTAAACAAGTTGCTTCAGGTCGATTTGGCGTAACGCCGCATTATTTACGCAGTGCTGACGTTATTCAAATTAAAGTAGCGCAAGGTGCAAAACCAGGCGAAGGCGGTCAATTACCGGGTGAAAAAGTAACTCCATACATTGCTAAACTTCGTTATTCGGTTCCCGGTGTTACGTTAATTTCGCCACCACCACATCACGATATTTATTCAATTGAAGATTTAGCGCAGCTAATTTTCGATTTGAAACAAGTAAACCCTAAAGCGCTAATTTCTGTAAAACTGGTTTCAGAACCAGGCGTAGGAACCATTGCAACGGGTGTTGCTAAAGCGTATGCCGATTTAATTACTATTTCTGGCTATGATGGTGGTACAGGCGCAAGCCCACTTACTTCAGTTAAATATGCAGGTAGCCCATGGGAGCTAGGACTTGCAGAAACGCAGCAAGCTCTTGTTGAAAATGGACTGCGTCATCGTATTCGCTTGCAAACAGATGGTGGCTTAAAAACGGGTTTAGATATAATTAAAGCGGCAATTTTAGGTGCAGAAAGTTTTGGCTTTGGTACCGGCCCAATGGTTGCGCTTGGTTGTAAATACTTACGAATTTGCCATTTAAACAACTGTGCGACCGGTGTTGCAACACAAGACGAAACACTTCGTCAAAAGCATTACCACGGCTTACCAGAAATGGCGATGAACTACTTTAAGTTTATAGCGCAAGAAGCACGTGAAATCATGGCAAGCTTGGGTGTTGTAAACTTAACTGATTTAATCGGTCGTTTAGATTTGCTTGAAGCAATTGAAGGCAAAACAGCAAAACAGAAGAAAATTGATTTATCTTCAGTAATTGCTCAGCCTAATAACCCAACTGGCGAAACGCTTTATTGTAGTGCGCCTAATAGCTCACATTATTTAGGAAAACTTAATGAGAGCCTACTTGCTAAGGCGCAAGACGCAATTGATGCTTCAAGCGGTATTTCACTAGTAAGTCGTATTTGTAATACGGACAGATCGGTAGGTGCAATGCTTTCTGGCTATATTGCTGATAAATATGGCAACCAAGGTATGGCGGCAGATCCTGTAGCAATTGAGCTACATGGTACTGCGGGTCAATCATTTGGTGTTTGGAATGCCGGTGGCCTTGAAATGACACTGGTTGGCGATGCAAACGATTACGTAGGTAAAGGCATGGCGGGTGGCAAGTTAGTTATTCGTCCACCACTTGGCTCGTCGTTCGAAAGTCACAAAGCCACAATTGCAGGCAACACATGTTTATACGGTGCAACAGGCGGCAAACTGTTTGCTGCAGGTTGTGCAGGCGAGCGCTTTGCAGTTCGTAACTCAGGTGTGCAAGCGGTTGTTGAAGGTGTAGGTGACAACTGTTGTGAATACATGACGGGCGGCGTTGTATGTGTACTGGGCAATGTAGGCGTTAACTTTGGTGCGGGTATGACAGGTGGTTTTGCTTATATTTTAGATGAGCGAAATGATTTTGAAAAACGCATTAATCCAGAGCTTGTCGAAATAGTAACACTAGACGAATTAACGTCGCATCAAGAACATTTACGCGGCTTAATTGCTGAGCATTTAGAGCTTACGGGTTCGTGCAGAGCAGAAAGTATTTTGGCTAACTTTGAATTGTACTTACCTATGTTCAAATTAGTAAAACCAATATCAAGTGACGTAAAAAGTTTACTCGGGCATCGCGCTCGCAGTAGTGCCGAACTACGTGTTCAGGCGCAATAAGGGGGCAGTATGAGCGAAAATGTATATCAATTTATAGACGTGCAGCGTGTAGACCCACGCAAAAAACCAATCTCGTCACGTAAAAAATCTTTCGTAGAAATTTACGAACCCTTTTCAGAGAATCAGGTTAACTCACAAGCTGACCGTTGTTTAGATTGTGGTAACCCATACTGTGAGTGGAAATGTCCAGTACATAACTACATTCCACAATGGCTAAAGTTAATACGCACAGGCCGTATTATAGAGGCGGCAGAGCTTTCTCATCGTACAAATAGCTTACCAGAGGTTTGTGGGCGTGTTTGCCCACAAGACCGCTTGTGTGAAGGCTCGTGTACGCTCGATGAAGAGTTTGGTGCGGTTACAATTGGTAATATTGAAAAATACATTACTGATGAGGCATTTAAAATGGGCTGGAAGCCTGATATGTCTTATGTAACATGGACTGACAAAAAAGTAGCCATTATTGGTGCGGGCCCTGCAGGTTTAGGGTGTGCTGATATTTTAGTGCGTAACGGTGTTAAACCAGTGGTGTTTGATCGTCACCCAGAAATAGGTGGACTACTCACATTTGGTATTCCTTCTTTTAAACTTGAAAAATCAGTAATGCAAAAGCGCCGTGAAATTTTCACTGAAATGGGCGTAGAATTTAAGTTAAATGTTGAAGTAGGTGTTGATATTACACTTGACCAAATTTTAGCTGATTACGACGCTGTGTTTTTAGGGGTTGGTACGTATCAGAGTATGCGTGCAGGTCTTGAAAATGAAGATGCAGCGGGTGTTCACGATGCATTGCCGTTTTTGATTGGTAACACGAACCGTGTAATGGGCTACGATGAGACAAAACAACCGTGTATTGATATGGCTAATCAAAAAGTAGTTGTACTTGGCGGTGGTGATACAGCGATGGACTGTGTGCGTACGTCTATTCGACAAAATGCTGCAAAAGTAACGTGTGCTTATCGTCGTGATAAAGAAAATATGCCAGGCTCTAAACGTGAAGTTAAAAACGCGAAAGAAGAAGGCGTTATATTTACGTATAACGTTCAGCCTAAAGGCATTGTACTGAACGATAAAGGTAAAGTGACCGGCGTTAAAATGGTTAAAACTAAATTAGGTGAACCTGACGCAAAAGGCAGAAGCCGTGCTGAAGAAGTACCTGGTTCAGAACATGTTATTGAAGCTGATCAAGTTATTATGGCGTTTGGTTTCCAGCCTCACAAAATGGATTGGTTAGAAAAATACGATGTAGAAATAAACAACTGGGGCGGTATTAACGCACCAGAACAAGGTGAGTTTACACATCAAACTACTAACCCTAAGATATTTGCTGGTGGCGACATTGTACGTGGTTCAGATTTAGTGGTAACTGCTATTTTTGAAGGACGTAACGCTGCAGAAGGTATTATGGATTACTTAAAAGTTTAATTTTTCGTGTAAAATAACGATATTTAAAGCAAGCCAAGTGGCTTGCTTTTTTATTTGTTTTATCCAAATGTAATGTCAACGTAATTAGTGACAAATGTGGCTATATTTATACCACCTTTTGTATGGCTTTCTTGAACAACACCTTTTGTTAGTAACTTTCAGAGAAACTGCTTTGTTATTATGGGTTGTTCTTTCTAAGCCAAATGCGATTTCTTTGGGTATCTACTAATCGGCTTTCAGGGCTCGTTTCATATATATAAACGTTATCGACACTTCTTTCTTCTATGTCGTTTATATACTCTAATACCAATTCGCTTAATTAAGTAATCTATTTTGAGATAACAAAATTATGTCGATAATGAGGCTAAAGTTTCGCTACTTAGGTGTTTTCGGCAATTACCTCTACATTGCTTTGTATTCATGCAGTCGTATCTCGAAAGTTTTAACGCAGTTAGCGCCAAGTTCAATCCTTGAAATTGATTGAGTATTATCGCGGATTGGTATAATGCGTGTATTTTTTTGTAACGGCACTTTTATTGATTAATGTGTTGTTTACTCGGTCCAGGCACAATTCATAGAATAGTTACTACCATCTTTAACTATGCAGGTTTAAATTATTTTTTGACTACCAGTCAGTTCGATTATTGCAGGAATAAAAGGGCGTACTTATATAATTTAGCAAATGGTATTAGTGCCAAGCAATTTAATATCGTAAAAATGTACTTACCTGAGATAAATGCAAGAGGCTAAAAATAAGTGCACAATTGTCAGTGCTAATTACTAACCTTAATAGTTGATTTAAATATAAAGTAGGTTCATTATTGCACGCTGTTTACGGTTTGCTTACTTTATATCTATAAGTTTGCTTTTATACATTAATAAATAAATAGAAATTATGTACGAATATTCAAACAATTTAGAAAGGAAGCTCATTGTTCGGTTCTTTTCCTCAATAGGCTTTATAGCAACGTTTTCGATGGCTAGCTTAGCATTTATTAACAGTAGCTATTTATTAGCATTTACTTTGGTTGTTTCTTCGTTTGTTTACTTATCGGCGTTTAATATAGGTAGAGGTGTAGAGAAGTCTGCAACTGTAATTTTATATAACCTGTATGCACTGATGTTTTATCTTGTACTTACAGGAGGAGCACAAGGTACAGGGCCTATATGGATATTTATAGTGTCTCCTGTTACTTATTCAATTCGAGGGCTTAAACGAGGGACGTTTGATATTGTTTTATTTTTATCGGCAATTGTTCTCGGTTTCTATTGCGCTGATACATTTAATATATATGACTACAATCCTGAGCAGTTTCCAGTCAGAATCATACTCGCTTTTATAATTGTTGCATCGCTGAGTGGTTATTACGAATTTTCAAGAGAAAAATACAGCAGTAAATTAATTGCTTTAAGCCAAAAAAATGAATTTTTAGCAACTATAGATCCACTCACTAATCTGCCAAACCGTCGTTTCACTATGAATAAGCTTATAGCTTTTAAAAATGAGCTTAAAAATAATAATATTCCGTTTGTAATATTATTAGCTGATGTAGATAATTTTAAAAAAATTAATGATCAATTCGGCCATGATTTTGGCGATGAAGCTCTTATCCATTTAGCCAAAACATTTGAAAATAATATTCCGCAAAATGCGATTGCTTCACGTTGGGGCGGTGAGGAGTTTTTAATTGTGATTCCAAATGTAACCGTTGATGATGGCGAGCTCGTTGCAGAAAAAATCCATAATGCCCTTAAAGCTTCAGCTGTAAGCTTATTTTCAGATAGTGTAAATATAACGCTAAGCATTGGCATCACAGCTGCAAACGCTGAACGCTCAATTGACCTAGATATTAAGCATGCTGATGAACTACTTTATAAAGCAAAAGAGCAAGGTAAAAACAGAACGTGCTCTTTTTAAATGTTTATTTACTTTAATCCATTGAAAACGAATCAAGGGATGGCCTTATTTTAGCCTTTCTACGTTTTAAGCTCATGTAGCATATTACAATACACGCAATCTGCATTGTAATTAAAACCCAATAACTAACACCTAAATCACTTAGTCCATTTATTTTTTCGCTAGTAAAGTAATAGGCCACAACGATTAGTTGAAAAACTAAAAAGCTATTTAAAAACTTAAATAAACGTTGTTTAAAACAAGTATGTTTATATTTACTAAATATAATTAAACAGGTGCTTAGTACTAATAACAACCAACTTAAAATTATACAAAAATCAACTAAAGTACTGTGCATTATTTAATCCTTGAAGACGTTATTTACTAACACATTAGGCGTGAGCCATTATTAGTTCTTTAGCATTTGCTTTAGCTGTTTTGCTTATGTTGTCGCCGCCAAGTAAACGGGCTATTTCATTAATACGGCCATCTTTATTTAAAGGCAGCATATGAGTAAACGTTTCGCCTTGTGCTATTTCTTTAGCTACAAAAAATTGCTGATGTGCACTACTGGCAACTTGCGGTAAATGAGTAACACAAATTACTTGAGTTGATTTACCTAATTGGCGTAATAACTTACCTACAGCAGATGCCGTTGGGCCAGAAATACCTACATCAACTTCATCAAAAATAAGCGTTGGGGTTGTTACTTTTTGGGCAATAATTACCTGTATAGCAAGACTTATACGAGAAAGCTCACCACCTGATGCTACTTTAGCTAATGGTTGAAGTGGTTGCCCCGGATTAGTTGATACTAAAAACGAGACATTATCAAAGCCTAGGCTGTTTGGTGTACGATTACTCTCTTGAGTTAAGGCTATTTCAAAAACACCGTTTTCCATTGATAAGTTAGCCATGCTTTCACTTATTAGTGTGTTAAGTGTATTAGCATACTCGCAGCGGCTTTTACTTAATTCATCAGCAGTTTGCTTGTAACTAAGTAACGCGCTTTCTATTTCTGACTCAAGCTGCTCCAGACGATTACTATTATTACTTATTGACTCAAGTTCTTGAGCAATCGATTGATGAAACTCAACTAACTGCTGTGGTTTTATATGATGCTTACGCGCTAAATCCATCGCTCCACTTAGCCTATTTTCTACTTCAACTAAGCGTGCCGGGTCTAAATCTGCTTGCTCAGTGTAATTGCGCACTTCGCGGCTTGCTTCTTCAACTTGTACAGCGGCTTCGCTAAGCATAGCAGCTACGCTTGCTAAACTTTCGTCATATTGAGCCAGTTCGGTAAATTGTTGAGCGCTGTGCTGTAGTAATGAGCAAGCGTTTTGCTCATCACTTTCATATAAGTGTTGTAACTCACGTTGGCACGATTCTAATATTGTTTGGCTATTGCTTAGTTTGTAATGCTCAGCCTCAATTAAATCAAACTCATTTTCTTGTAATGCAAATTCATCAAGCTCAGCAACTTGATACTCTAACAATTGTTTTTGCGCTGCTTGTTGCTGCTGTTGTTGTTCTAAGTGTTTAAATTCTTTTTGTAAGTTAGCAAACTGTTTATAGTTTTTATTTACTGAGTTTACTAAGTGGTGATGCCCTGCATAGGCATCTAAAAGCTGTAACTGATGCTCAGCTTTTAATAAATATTGGTGGGCATGTTGTCCATGAATAGATATTAAATATTGACCAAGTTCTTTTAATTGTGATGCGGTAACTGCACTACCATTAATATAGCTTTTACTACGGCCATTTTTACAAACAACACGACGTAATAAGCACTCGTTGTCAGAAGTGCTTAGCATATGTTGCTCTAAAAATGCTTGAGCAAGCGGTAGATCTGTTAAGTCAAATTGTGCACATACTTCTGCTTTATCAGAGCTTGGGCGAACTGCTGATGCTTCAGCGCGCTCACCTAAGCATAGCGATAAGGCATCAATAGCAATAGATTTACCAGCACCTGTCTCACCTGTGATCGCAGTCATACCGCTGCGCCATTCTGTGCTTAAATTACTTACGATTGCAAAATTTTTAACTTCTAAACCAATTAACATACTGTTTATCCATCCAGTCAATTAACTGTTAATTTATACAGTGTTTTGGTTTTTTGCAAATTAATTTTTTATTATTTAAGCAACACTTACATCTTGAGTAAACTGTGTATCGGAAGTTTGGGAAGATGCATCAATTTGATCATCAACAATATCAGTAGGTTGTATACTCTCTTCGGTTTTAAGCAGAGCAATGAGGGGAGGTAATGTATTAATATAAAAACTCTTATTGTATAAAATGCCTTGCTGGGGCAACTCAGATACAAAGTACTGTATATTATCAATCAATGGTTGAATTATATTTGTTTGATTGATTTTAATTAACTCGTTGGACAACGTATTAATTAGTAGGTCGGCGGTATCTTCAAGCTGTTGCAAGTTCTCGTCTGT
The DNA here is from genome assembly GCF_015864285.1 of Pseudoalteromonas sp. NZS100_1. Classification (NCBI taxonomy): domain Bacteria; kingdom Pseudomonadati; phylum Pseudomonadota; class Gammaproteobacteria; order Alteromonadales; family Pseudoalteromonadaceae; genus Pseudoalteromonas; species Pseudoalteromonas sp. NZS100_1. Next base: position 218,623 of record NZ_JADYXN010000003.1, read on the forward strand.
ATGTGATTGAACAACAAAAAAATTATTTACAATAGCTTGAATGCGAGGAACGTATTTTGGGCGAATTATTTTAGCATCAAGTAGATCATTAAGCTTTGCTTTAAGGCGCGTATTTACATGCGAAACACGTTCATTAAATAGCTTTTTTCTAGCTTCTATCGCTTTTTTACGGTTACTCTCAATTTTGAGGTAACTGTATAAAAGTGTAATTAATAGCAGTAAAGCAAAGAATACTACATAAGTCATTGCTACTCGTTCCTAAATTAGTTGATTATTATTTTAAGTCGCCATTTTGCTTTATAGTACTAAATTTGGCAATAAGAATAGGGCGTGTTGACCTTTCAGGATTAAGATTTGTTCAATCTAGGGGCGATTTAATCGCGGCGAGAGGTTTGAAACCTAGTGGGCTAAGTAAAAACCGAGCAACAAAGAGTCAATTGCCCCTAGAAAGAACCCTTAGAGCAGCGCATGTTTGGCCTTTATGCTGTGTTATCGCCTATTTATGGGGAATAACCACACTACATAGGCTCTGCCTTGCCTAAATACCAAATATACAGCTGCAAATTTAACCTCGAAAGATAAGCACGCCCTAGTACAAACGACTACCCCAATTCAGTTTTGTACGTAAAACGTTGTAGTAAGAGTAATTTTTTGGATGAATTAAGCGCAATTGTTTATCGGCTTTTTTAATTACTACCTCATCGCCGGGTAATACGGCTAGCACTACGTGGCTGTCGCAGCTTACCTGTAGGCTATCTGTATTTTCTAGGCTTAGCTTTAAACGAACTTCATTATCGGCATCTACCACTAAAGGTCTGCTAGATAAGGTATGAGGAAACATAGGTACTAACGATATAGCATTTAGTTCTGGCGTTAATATTGGACCGCCACCTGAAAGTGAATACGCCGTAGAGCCTGTCGGGGTTGATACTATTAAACCATCGGAGCGCTGAGAAAACACAAAGTCATTATTTATAAAAGCTTCAAATTCAATCATGTGCGCTACTTTATCGGCATGAAGTACCGCTTCGTTAACGGCTGAGTTTGCACTTTTTAATTCGTTGTGGCGATATACTTCTACTTCTAATAAAAAACGTTTTTCTTCAAGATACTCACCACTGAGTACTTGCTCTAAGCTCGCTTCAAACCCTTCGGGGTTTAAATCAGTTAAAAAGCCAAGGTTGCCTCTATTTACACCAATTACAGCAATGTTAAAGCGCGCAAGTACGCGAGCTGCGCCAAGCATGTTACCGTCACCGCCTACAACAATGGCTAAATCGGCTTGTTCACCTAAGTCGACTAACTTAACAAGTTTGTCATGCGGAATATCGTCTAACTGACTCCCTGTGCGTTTTTCTACTATTACCTCAAAGCCAAGCGCAAGTAAAAAGGTATGTAAACGCTGCAGAGTAGCCGCTGCTCCCGGATGATTAGGTTTGCCAATTAGGCCTATGGTGTTAAAAGGAGAGTCCATAATGTACGCACAAAGAGATTTAATAATTGTAGAGTAACTCAAAACAGAAGTGTTTGAAAATACAGATTATAGCAATATTATAAACCATCAGTTTTATTCACTGTGAGTTAGCCGCACGACTTGAAAAAGAACTAAACGCCCCGATATCTCTTTCATGCAACAAGATGTAGATACCATGAAACTAAACCCACGAGATCAGCAAATTTTTTCAGCTGTTATGAACATGTACTGTAATGGTGAAGGCTTGCCTGTTCCATCAACAAAAATTGCCAAGCTCAAAGGCATGGCTGTGTGTTCGGCTACGGTTCGTAATGCTATGGCTCGCTTAGAAAAAGTGGGCTTATTGTATTCACCTCATACATCCGCAGGGCGAGTGCCGACAAATGAAGGGTTTGATTATTGGTTTGACGAATTTTTTGTGCTTGCTGATATTGCTAATTATTGGCAACCACAGCAGTCACAACTCGTTGAGCTAGCGCATGGTTTGAGCCAAAAATACCAAGTATGTTGTTGTGTTGGTTTACCTCAAGCCAGTTCACAGCAAGTGTTTAGAGTAGAAGTGCTTGATTTTGATTCTACCGACTGGCTTATTTTATTAATAGATAGGGCAGGGCAGAGTCACAATATTTGTATTGATAAACCTCATGATTCGTCAGACTCTGTTCGTTATCAATTTGCCACTTGGTTGAACACTGTATTTAGCCAACAAACCTTAATGGAAGGTTTGTACCGTATGCAAGCTATGGCAAATACAGCGCCTCGAAATTGTCATGATTCGCTTAATCAATGGACGCGACAACTAAGCCAAAAATTAGGCTCAGATAATAGTATTGTTGTTGGTGAAAATTACCTCTACAAACAAATAGACTGCGAACAAAGTTTAAATATTGGTGTTTCATTTTTAAATTATGTAGAAGATAAGCTTGCTTTTAAAAATGGTGTATCGGTACTTAATAGCGAAAAATTACCTTTTACTGAGTGCGATGAATTAATTGTAATAAGCGTGCCGTACTTTAAAAATCAAGAATATCAAAGCCGTTTTTGTATAATTTGTCCTAAATCAGCGCAGATTGAAGAAATAATTCAAGAATTTAAATTAATTGAGGTATCTAACTCTTGAATCTTTTTATTCAATCCCCATAATTACCGCAGTTGTAAAGAATTGGAGCACGTATTTTATGTCTGAGCAGACACAAAACCCTGAGCAAGAAGTAGAATTAAACGAAGAAATTTCTAAAATGCAGGCTGATGTAGAAGCAGCAGTAGAAGCCGCTGATCAGCATGCAGAACAAGAACAAAGCCCTGAAGCAGAAATTGCGATGTTATATGCAGAGCTTGAAGCTGCAAAGCAAACAATTGCTGATCAAAAAGACGGTGTTGTTCGTGCCGCAGCAGATGTAGATAATATTCGTCGTCGTGCAGCACAAGATGTAGAAAAAGCGCATAAATTTGCACTAGAAAAATTTGCTAACGAATTACTACCTGTAATTGATAACCTTGAACGTGCTATTGAATTTTCTGATAAAGAAAATGAGACACTAAAGCCGTTGCTTGAAGGTATCGATATGACGGTTAAGAGCTTTAATGACGCTGTTTCTAAATTTGGTGTTGAAATTGTAAACCCACAAGGTGAGCAGTTTAATCCAGATTTTCATCAAGCAATGTCAATTCAACCAAGTAACGATGTAACACCTAATACAGTACTTGCTGTTATGCAAAAAGGTTACACATTGAATGGTCGTTTATTACGCCCTGCAATGGTTATGGTTTCTAAAGCTGCAGACGCTTAATTAATTTAAGGTTATTAGCTTTGATAAAAATGCCTCATATTGAGGCATTTTTTTTGTCTTTTTTATAGTGAATTAGCTGTACGAGCATAGTGAGTAACACAGCACTAAACATTAAACTTGAAAATGGTACTGCGCTTTTTGCATGCATAATGGCGAGTAACGGGCCAACTAATGCACCACTACCAAAACGAAGTGTGCCAATTACGGCCGTTGCTGTACCTGTGTTTCTTTCAAACTTCATTAATATTAGCGAATCAGCATTACTTGCAGTGACACCTAAACTCATCATTAATGGCGCAATAGCAGCCACAATATAATAAAGTGATAAGTGCAATAAGCTAAATGTTAACAGCGCAAGCCCCGATACAAACCCACATACAAGCCCAATATAGAGCATTTTTCGAGAGCCCAGCCTTGGTACAATTCGCGTATTTAAAAAGTTACCAAACATAAGCGCCATTACATTAAACGCAAATAACACACCAAATAACTGTTCTGACACTTCATATAAATCTAAATAAATAAATGGTACTGAGGTCAAAAAGCAAAAAAATCCAAAGGATACAAACATAGAACTGAGTATATCCGCACGTGCGTCTTTATTACTCAGTACTGTTTTATAGCTGTCAAAAAATAGAGCGAGGCCTTTTTTCTCATTTTTATGAATAGGTATATCTATTAAATACACTTGTACAAACGCTAATATTAAAAAGCTATATCCAGCAAGAACCAAAAATATGGTTGACCAAACAGAAAATCCTAAAATAAACGAACCAACAGAGGGGGCTACTAACGGTGCTACCATCATGATCATCGACACATACGACATTCCCTTAGCTGTATTTTGCTGATAAATATGGCGAATAATACCCGGTACGACTACGGTTGCTGCCGCTCCGGTAAATGCTTGCACTGCTCTAAGAGTCCAAAACGCATGGATTTCGGTTGTAAATGCGAGTGCAAGTGAGCTTGCGCCAAATAGGGTTAAGCCAATACGTGCGAGCTTACGGCGGCCAATTTGATCGGCAATAGGGCCAAAAAATAACATCCCCAATGAATAACCCGCTAAGTAAATACTCAACGATATTTGTACATTTGGCATATTAGTTTGTAAATCGCTTGCAATTACCAGCATGGCGGGCAAATACATATCAATAGCCAAAGGAGTAATCGCCACGATACTGGCTAATAAAGGCAATAAAATACGGGTATTAAAAGACGAGGCTGAGGCGTCCATGTGTAAACTCAACAATCACTAAAAACAAGGGCTATAGTGTAACAGGGCATTGTATTTGGATAAACTTAGTTTGCCTGCTAAGTTTATCGTCTCATCGTATCTTTTTAATATAAAGGTATATAAAGCAAATATTTTAAATTGGTACTGTGTTTGCTATTCTACAAGCAATAAAAAATTCATTACTTAAGAGAATTATCATGAAAAAACTAGTACTTGCAGTATTAGCGACAGCCGTTTTAGTCGGTTGCAAAACGTCACCAACAGGACGCACTCAAATAGCGCTTTACTCAGATCAACAAATGAGTGAAATGGGCACTGCTAGTTTTGCAGATATGAAAAAAAGCCAACCAATTAATAAAGATGCAAAAACAAATGCATATGTAAATTGCATTGCTGAAAAAGTAGTGGCTGTATTACCAAAAGAATACGCGTCGCAAAATTGGGAAGTAGTTGTATTTGAAGATGAATCTGCTAATGCATTTGCACTACCTGGTGGTTACATTGGGGTGCATACGGGCTTATTAAAAATAGCCACCAATCAAGACCAACTAGCAACAGTGCTAGGGCACGAAGTAGGGCACGTAATTGCTGAGCATTCTAATGAACGTGTTTCACAAAGCTCTATTTTAGATACCGGTATGCAACTTGGTAGTGCAGCACTTGAAATGGGTAACATTCAATACCGTAATGAAATTATGCAGGGTCTAGGCTTAGGCGCACAGTATGGTGTTGTTTTGCCATTTAGCCGTTCGCACGAGTCAGAAGCTGATGAAATTGGCTTAGATTTAATGGCTGAAGCAGGCTTTAATCCACAAGAATCAGTAACCCTTTGGCAAAATATGAGTGCAGCAGGTAGTGGTACAACACCTGAGTTTTTATCAACTCACCCAGCGCCAAGCAGTCGTATTAAAGACTTACAAGCACAAATGAGTAAAGCACTTAGTGAGCAAAGTACAGCTAAAGCACAGGGTAAAAACCCACAATGTAAGTTGTAATTTAGCTTCTATAATAAAAACCCTGTAAGTAGTTTACTTACAGGGTTTTTATATTCAGCACTCACTTCTATTTAGTTGTAAGCGCCTTTTGTAATACATTTTTAAAGGGTTCAAAATCTTCAATGTGCGGCAGGTGCCCTAAGTTATCTAGTTCGAATAATTGTGCGTCAGGAATAAGTGTTGCAGCGTGTTTGCCTAATTTATCGTATCGACCAAGCTCGTAATCAACATCCTCTTTTTTCCAGTTACGGCCTGGACCGGTTCTATCGCGTGTACCAATAATTAATTTAACTGGCACAGTTAAATCTTTAAATTCGGTTATTACAGGTTGAGTGAAAATCATATCGTATGTTTTTGCATTCACCCATGCCATTTGTTCTTTATCTGGGCCTTGTATTTGCCCTGTTATAAAGTCAGTTAAGGCTGAATATGTTGTATTCCACTTACCATCGTAGTAATTTTTTTGCTGATAACGTTTAACGCCTTCCGGTGTTTTTGAAAGCTCGTTTTTATAGAAAAAATTAGTATCTTTGTAATCAACATACTGCAAGTAGTTTTCAAGCCCAATAGGGTTTAATAAAATTAGCTTTTTAGTGGCGTTTGGGTACATTAATGCAAAACGACTCGCTAGCATCCCACCCATAGAGTGCCCAAGTACAATCGACTCTTTAATATTAAGAGAATCTATTAACGCGTGAGTATGATGAGCAAGCGTCGCAAACGAATACTGGTAATTAGTTGGCTTAGACGACTTGCCAAAACCAATTTGATCAGGGATTAATACCCCATAACCTAAAGATTGCAGGTATTGCGCAGTGGTAGTCCAGTAGTCAGCATTAAAATTTTTGCCATGCATAAGTGTAACTGTAGGCATATCGGCTTTAGTTGGCTTTAAGTAAATATAAGCCATTTTTAATGATTGTTTTTGCGACTCAAGTGCAAAGTAATTTACCTTAAAATCGTATTCGTAATTGCTTAATAGTGCATCATAAGAAAGGGCGGATGTATCTTGAGAAGTGCCAGCTAAGGCATTGTTTGTTAGTACTAATAAAGTAGAGAAACAAATCACTTTAATCGACGACATTCAGTTACTCCTAGTAAAGGCGAGCGCTTGGCTTAAAAAGAAGTACAACAATAACTAAGTATTTAAACCTGTTCAATTAAATGTTTTACGTGGACGAAAAAAAGCGAAGCTAAAATAGTGCTTCGCTTATTATTACTGAGTAAAGAGCTGATTGTTGAAGCTTAAAATGTCCACTCAATATGGATTTGTGGTACCGATTCAGTGACTTCAGTACCTAATTTGTTGTGCCAGTATTGTAATTCCATTCCCAGCAGTAGTGTGTTTTCTTTCATTTGAAGGGCGTGACCCATATCCCACACTAAAATAGGCTGTGCTAGTATCCAAGCTTCTACATCGTTACCAAATTCATCTTCACGCTCTGCGATGTATTCAGCGTGGCCTTTAAAGCTAAACTTTTGTGAGCCAATAGTGAAAGGATATTCAAAAGCTACATCAAGCATCCAACTATTAGTTTCAATAGGTGCGCCGCCTTTTGCTACACCTTCACTATCGTCAATGTAGGCTGTGAACAGCGTTTGAAAAAAGTTAAACCCAGGTACATCCCAGCTTAATTTAACACCTGGTAGATACTTCATTACTTTTGCATCACCAGCAACGTTAATACCGCCCGTTAGGCCAACATCTAATAATGCGCCAGAGCCAATTTGCTTACCAGTGATGGCAGATAAGCTAACCGTTGAGTACCACTCACCATAAAAATCAGCATCTTGGTAACCGTCATCTATATCGTCTTTACTGTAATCAATAAAAAAGAAATTATCGCCGTAGTCATAGCCCGATGCATGTTGAAGCGAGTAAACAGTGGTGTCTGACTCTTGCTCAGTGAATGGATTTTTTTGGCTGCCATTATTTATATGTACTGCTGTACGGCTCCAATTGGCAGCGAAAGCCGACGATGATAAAGCGAGAGAAGTAAGGGTAATAAAAGGGAGTAATTTTTTAAATTTCATAACTGTTTATAACTATAATTTTAGTGACACGCGGAAGCGGCAATTATAGCAGAAGAGATTGATTTTTTGATCGCTAATTTAACACATGTTGCAGCCTACTTAATAAGCTGCAACATGTAATGACTCAATTTATTACGCTTTATTACGGCGTAAACAAATAATAGTAATTGCAGTAAAGGCTAAAATAAAGCAGTAATAAGAAGACGTTGATACTTCCCACGGGCTAATTTTAAACGTAGCGCCTAACAGTAGCGCTTGTGCGCCATAAGGAAGTGAGCCTTGCGTTACACAAGCAAATATATCAAGCAAACTTGCAGAGCGTTTACCGCTTATTTCACCATCATCTGCCAGCTTTTTAGCAATAGGGCCAGCAACAATAATAGATACGGTATTATTAGCAATACACATATTACTTGTCATAACCAATGCTGCAATACCTAATTGATCGGCCACTTTACGGTGCCATTTTGCGATGATTTTAGTTATGGCTTGAATTTTTTGGGCAATGAAATCAAGGCCACCGTTAATACGAATAAATTCAGATAAGCCACCAATAAACATTGATAGTAAAAATATTTCCTGCATATCGGTAAAGCCTTTGTAAATATCTTTTACAAAGCTTGCGCCTTCATAACTTCCTGTAAAGCCCATTAATGCAGCAAAAATAATACCGCTAAACAACACTACAAATACGTTCAAGCCAGCAACGGCTAACACTAAAATAAAAGCATAAGGAAGTACTAACCAAATATCGTAATCTTTGGTCTCAACTACTTGTGCTGCAGGTGTTAAGTAAAACAACAAGCCAATAGTTAGTATTGCAGCAGGGACTGCAATTTTAAGATTCTCTTTAAACTTGTCTTTCATTTCACAGCCCTGCGTTCGTGTGGCTGCAATAGTGGTGTCGGAAATAATTGATAGGTTATCGCCAAACATAGCGCCAGATACAATCGTACCTGCCATTAATGCTGGATCTATACCGGTTTTAATTGATACCGCATAAGCAATAGGCCCAATAGCACCGATTGTTCCCATTGACGTCCCCATAGCTGTTGATACAACCGCTGCAATTAAAAATAAGCCAGGGAGCAATAACGAAGGTGGAATAAGTGATAAGCCAGCATTTACTACCGCATCTACACCACCAGTTGCACTGGCAACGGCAGAAAAAGCACCTGCAAGTAAGTAAATTAAACACATGGTAATAATATTGTTGTGTCCGGCACCTTTAATAAAGGTCTCTACACATTCGTTTACTGTGCCTTTATTTAAAATAAACGCAAGCATAATAGCGGGTAATATAGCCACTGGAGCAGGAAGTTGATAAAAAGCGTAATCAACCCCTTGCGATTGCAAGTACAAACCAGAGCCTAAAAATAGTGCTACAAAGGTCAGTAGGGGAAGTAAAGAAAGTATAGCTTTGTTTTTATTAAATGATGGCTGCATCATATTCCTCGTAAACAGTTTAGTAATACAACAGCCAAAAACTCCTCTTTTAGCTGAATTTAGCGAGTCACTCTTATTTTATTAATTAAGAAGACCGCAGCGCCCGCAAGCCAAAGACCAAATCGACGCGAAAGAGAAGTTTAAATGTATAGATGGCTAAAGTAAACTGGTATTGTTATTATTATTAAATTAAAAGGTCACCTGACTATTGCATGACTTTTAGATAATATCTACAAAGTAACGCTATTTTCAGCGATTAATATTTGTCCAGTTGCATAAAAATGCCCAAGTGCGTATTTGCAATCCTCCGGATATATACTCAGATTAGTAAAAAACGGATTCAAATTTAAATTAGGTAAAAACAATGACTACAAATCGAATAGGCGTTTTTGGTGCTAATGGCAGAATGGGCTTAGCTCTATTAGAAGCAGCGACAATTAAAGAGCAAACACAACTTACAGGTGCATACGTTCGTAGTAGTTCATCGTTATTAGGTATTAATGTAAACCAAGTAAATAGCGCAGCCGACAACAGTGTTAGCTTTAGCGAAGAAACCACAATAGATAATGTAGATATTTTAATCGACTTTACGCTTCCTGCAGGTATGAAAAATCATTTAAAAACCGCTGTAGCACAAAAAATTCCTATGGTTATTGGTACAACGGGTTTAACAACCGAGGATATGGCGCTACTACACGATGCAGCCAAACATATTCCAATTGTATTTGCCCGAAACTACAGTGTTGGCGTAAATGTACTATTAAACCTAGTACAAACAGCGGCAACTAAGTTTGGTGACGATTTAGATATTGAAATATTTGAAGCGCATCATCGTCATAAAATCGATGCGCCATCGGGCACAGCATTAGCCATTGGCGAATCAATTGCACAGGCTAAAGGCTGGGACCACGACGAGGTTGCTGTATATGACCGCAGCCAAGTGGAGACAGCTAAATCGCAAAATGAAATTGGTTATTCGGTACTAAGAGGGGGCGATATAGTAGGTGAACACACCGCATACTTCGCTACAATGGGCGAAAGGCTTGAATTAACCCATAAAGCAAGTTCAAGAATGACGTTCGCTCTAGGTGCTGTAAGGGCTGCAAGCTGGTTGAAAAACAAACCTGCAGGACTTTATGATATGCAAGATGTGCTAGATCTTAAGTAGTTTAGTTACTTTTTTAACTGTTTGGGTCTAATTTCACCTACAGTGACTTGTTTGTAACAATTTACTAAAAAGTGTTAGACCTAAATAGCAACTTCATGTAATATGCAGCCAATTTGCCAAAAATTACTAAATGCGTGTTTCCAATTATACCCAAATGGCTAGTAAATCCTGGGTTTCAGTGGGAATAAAAATAGTTTTAGGCAAGAAAAAATGATTGAAGGTTTAGCGTTTTATATCGGCATCATTTAAGACTGCGTAAAACTATTTAAGCTCACAAAAATCTAGTTTTGACGATCCCTCTGGGTATTGGCGGGGTGTTAAGCAATTGCTTACTCCCGTTTTTTACTGTTAGGAGGTTTAACTTGACTAAATCCGCTCTGTTAGTCCTAGAAGACGGCACAGTGTTTCGCGGTACTGCAATCGGCGCTGACGGCATGTCAGTCGGTGAAGTAGTATTCAATACGTCTATGACTGGTTATCAAGAAATTTTGACTGATCCATCATACGCGGAACAAATCGTAACTTTGACGTACCCACATATCGGTAATACGGGTACCAACAGCGAAGACGAAGAAGCGAATCAAATTTGGGCTAAAGGCCTAGTGATCCGTGATTTGCCACTGCTAGCAAGTAATTTTCGTAACGAGCAATCGTTAGATGATTACTTAAAAGAACGTAATATTTTAGGTATTGCGGACATCGACACCAGAAAGTTAACTCGAATTTTGCGTGATAAAGGCGCACAAAACGGGTGTATTATTGCTGGCGACGAGCTAGACGAAAGTAAAGCGCTACAAGCCGCGCAAGCCTTCCCAGGCTTAAAAGGTATGGATTTAGCAAAAGTTGTCTCAACCAAGGAAAATTTTGAGTGGCGCGAATCAAGCTGGACATTAGGCGAAGGATTTAAAACTCTTGATGCTGCTGATGAAAAGTTTCATGTTGTTACCTACGACTTCGGTGTAAAGCGTAATATTTTACGTATGCTTGTAGACCGTGGTTGTAAACTTACAGTAGTACCAGCGCAAACCTCTGCCGCTGACGTACTGGCTTTAAACCCTGATGGTATCTTCCTATCTAATGGCCCTGGCGATCCTGAGCCATGTACTTACGCTATTGATGCAATTAAAACCTTTTTAGAAACCGACACACCAATTTTTGGTATCTGTTTAGGTCATCAGTTATTAGCCCTTGCCTCAGGTGCTAAAACAGAAAAAATGAAATTTGGCCACCACGGCGCTAACCACCCAGTTAAAGACCTAGACCGCGATGTAGTTATGATCACAGCTCAAAACCATGGTTTTGCAGCGCAAGAGTCAAGCCTGCCAAGTACGCTTCGTGCCACGCACAAATCGTTATTTGACGGAACGCTTCAAGGTATTCATCGTACAGATAAACCTGCGTTTAGCTTCCAGGGTCACCCTGAAGCAAGCCCTGGTCCACACGATGCAGCACCATTATTTGACCACTTCATCGATTTGATGCAAGCGCGTAAACACTAATTTAACTGGAGTAATAATGCCAAAACGTACCGACATAAAAAGCATTCTTATCTTAGGCGCAGGCCCAATTGTAATTGGTCAAGCGTGTGAATTTGACTACTCTGGTGCTCAAGCGTGTAAAGCACTTAGAGAAGAAGGCTACAGAGTTATATTAGTTAACTCAAACCCTGCAACTATCATGACAGACCCTGATATGGCCGATGCAACATACATCGAACCCATTCATTGGGAAGTGGTAGAAAAAATCATTGAAAAAGAAAAGCCTGATGCAATACTGCCTACAATGGGTGGTCAAACAGCATTAAACTGTGCACTTGAACTAGACAAGCACGGTGTATTGGCTAAGCACGGCGTTGAACTTATTGGTGCAACGGCTGATGCAATCGACAAAGCAGAAAACCGCGAACGCTTTGACGTAGCAATGAAAAATATTGGTCTTGAATGTCCACGTGCTGAGATTGCTCATTCTATGGATGAAGCCAAAGACATCATAACGCGCATTGGTTTGCCATGTATTATCAGGCCTTCTTTTACTATGGGCGGCACCGGCGGCGGTGTGGCGTATAACTTAGAAGAGTTTGAAGAAATTTGTGAACGCGGCTTAGATTTATCGCCTACTAGCGAATTATTGATTGATGAATCACTAATTGGTTGGAAAGAGTACGAAACAGAAGTTGTACGTGATAAAAACGACAACTGTATTATTGTTTGTACCATTGAAAACTTTGACCCTATGGGTGTTCACACTGGCGATTCAATCACCGTTGCACCAGCGCAAACGCTAACCGACAAAGAATACCAAATTATGCGTAACGCCTCTATGGCAGTATTACGTGAAATTGGTGTAGAAACTGGCGGCTCGAACGTACAGTTTGGTATTAATCCTGAAGATGGCCGTATGGTTATCATTGAGATGAACCCACGTGTATCACGTTCATCTGCACTAGCATCAAAAGCAACGGGTTTCCCAATTGCTAAAATTGCTGCAAAATTAGCTGTAGGTTACACGCTTGATGAACTTCAAAACGACATTACTGGTGGCAAAACACCTGCGTCTTTTGAGCCTTCAATCGATTACGTTGTTACAAAAATTCCTCGCTTTAACTTTGAAAAATTTGCCGGTGCAAACGACCGTTTAACTACGCAAATGAAATCAGTTGGCGAAGTAATGGCAATTGGTCGTAATCAACAAGAGTCACTACACAAAGCATTACGGGGTCTTGAAGTAGGCGCTACAGGTTTTAACCCAATAGTGGCACTTGATGACCCTAAAGCAAAAGAAAAAATCATCCGCGAACTACGCGAGCCAGGCGCTGAGCGTATTTGGTACATTGCCGATGCAATGCGCCATGGCATGAGCGTTGATGATGTTTACGAGCTGACTAAAGTAAACCGTTGGTTCTTAGTTCAAATAGAAGACATTTTAAAAGACGAAGCAAAAATAGCGAAAGTAGGCATGGCGGGTTTAAATGCTGACTTCCTACGTAAACTTAAACGCAAAGGCTTTGCAGATCCGCGTATAGCAGAAATTGCAGGTGTATCTGAAGCTGAAATTCGTAAAAAGCGTCATTTATTAAACATAGTGCCAGTATACAAACGTGTTGATACGTGTGCTGCAGAATTTAGCTCAGACACAGCTTACATGTACTCAACTTACGATGAAGAGTGTGAAGCTAACCCAACTGATCGTGATAAAATCATGGTTATTGGTGGTGGTCCAAACCGTATCGGTCAAGGTATTGAGTTTGATTACTGTTGTGTACATGCCTCGCTTGCGCTTCGTGAAGACGGCTATGAAACCATCATGGTTAACTGTAACCCTGAAACGGTATCTACCGATTATGATACTTCGGATCGTTTATACTTTGAACCAATTACGCTTGAAGACGTACTCGAAATCGTACGTGTTGAAAAGCCAAAAGGCGTTATCGTACAATACGGTGGTCAAACACCACTTAAGCTAGCGCGTGAGCTTGAAGCTAATGGTGTGCCAGTCATTGGTACTTCACCAGATGCGATTGACCGTGCAGAAGACCGCGAACGTTTCCAACAACTTGTTGAGCGTTTAAACTTACTTCAGCCAGAAAACGCAACAGTAACTTCAACTGAAGAAGCCTTACTTAAGTCAGTTGAAATTGGCTTCCCACTCGTTGTTCGCCCGTCGTACGTACTAGGTGGTCGTGCAATGGAAATTGTATACGACGAAGATGATTTACGTCGCTACATGACCGAAGCTGTACAAGCATCAAACGAAGCACCTGTATTACTGGACCGTTTCTTAGATAACGCGATTGAAGTTGACGTTGACGCAATTTGTGACGGCGAGCAAGTAATCATCGGCGGTATCATGGAGCACATTGAGCAAGCGGGTGTTCACTCGGGTGACTCAGCCTGTTCATTACCAGCACATTCTTTATCACAAGAAGTGCAAGACGTAATGCGCAAGCAAGTAACCGACATGGCGCTTGAACTTGGTGTTGTTGGCTTGATGAATACACAGTTTGCAGTAAAAGAAGACAAAGTGTACTTAATCGAAGTCAACCCTCGTGCTGCACGTACTGTACCGTTTGTATCAAAAGCTACGGGTGTAGCGCTTGCAAAAGTAGCTGCACGTTGTATGGCTGGTCAGTCTTTAGCAAGCCAAGGTATTACTAAAGAAGTGATTCCTCCTTACTACAGCGTTAAAGAAGTTGTACTGCCGTTTGCTAAGTTTCAAGGTGTGGATCCAATCCGTGGTCCTGAGATGCGTTCAACAGGTGAAGTGATGGGTGTTGGCGATACTTTCGCCGAAGCATTCGCAAAAGCACAATTAGGTGCAAGCAATACTTTACCACGCGGTGGTCGCGCGTTATTATCTGTTCGTAATAGCGATAAGCCACGTATTGTTGAATTAGCCAAAATCATGACCGACTTAGGTTTTGAACTTGACGCAACTGGTGGCACGGCAGAAGCTCTTGAAGAAGCTGGCATTGAAGTACGACGTGTAAACAAAGTATATGAAGGCCGCCCGCATATTCTTGATTATATTAAGAATAAAGAGTACAGCTATATTGTTAATACCACCGAAGGTCGCCAAGCGATCGAAGATTCGAAGGTGTTACGTCGTGGTGCATTGCAAAATAAAACCAACTATACGACAACCTTGAACGCGGCATTCGCTAACTGTACTGCTAACAAAGCAGATGACCGCAGTAAAGTGACGTCAGTTCAAGAGCTACACCTGCGATTGAACTAAGGAAATGTGCCAAGGCCAACTAGGGCCTTGGTGTTAAGTGAGAAAAGTATGCAATCAATTCCGATGACAGTTCGTGGCGCAGATTTACTGCGTAAAGAGCTTAACGAATTAAAAACAGTTACCCGTCCTAAAATCGTAAGTGATATTGCGGTTGCACGTGAACATGGTGACTTAAAAGAAAACGCTGAGTATCATGCTGCACGTGAGCAACAGGGTTTTTGCGAAGGTCGTATTCAAGAAATTGAAGCTAAGCTTTCAAATGTTCAAATTATCGACGTAACTAAAATGCCAAATACCGGTAGAGTTATTTTTGGTACAACGGTGACTATTGTAAATGTAGAAACCGATGCTGAAGTAAAATACCGTATTGTAGGCGATGATGAAGCAAATATTAAAAATAACTTAATATCTGTTAACTCACCTATAGCGCGTGGCTTAATTGGTAAACAAATGGACGACTCAGTGTCTATTCAAACACCAAAAGGTATTGTTGAGTTCGAAATCATTGAAGTTGAGTATCTTTAACGTATAACTCACTTTAACGTTTTAAATAAAAACCGATGTAATTACATCGGTTTTTTTATGCCTGAAATTTAATATTAAAACTTATACCAATTCCAATAAATAGCTGATCTATTTTACTTGCTAAAATAACCCATTTATTTGTTGTTAATTTCGTAAAGGGAACAACCATTTACATCAATTTACGCCTAGAACTGAATTGTTTTTTCGGCGTAAAATTCAGATCACATACTTAATGGAATTGGTATTATTATTTTGCTGACCTCAAAGCATTAGCTCATTTATACATTCATATTGTATAAAGAGTGTACGTGTTGATATAGGTACATAATCACTTTATTAAAAAGGAACACCCATGGCTAATATTCTTTACCCAGCGCCTTTAAAAGTAGGCTCTAAAATTGCAATTTGCTCGCTGTCATCAGGCCTAAAAGAAAAATACCACGGGCGATTAGATATTGTGATAGAGGGATTAAAGCACCGTGGCTATGAGGTTGTAGAGGGGGAGTTTTTACGCCAAAACAGACCACGTAATGAGCTTAATGCTAAAGCCCATGCCGAGCAACTAATGGGTTTATTACTAGATGATGAAATAGATGCCATTATGCCGCCAATGGGTGGTGAGCTGGCAATGGAGGTATTGCCACTACTTGATTTTAACGCGATTAAACAAGCCAAACCTAAATGGCTAGTTGGGTTTTCTGATGTGAGCACGATTGCATGTGCACTCACCGCTAAGTGCCAATGGGCAACACTTCACAGCGCTAACCTTATGCAGTTACATCCTGACGAAAAAAGTCCTTATTGCCTGCAAATATTTGAAACACTAAGTTATGAAGCAGGTAGCAAATTTGAGCAAGCCCCGTCATCGCATTATCAAAAAAATAGACCTGATTACGTACAAAACCCAAATGCATTGTTTGAACACACAGAAGTTACTCAGTGGCAGTGTTTAAATTACTTTGATGCACGCACTATTGAAATGTCGGGTCGCTTATTTGGTGGCTGTTTAGATACAGTCGGCTTATTACTCGACTCTCCATTTTTGGCACTACATGAATTTAAAAAACACAGTGCACCCGAAGGGCTTATTTTATACCTAGAAAACTCAGAGCTGACGCCAACAACCGTTGCACGGTTTTTACTTTCATTAAAATTAGCAGGTATATTTGACGATATAAACGGTATTATTATTGGTCGCAGCGTGATCACTCAAGGTCAAGATGCTTCTTTTGATTACCGTCACGCGCTTGATGTTGCACTAGGTGGGTGTTTATTTCCTGTGATTATTGATGCCGATATTGGTCATGCTCCACCTAACTTAAATTTAGTAAACGGCGCTACTTGTACAATCACCGCTGACATAAATGAAGGTAAAGTAGTCAAAGCCTCATTAAATACCGAGCTTTGTTAGAAGTTTATTCACTTACCTTTGATAAGTAATTAAGTTAAAGGGTATAATAAGCCCGCTTTTATAGCGCTTTAGTTATAAAAGTACATTCTCAGGGCGGGGCGAAATTCCCCACCGGCGGTATGTCTAATGTTATTTATAACTTAGACGAGCCCGCGAGCGCTTTATTTAACCTAGGTTAAGTAAAGGTCAAGCAGATCTGGTGAGATGCCAGAGCCGACGGTTACAGTCCGGATGAAAGAGAATATGGCTTATTATACTAATACCAATTTTATTAAAGACACGATCATTGTATCGCGTTAAGTGAGCTATTTTTTAGCGCTATAATAGGTTACTAATTTAATGCCGTTGGTATAACAGTGTGCGCTGCTTTTTGCTGCGTGCTTTTTGTTATTTTATTTAAGCTATTTTGGTAGTGATCGTTTTAAATTTAAAGCGATATATTACTGATCCTTTCACAGTCCTGAATCTATTATTTTTTTATTTGGAATATAATGATGATTCAGTCTCTACTTACTCAATTCGGCGAAAGCCATATCCGCGTACAAAGCGCAATTGCTGCACTACAGCAAGGGCAAGGCGTACTTGTTGTTGATGATGAAAACCGTGAAAATGAAGGCGACTTTGTATTTTCAGCTGAGCATTTAACGACTTCTCAAATGGCCGAAATGATCCGCGAAGGCAGCGGTATTGTTTGCTTGTGTATGGGGGAGGAGCGCATTAAACAGCTCGACTTACCGCAAATGGTAACCCACAACACAAGTCAAAATAACACCGCTTATACAGTCACTATTGAAGCTAAGCATGGCGTTACAACAGGCGTGTCTGCTGCTGATAGAGTAACTACTATAAAAGCAGCGACAGACGATAACGCCAAACCAAGTGATTTATCGCGCCCAGGGCATGTATTTGGTTTAAAAGCACAAACGGGTGGAGTATTAGTTCGTCGTGGTCATACCGAAGCATCCGTTGATTTAATGCAACTTGCCGGCTTAAAACCATTTGGCGTAATATGCGAACTAACAAATCCAGATGGTTCAATGGCGCGCTTACCTGAGGTGAGTGATTATGCTAATAAACATAATATGAGTGTGGTTTCTATTGAGGATTTAGTGCAATACATTCAGGCTGCGCAGCTTCAAGTAAGTTAAACTGCTTTAAAGCAAAAAACCACTTATTTAAATAAGTGGTTTTTTAATATTGTTATCATTTAAGTTTATAACGTATTACTTATAAAACCTGAATAACTTGCTCTTTTGCTAAGCGAGATTTAGGTAATTTAGCATTATAATCCTCAGCGCTATCGTGATAGCCAAGTACTAATGCCACGTCGCATACGTAACCATCAAGTTCTTTTTCAAAAACTTCGCCAATCAGCTCGGCATCTACGCCTTCCATTGGAGTAGAGTCAACACCTAAGCGTGCAGCTGCATGCATAGTGTTACCCAGTGCAATGTAAGTTTGTGCTTTAGTCCACTCTTCATTACCGCCTTGCTCATCAGTATTCATATCAACAAACGCGTAAGCACCAAAAGCTTGTTCGCGATTTTCTGCTTTAGTACGACCATTTTTAATATCTGCATCAATTACTTGTGCGTAATCATCGCGGGTATATTTAGGGTTGTGAGCAAATAATATTATATGCGAAGCTGTTTTAATGTGTGGCTGGTTAAACGCAAATTTATTAGCAAATGTACTATGCATACGCTCTTTAGCCTCATCTGATTCAATTACGATGAATTTCCAAGGCTGCGAGTTAATAGATGAAGGAGACAGGCGCATAGCTTCGTAAATAACGGCTAAATCGTCTTGAGATACACGTTTCGTTGCATCATAACGTTTTGCTGTGTAGCGCTTTTCTAAGTCATTAATAATAGGGTGAGTCATTAGTTTTTCCATTGAGTAGGTGTTTTACCAGTATTTACTATGTTGAGTCAGTTTTAGTAAAAACAAACCCTTTTAAAAATTTATTACAAAAATAATATCGTGCTTTTAAATCACTCTACTTACTTAATACAATCGATATATCTACGTAACGTAAGGCTTATCAATATAGCTATGTGCGGATAGTAGAGGATTATTACAATATGATAAACAGGTATATGGTTGAATCATTATCAAATATTATTAGGTAATAGTTTCTTTAATAAATATAAATACAGCAAAAGCCACCCCGAAATATTGGCTGGAGACGCCAATTGCATTGGCGCCTTTAATCAATTCAGGTATAAATAAGGCGTGTAATATTTATAGAATTAAAAACCTTCCAACACTATTTTGCCAATAGAGCGACCTTCTTCAAGTTCTGTGTGTGCAATACGCAGGTTAGCCGCATTTATAGTGCCTAAGTTTTTACCAATCGTGGTTTGAATGTAGCCTTGGTCAATCAAATCGGCAACATGATTTAATAACTTACTTTGCTCAATTAAATCTTTGGCATTAAACATTGAGCGGGCAAACATAAATTCCCAATGTAGAGATAAACTCTTCATTTTTAATTTGCTAACATCTAATGACTCAGGATCGTCAATCATTGCAATTTTACCAAATGGTGCAAGTACCTCTGTATACGCTTCAAAGTAAGTATCAGTACTGTGCAGGCTTGCTACATGTGTTACCGAGCCAATGTTTAATGCGTCAATTTGAGCAGGTAATGGTTTTGTATGGTCAACGACATAATCTGCGCCTAGTTTTTTAACCCATGCTTGAGAGCTTTCGCGCGATGCAGTGGCAATCACCGTTGCGCCAGTAATCGCTTTAGCAAGTTGAATAAAAATAGAGCCAACGCCGCCTGCGGCACCTGTTACTAAAATAACCTCTTCTGATTTTGTTGTTGCATCAGCAGCTTGTTTTACAATGTTTAAATGCTCAAATAATAATTCGTACGCTGTTATTGCAGTAAGGGGTAATGCAGCCGCTTCAGCATCGTTTAAGCTCTGCGGTTTAAATCCTACAATGCGCTCATCCACTAATTGAAATTCTGCATTACTACCTGGGCGAGTAATGTCACCTGCGTAATAAACCGCATCACCGAGTTTAAATGCCGTTACAGCATCGCCGATTGCAACAACTTCACCAACTGCATCCCAACCAATAACTTTTACTTCACCATCAGCAGGGGGCATAGATGCACGCACTTTGTAATCTGCTGGGTTAACTGCAATTGCTTTAACTTTAATTAATAAGTCGCGACCTGTTGCAACTGGCTGTGGTAATTCAACATCAATTAACGATTCAGGATTAGAAACAGGAAGAGATTTTTTATAACCAATGGCTTTCATAATAAATGTCCTAATTTGTTTACGTATAAGGTGCAAGCCATGCTTTGGCTAGCTGATGGATATATAGTAGACCTTGCTTTAATGTAGATAAACCGCATAATCGTTGAATCATTATCAAATATAAATAGATAATATGAACATAGAAGATTTAAAACTTATTTTAAAAGTCGCTGAGTTTAGAAGTATTACGCTCGCAGCGGCTAAGTTAGATATGCGTACAGCCACAGCAAGCGCCGCTATTAAACGCGTGGAGTCAGCGCTTGGTAGCGAGCTGTTTGTTCGTACCACACGTCATTTAAGGTTGTCGGCTGCTGGGGAGCGCTACATACCACAATGTGAACAGGCTTTGGCAGTGCTTGAGCTCGCAAAGCAAAACCTTAAAGGTGAACACGACGAAATAGAAGGCGAATTGCGTGTTGCACTTTCATCTGACTTAGGGCGTAACTTGGTGATCCCATGGATTGATGAACTCATGGACACTTATCCAAAGCTAAGTTTAAGAACCCATATAAGTGATAGCAATATCGACTTTTACCGTGACTCAGTTGATATAGCGCTTCGTTATGGCTCGCCTAATGATGCAAGCGTTTATGGTTTTAAAATTTGTAACGTACCGCGCTTGTTGTGTGCTAGCGAAGAATACCTGCTACAAAATGGAAGCCCTGTGCATCCCGATGATTTAGCGTCGCATCAAGGTTTGTTTTATCAGTTGCAGGATATTATAAATAATACGTGGGAATTCAGTGATGGTGAGTCAAAATATAAAGTTAAAATGGATGGCAGGCGCGCCTCAAACGATGGCGATTTAGTCAGGCGCTGGTGCGTTGCGGGTAAGGGCTTAGCTGTAAAGTCGGCACTTGATATAGCTGACGATTTACTTAATGACAGGGTAGTTACTGTTATGCCAAATTATCAACATGTTAATGGTGAACTTTGGCTTATTTGCCCAAGTAGGCAGTCAATAACCCCAGCGGTGCGTTTACTACGTGATGCATGCAGAGCAAAATCCCAAGCTATTTTGCAACAGTTGGTAAATAAAGGAATTATTAATAAAAGCGTACTGAGCTAATTAAGGAAGAGTTATGCAAGTTGATGATATTAGAATTTTTATTCCCTGTAAAAATTATGGACAATCTCAGCGCTTTTATAAAGCGCTTGGATTTAAGATTGAAGATGCCTCAAATGATTTATGTGTGTGTGCCTTTGGCGAATGTACGTTCTTTTTACAGCGTTATTATAATAAAACGTTTGCTGAAAACTTAATGCTGCAACTTTGTGTGTTAAATATAGATGAAGCATACGAACTCATTAGTAACCTAAACGGTTTTGATATCCGCTTTGAGGGTATAAAAAAAGAACCTTGGGGTAGCGTTATTTACTTATGGGGACCATCGGGTGAGCTTTGGCACGTAACTGAATTAAATTAAAAATAAAAAGGAATAAATGTGAGATTTAATAAATATATAATCATTTTTATGGCGACCTTACTGGCTTCTTGTAGTTCGTTTGTGAGCAACAATACAGGTAAAAATACGCAATCTAGTAGCTTAATGGATTTCTTATATCCTGATCAACAAAGTCGCTCTACCTATAAACCTGAAATACCTGTTTTAAAACTCCCTGTTACTGTTGGAATTGCATTTGTACCGTCTAAAAACTGGCAGCCAGACGGGTTAGAGACCCAAAACCAAGTTGAGTTACTCGAAAAAGTAAAAAAGTCATTTCTACAATATGATTACATTGACCGCATTGAAGTTATACCAAGTACCTATTTAAAAGGAGGTGAAGGCTTTGCAACACTCGAGCAAGTCGGGAGGCTTTACGATGTAGATGTAATGGCACTGGTTTCATATGATCAAGTTACGCAATCTTATGAAAATAATGCAGCCTTACTTTATTGGACAATAGTGGGTATGTACGTTATTCCAGGTAATGAAAATACAATTCAAACCTTTGTGGATACAGCTGTTTTTGATATTAAAAGTAGAAAAATGCTATTTAGAGCACCAGGTATAAGTAAACTTGAAAAAAGAACAACAGCAATAGGTATTGATGAAACGTTATCTGAAAAGTCGGCTGAAGGTTTTAATCTAGCGGTTAGTGATATGAGTACTAATTTAGATGCAGAACTAGCAAGGTTTAAAACACGTGTTAAAGAAGAAAAAATTGCAAAAGTCGAAAATAAAGATGGCTCTAGTAGCGGTGGCTCTTTGAGTATTTATTTACTCGTTTTGTTGTCGTTATTAGTTATGCGTAGCAAAAAAATTTAAAGTTGATAAAAAACTAAGTATTTTTAATAATGCCACCGGCTTAGAGCTGGTGGCATTATTTTTTATTCGCTAACTTAGCTTAACTTTTTATCAAAAAACTCAACGGTACGTTGCCATGCAAGCTCGGCATTGTCTTTATCATAACGACCTGTAGAGTCGTTATGAAATCCATGATTTGCCCCTTTGTACATATGCATAGTGTATTCAACATTATTAGCTTTTAAGTCTTGTTCGTACTGTGGCCACGACGCGTTTACACGTTTATCTAGCTCGCCTAATTGAATCATTAATGGTGCTTTAATATTTTTACGTAAACTTTCGCTGGCAGGAGTGCCGTAAAAAGGTACGCCGGCACTGAGTAAGTTGCTATCTACTGCCGCTAAGTAATTAACAATGTAGCCACCAAAACAAAAACCGACAGCGCCTAACTTACCGTTACTGTTAGCATGCGATTTTAAAAAGTGCGCTGCGGCAACAAAATCGTTTTGAATTTTAGCGCGATCCATGGTTTTTTGCATAGCGCGTCCATCATCATCATTACCAGGGTAGCCACCCAGTGGAAAGAGCGCGTCGGGTGCAAACGCAATAAAACCGACCTTAGCTAAGCGCCTTGCTACGTCTTTTACGTAAGGATTTAAACCACGGTTTTCGTGTACCACAAGTACAACAGGGAGCTTACCTTCTATGTTTTTAGGGGTTGCTAAGTAACCTTTGCCTTTACCGTGCCCGTCTGGCGAATCGAATTCTTCGTATGTTGCTTTAATATCATCGTCATTAAACGATACTTGTTCAGCAAGTGCATAGTTAGGTAATAATGCTGATGTAAGTACAGCCATCGAAAAGCCAAGAGCAGCAAGGCCACCGAGTTTTTTCATAAAAGTACGTCGGTCCATTAAACCGTGGGCGTATTCGTCATACCAATCAAAGGCTTCTTGAGGAATGTGATCAGAAGGAGATGTATTCATGGCTGTTTCTTAACTTTATTATGTCTATTTATTATTTAAATACCATAACGTATTAGGGATAAAAAACGAGCAATATTTCTCTCAATTATTAGGACTGTTGCCAAAGTTACCCATCAAGCAAGGCAAGGAGCACATTCCTTTGTTGTGCGGATATTAAAGAAACCATTTCAAGGTGATTTAAATCTTTTACCTCATAAATGCTCACTTTTGGGTTACTAAGAGTAAGCAACCCATTATATGGACTCACTTTGTCTGCATTACTTGAAAAGATGTAAGTTTGCCTTGCATGAGGGGTCTTATTTAGATTACTTAATATGTCGAGTTTATTAAGAGGTACTTTACTTTTTTCAATTACCTTAGCCGCGACTTCGTTTATATAATCATCACCTAACAGTTTGCTATAAACAGGGTATGATAACTTAGCAATTGTTCTTAGTGCGGCTTCAAAATTAATCATTGGAGCAAAAAGTATATGCTTATTAATATTGAGTTTGGTTGTGAGGTCGATGCTTGCAACTGCACCCATTGAGTAACTAAGCAATGAAATGTCGGTGTATTGGTGTTCATTTATATATTTTACTAATAAATCAAGGGAGTTTAAGCCATACTTAAATTCATCGTATTGATTACTTGCAGGCATCACTATTACATTCTTTCCAGTGATATGGCTAAGCCATCGGGCTTGCATGGTATAAACCAAACTATTTACGCCATATCCCGGAAAAATAATTAAAAGCCCATCGTTTGACTTACTCGGTAAGTTATCAGCATTGAGTTGATATTCAAAAGTATCGTCTTCAGTGCTTCCTCTACTAATTAAAGTTAATGTTAACGTATTGCCACTTAGTAGATAATTATCAATATCCTTAGGTGAAATAACCCTAAAATCAAGACAATCTATTTCGCTGCTACAGTAATGGGTTTGTGCTCCAGATAAAGCGATAGAGCTCTCAAATTCTTTAGGGAGAACTTTCCCCGGAGGCTTAGTTATTTGATAAGCAATATAGCTCTGGCAACCACTTAAAAAAATAACTAAAGAAATAATCAGTATGTATAAGCGCATTAAAGTCCCTTTAATTTTCAGCTAAAATTTTTATTGATTAATTAATGCCTGATATCCCTTCATCTACGCCGATTAAAAAGTCGAGCCCTACAAACGCAAACGATATTGCAACGGCGCCTAATAGCATTAAGTTGCGGTTATTCTTTTTGTAGCCAATTGTGGTTAGTACAGCAAATACGATAAATAAAATAAGTTGAAGTGTGCCCATCATTATTCCTTTTGAGGGTTATATTTATAGAGTCAAACTATCAGTAAGATAAAGACTTGGCAAATAGGTGAATATCATTTTTAAGCTTAAAATAAAAAGCTCGGCATATAGTATGCCGAGCTTTTTTGGTTGGGATGTTACTTAATTTAGCTATTAGTAGGCGCTGGTTGGGCATCTACTAGTGGTGGCTTGCCACGCATTTTACGTACTAATCGTTTAGCATCTTCTAGTGCAACATACTGGCACGGTATAAGTATCAGTGTAATTACTGTGGCAAATAACACACCAAAGGCAAGTGATACGGCCATTGGGATAACTATTTTAGCTTGTAAACTCGTTTCAAAAATAATTGGCATTACCCCAATAAAGGTTGTGATTGAAGTCAGTAGTATCGCTCTAAAGCGACGTGCACCGGCTTGCATTACAGCGTCTTTAGTTGCGACACCTTCGGCGCGTGCTTTGTTTACAAAATCAACCATAACGAGGGAGTCATTTACAACCACACCCGCTACAGCAATAATCCCAAACATCGATAAGCTACTCATGGTCATACCTAAAATCATATGCCCAAACATAGCGCCAACTACACCAAACGGAATAACCGACATAATAATAAGTGGCTGCGAGTAAGAACGAAGTGGAATCGCTAATAACGCAAATATAATCATCATTGATATACCAAAATCACGAAGCTGCTCTGAGGCGCTGTCCATCTCTTCTTGAATGCGCCCAGCTACATCACTCGTAACCCCAGGGTAGCTTTTAAGTAGTGTAGGTAAGTATTCATCACGAATTTCTTCTGCAATAGCAAAGGGTTCGGCTTGGTCGGTATTTACCGCAGCCCATACGTTTACAGTACGTTTAGAGTTTTCGCGGCGAATACGGTTTACACCGTCAACTAGTTTAACTTCGGCTACTTCACTTAGCGGAACTTCAGCGCCAGTAGGTGTAATAATACGCACACTTGCAATGTCACTTATTGAGTTACGTTCGTCTTCTGGGTAGCGGATCATGACTTTAATTTCTTCGCCTTCACGCAATATTCGCTGCGCTTCTAAGCCGTAGTAACTAAAGCTTACTTGCGATGCGACATCAGCAAGCGTTAAACCCATGCTGTAAGCGAGTGGTTTTAAATCAAGTTGTACTTCGTCAGTGGCGCTTTGCATTGAGTCGTTTACGTCGCCAACACCTTCGATTGTTTGTAATTTGGCTTTTAATTTACCTGCCACTTCTTTTAGTTCGTCAGCATTTTTGCCTTCAAGTTTAAAGCTAACGTCGCCATCATCTCGACCGCCATTCATTATACTGTCTTGAATGGTCATGGTCTTAACGCCAGGTAAAGCGGGCATTTGTTCGCGCCATAATGCACTTAGGGCAAAGGTGTCGATAGGACGCAAATCAGGCTCTACTAAAATGGCCATAATGTTTGCTTGCGTTCTGCCGCGCAGACTTACCGATAAATCGCGGATCATCGGTTTACCGTATTGCTCTTGTAATTGTTGATCGACCTTTAACAAAACGCCTTCTATTTTACGTGCGGTTTCAAGCGTTGCTTGCTCAGACGAAGCAAGGTTCATTTCTATATCAATACGCGGAAAGTCGTGCGGTATTTTAGGGTTTGGTACAAATTTAACTAAACCACCTGCAAACATACCTGCGCTTACAATAAGCAAACACATAAAGCCAACAATTACGGTATAGCGATAGTGAATACAGCGGCCAACAAAAGGAAGGTAGTAGTTGTTCACAAAGCCTTTTAAGCCACTATCAATCACCATACGTAAGCGGTGTAATAGATTTTTAGGATTTGGTTTACGTGGGTTCATTGCTGCAATGTGCGCAGGTAAAATAAGCTTTGATTCTATGAGTGAAAAAATCAAACATAAAATAATAACGCCACCAATTGCCTTAGAAAAAGCAGCGCCAGGGCCTGTTGCCATTGTTTGTGGTAAAAATGCCGCAATGGTCGTTAGTACACCAAAGGTTGCTGGCATCGCAACACGTTTAACACCACGTACAACATTATCAAGAGTGTGGCCGTACTTTTCAATTTCGGCGCTGGCTGACTCGCCCACAACTATGGCGTCATCAACAACAATCCCGAGTACAAGTATAAAGGCAAAAAGAGAGGCTAGGTTAATAGTTACGTCTAAAAAGCCAATAGGCATAAACAAAAAGGCGCCTAAAAACGAAACCGGTAAGCCCATCATTACCCAAAATGCTAAGCGTAGCGGTAAAAATAGTGCCAGCACTATCATTACTAACAAGCCACCCCAAATCATGTTATCGACCATCATATCGAGTCGACCTTCAAGGTAGTAGGTTAAATCAACAATAGGGGAGAGCTTAACGCCTGCAGGTAAAAGTGGCTCTTTAGTGGCCATGTAGCTTTTAAGGACTTTTGCTACATCGGTAATGTCTTGATCTTTTGATGCGTTAACTTCAAACGAGAGTGAATTTTTACCATTGTATTTTGAATACTGTAAGCCTTCTTCAAAGCCATCATTAATAGTTGCAACATCGCCTAAGTAAATTTGTGCGCCATCAGCAAGGGTAATAAGTGGGAGCCTTTCAAACTCAAAGCCACGGTAGGCTTGTTTTTCTACACGCATCGAAATATAACCGTTTTCAGAGCGTATTTGCCCCGCCGACATATTTGCCGAAAAGCTTTGCACAGCGCCTGCAATATCTCTAAATGTTAAGCCATATTCGCGCAGTTTATCTGGGCTGACTTCTATACCAATTTCGTACTCTAAACCGCCGTTAAAATTAACCAGGTTAACGTGAGGCAGCGCTTGTAACTCATCTTTTATATCGTTGCCAAGCTCTTTTAACTGGTAGTTACTCATGTCGCCATAAAGCGCGAGTATCATTACCTCTTGCTCAAACTTATCACGGCGAACAACAGGGCGTTCCATTCCTGCAGGAAAGGTATTTATTGAATCAACTTGTACTTTAATTTCATCAAGTACTTCTTGTGGATTGTATTGCTCTTCTATTTCAATCCACGCTTGAGAAAAACCACGATTAGAGTAGGTAATTAGGCGTTTAATGCCTTCAAGACCTTCAAGGTTTTCTTCAACTTTAATCGTAATTCCTTCTTCAACCTCTTGCGGGGCAGCCCCAGGATAAACTGCTTGTACGCTTATCCAGTTGCTTTCAAATTGTGGGAACATTTGTTTGCGAATGGTCATCGCCATTAAAAGACCGCCCACTAATATAAATATCATTAGTAGGTTGGCAGCAACGGGATTTCGGGCAAACCATGCTATTAACCCTGTTTCACGAGTGTTCATGATTATTCCTCTTTCAGCGCAAGTTGAGTTACATCAGTTTTATCAGGCGCAATATCTTCAACTTTTACTGCCATACCTTCAGTTGGATACTCAAGCGCTGAGGTAACAATTTGCTCGCCATTTTTTAGCCCTTGGCTGGCTATAATCATGCCGTTTTGTTCGCGTATAATATTGAGAGTTTTAAACGATAATGTTAAATCGTCATTTAAAATTACAATTTTATTATCTTTAACTAAGTGGTGCGCAACAATAATTGCGTTATCAAGCGGGCGACCTTCAATGGTAGCATTAATGTACGAACCAAAACGAAGAGGGCGCGTTTTATCGCCGTAAGGTGTTGCCAGTTGTGCTACCAAATAGCTCATGCGGCTTGTTTGATCAACCACACCTTCGGTGCGAATTACTTTGGCTTGCCACATTGTTTGCTTACCCGCGTATTCTGCGTTAAATGTAACATTTGAGCCTACGCCGCCATTTTTTAAATATTGCAGTTCTTGGTCGGCAACGGGTAAACGTACCTCTGCAACTGAGGTTGCACTCAATGCACCAAAACTATTACCTGGGTTTACTACTGAACCTAAGCTAATTGTGCGCTCGTTAATAATGGCATCGTACGGGGCTTTAATATAAGTACGTTCAAGGTTGCGGCTTGCACGTTTAACACTTGCTTGAGCAGAGCGGTAACGCGCGAGCTTTTCGGCCAGTTGTGGTTTACGTAAATAAAGCTCTGATGCAATAGCATCGCTAGAGTCGGATTTAATACGTTCCCATTCTGCTTTCGCTACATGCGCTTGTGCGCGTTCTATTTCAAGTGCTGAGCTTGCTTGAGCTAAACCTGCTTGCGCTTCGATAAAGTCAGCCTCGTAATCATTTGCATCAATTCGTGCTAAAATATCGCCTTGCTTTACAAACGCGCCTTCAACAAATTGATCTGACACCAAAATAACTTGCCCACTTACTTGTGCTATTAATTCGGTACGATCTTTTGGTTTTACTATGCCGTACGATTTAACATCGAGCGTTATAGAATCTAAGAGTATGCTTTGGGTCGCAACTAAAGGTCGAATGTCTTGCTCAGGCTTTTCTTCTGGTGGCTTTTTCATGGCCATAAAGGCGAAAGCTAAAGCAATACCGCCTGCTAAAACTGCAATTGGGAGTATTATTTGTTTTGTAGTAGCCACAAGGCATTCCTTCATAATTGGTGGTGACAGAGCAATAATACGCAATAAAGTGTTTACAAGGCGTTTTAAGATGTAACAAAGCATTACATATGTGTATTGCAACTTAGCGTGTGGCTAATTACGTTCTTAAAAAGGAATAAAAGTAAGTGTTTTTTATACAGAGGATATTATGAAAACAGAATCAATGACTTGCAGATTAGGCTGCGGTGCATGCTGTATTGCGCCAAGTATTAGCTCCCCAATACCAGGAATGCCAAACGGTAAAAAGGCCGGAGAGCGCTGTATTCAGCTAGATGAACGTAATTTATGTAAGTTATTTGGTGATTCAAGCCGACCTAAAGTATGTAGTGATTTTAGCGCCACGCTTGATGTGTGCGGGTCAACAAATGCACAAGCTCTAGCGCTTATTACAGAGCTTGAAGAGCTAACTTAATCCTCGTTTTTAATACACATCTATTTACAATATATTATTAATAAAAATCTTCATAAGGTTATTAAAAGCAGTCGTTAATTTATTTAATGGCGAAATATTAGACATATTTAATTTTGTTGCTAATATAGGAAATTGTAAGATACTTTTTATAAATCTCATTTATAGGTGATTTCGTTCAATCTTAATTTTTAAAAGGAAAGAAAAATGAAAAATTTATTTACAGCATTTACATTAGGTGTGACTTTATTAGGTTGTTCAAACTTACCCATTAAAACCGATATTAAAGAAGGCCACTTTAGACTCGAAAACTTTAAAAGAGAGCAGGGAGTAGATCTAGAATATGTCCACTTGATGTGCTTTAACAAAAAACCTACACAATGGGCTGAACCAAAGCAGTATATCAGTGGTGAGCATGATTTATGGGTAAAGGCGAGTGTTTCAAACCCTGATGTTTTAAATAGTCAAAAAGAAGCTTTTGTTAATTTTAACGTTAATTTAGATTCTGATAAAAGCTACATGCTAAATAGAAAAAGGGAAGGGGATAAAATATCAATCTGGATACAAGAAGTTGAAACCGGTACGGTTGTTTCGCAGGTTCTTACAGATGAGCTTAGTCGCCCTTTACAAATTGATAATGAGCTAAGAAAAAGACAATGTCGTTCTGGTTCAATATAAGCTGAGTAATCAAAGCTCTTAACATTTAGTATGTCGTTTATTCTTTGCTAAATATTTATTCAAAGACCTGTTTTAAATAAACAGGTCTTTGAATGTGATAGCTCAATTCTACCAACGATACGTTGCGCTTAACGTATATTGCTCACCTCGCCCTGGTGTACCAGGTATCTCTTCAAACGATTCACCCAATAAGTTATCTGCTGCTAAAGTAATAAATAAGTTTTTTAGCATTGGCGGCGTAATTTTTAACGTTAAATGGGTAAATAAAGCATCGTCGTCACTACCGCGCAGCGCATTTTCGTGCTGTTTGCGCCACTCGTTATCTATTCTAAACTGCAATATATCAGTAGGATTCCAAACTGCGCCGAGTGTTAGGCGGTGATCAGGAAAGTTTAATGCGTAAAAACTAGCATCAATATCTGCCGCACCGTAATTTTCTGATTTATGAAGGTAGGTGTAACTCGCTACAATTTCGGTTGTTTCAAAGTGTTTAGTTGCTAAGAACTCAATGCCCGTTGTATTTATATCTACAGGGTTTGCAAATCGCGCAGAGCTTGAGTCAAAATTAAACGTCCAATCGGTTAAGTTGTCATCTTTACGATAAAAAATAGCCGAATTAAGTTGCCAAGTTTGCTCATCAACTAATAAACCTAGCTCTAGGCTTTTAGTCGTTTCGCGCTCAAGGGTGTAATTACTTCTAAATAACCCGCCTGAATCACTTCCGCCAATGGCGGTATAGCCTGCTACTTGGCTTGCCTCTGCGTACGATAAATAAAACGTGCGCTCAAAACCTTTGCTGTTTTGTGTATTAAGCGTTATATCACCAATAAGTGACAGTTCAGAGTCGTCTCTATTTGTATCGTCAAACGCAGCACCTAAGCGAAATGTAAGTTGTTTATTGCCCTCAAGTGCCATTTTATACTCTGGCAATACACTCACTTTATAATAGTTACGCGAGGTAAAATTGTTTTCAAGCGTGGTCGATTCAATTGAATCGTCAATAAACTGCGCTGAGTAATTTACAGCAAATACATCACTTTGAGCATGGCGACCTGATAGCCCTAACGACTTAACTTCACTTTTATGAAATGCTTCAAATGCACTGGGGTTTTCGCGAGAGTAAATATAGTGATCGTTGTGTGTGCGGTAATAAGCCGACACTTCAAAGTTACTATCCTGCGCATAATTTTGCTTATGGTTTAGCATTAATAAGCGGGTTTCTAGCTCTTCTGTTTCGTTAACGCCAAATGGAGTGTACAAATTTGGCCAACCAAAAAACTTATCTTGTGAGCCAAAAAACAAATCTGTTTGAGAATCAGCGCCAGCTAATTGAACGCGACCCGATGCACGCGTAAAGTCGTGATCGCCGTTATCAATTGTGCCATCGCTTTGTGAGTGAGAAATCTCGCCTTCAAAACCAAGCTTCCAATCCTTTGCGCCTTCAAGGGGCATACTTACACCTGCATGTAAGCTTTGTAAGTTAAAATCGTTTGTGCCAGTACCTACCGATACACTGCCGCCCGTGCTAATTGGTTTCCAGCCAAATGATACAGTGCCTACAGAGCTATTAGCACCATTAAGCGCATTGTCTGCGCCTGTTAAAATATAAGGGCCGGTAAGCATTTGCGGTGCAATAGGAATTTCAGCAAAGTAATGGCCAGATTGTGGGTCAAGTAAAGTAGCACTGCCAACCCTAAAGCCGGTATTTTCAAAAATACCACCACGTATAGTTACATCGGCTTGCGCTTCAGCCATATTACGTGATTGCAAATCAACACGTGGGTCATACTCTAAATTAGATACTGGAGAGTCAAATGTACCTACAGGTAATGTGTTTGCAGTGGGCGATGCCTCAACCGTTATTTTTTCGATTGCCGGTAATGTTTCAGTTTTATCAGTTACAGCTTCGCCGTAGGCAAAACTGCTCGCGCTGCATAGCAGTGCTGGGAGTATAAAGTGCGGTGACCATTTCATGTTGTGTGTCTCATTTTTTTATATGCAATTACGGTAACAATTAAATTCAGAACACACTTTTAAGGCGTGATAAAATAATTCAATTAAACAACTGCGATTTTGGCGCGATTGTACATTAATTCATTAAAAACTGCATTTGATAATCATTTGCAAAGTTAATGCATCTAACAAACTTGGTCACATTTATTATGAATATAAAACAACAAGATACTATTTACTTTGCTGGTGGCTGCCTGTGGGGCGTGCAAGAATTTTTAAAGCACTTACCTGGTGTAATAAGTACTGAAGCAGGGCGGGCTAATGGAAAAAACGATAATACACAAGGCGAATACGACGGTTATGCTGAGTGTGTAAAAGTAATATTTAGTACAAAAGAGGTTAGCTTAAACGAGCTGTTTGGCTTCTTTTTTGAGATTATTGATCCGTATAGCGTTAACAAACAAGGGGATGACGTAGGCCCTAAATATCGCACTGCCATTTATAGCAAAAGCCAAGATCATTTAAAGGTCGCTAGCAATTATATAAGCCAGCGAAGTGATGCCGATAAAATTGTGGTAGGGGTAGAGCTGCTAACTAACTACGTGCCAAGCGATCCTGAGCATCAAGACCGCTTAACTAATCACCCTGATGATTACTGTCATATACCGCTTGAGTTACTGCATAAGTATAAATCGTAACTTTAACACGGTGTTTTTGTAGATACCATCTCTCATTTTAAGCTTCAAGGTCGTATTTAACTTTCTTGGAGCTTAAACGCTTCTTGGTTTTTT